>JBMNRY010000054.1:0-14303 GCA_050944915.1 Limnochordia bacterium
GCCGCAGCCTTAAAGGAACTGGAAGATTAAGCTATCTGTGAAAGGGGGAAGAACCCGGGGTGTTCACCCTGGGGATTAGATATGATTGGAAAGAAGATCGCCACAAGGGAAGCTTATGGTGCAGCTCTCGTAGAGCTGGGCCGGGAGAATCCAAATGTCGTCGTCCTCGATGCCGACTTATCCAAATCGACGAAGACCGCCGGTTTTGCTAAGGAATATCCAGAACGCTTTTTCCAAATGGGTATCGCTGAGCAGGATATGATGGGTACCGCCGCTGGGTTGGCTACCTGCGGTAAGATCCCCTTTGCCAGCACCTTTGCCATGTTCGCCACGGGGCGGGTTTACGACCAGGTGCGCAATTCCATCGGCTATCCCGGTTTGAACGTGAAAATCGGGGCCACCCACGCCGGTTTGACCGTCGGGGAAGACGGGGCGACCCACCAAGCCTTGGAAGATATCGCCTTGATGCGGGGAATTCCGGGGATGACCGTCATCGTTCCCGCTGATTATGTGGAGGCCTTCCAGGCCACCAAGGCCGCCGCGGCCATGCAGGGGCCTGTCTACTTACGCTACACCCGGGGCGGCGTTCCCGTCGTCTTCGATGAGAACTACAAGTTCACCATCGGTAAGGCGAATATCCTCCGGGAGGGTACCGATGCAGCGGTCATCGCCTGTGGTGTAATGGTCGGTGCCGCCTTGGAAGCCGCCGACTTATTGGCCCAGGAAGGTTTATCCATCCAGGTGATCAACATGGCCACCATCAAACCCCTCGATGTGGAGGCTGTAGTCCAAGCAGCTAAGACTACCGGTGCCGTCGTCACCGCGGAAGAACATTCCATCATCGGCGGTTTAGGTAGTGCTGTTGCCGAAGTCCTCGGTGAACACTACCCCGTCCCCTTCAAGCGGGTCGGTGTCCAGGATGTCTTCGGTCAATCGGGCAGCCCCGATGAACTCTTGGCCCATTACGGCCTCACCGGGGAAAACATTGCCCAAGCGGTGCGGGAAACGGTGGCCCGCAAGGCCTAGGGCTCAACTTTACAAATAGGTAGAGTTGCAATATAATTTAGACTAGACATGGAGGCCCATTTTTCGTGGAAAGTGGGCCCTCTCCAAGTAAATATTTTGGCCTGTTAGCGCATATAGTTTTGGCAGGTTCCATGAGAGGATGGGTGAGGTATGCTCCTTCCCACCGCAAGCAGAAAAATTTGGCCCAGTAAACTGTTGGTCCTCGTCCTAGTGGGAGTCATCCTGGCCGGGATCCTGATCTACCAGGTCCAAGCCCGAGACGAAGGTCTAGAAGAGTTGGAACTGGCGATGCGGATCATTTCCCTGGTCAAGACGGCTTATGTCGATGAGGTGAGTACCGTCGATTTGATCAAGGCTTATGTGCGTACAGGCAGCGTTAATGGTATGTTATGGGATGTTTTGGATCCTTATACAGCTTACTTGGATGAGCGGGCTTATAAGGAGATGCAGATGGATACCACCGGGGAATTCGCCGGTATCGGTATCGTGGTCACCATGCACAAAGGCGAGATCACCGTCGTCTCGCCCATCCAGGCCACCCCCGGTTACCGGGCTGGTCTGCGCACCGGTGATATCATCCGGGGCATCAACGGTAAGCCAACAGAACCCATGTCCCTCAACGAAGCCGTCGATATGATGCGGGGCCCCGAGGGCACCCGGGTCGTCTTGCAAATCCTCCGGGATGCAGAAGTCTTCGATGTGGAGATCGTCAGGGCCAACGTGGAAGTGCCAGTGATCCCCCAAGCGGAACTTATCGACCAGCAAATCGGTTATTTGAAATTAGCCTCCTTCAACGAAAAGACCAGCCGGGAGTTAGCCAGGACCCTCGATCGTCTTGAAGAAGAAGGGATGCAAGCTTTGATCATCGATCTCCGGGGTAATCCCGGCGGGCTTCTCACCACCGCGGTGGAGGTGGTCGACCAATTCTTAGCCCACGGTCCCATCGTCCATATCGTCGGTAGGGGTGATCAGCGGGATACCATCTACGCCCAACCCCGCCAGACCCGGGCCAGCCTGCCCATGGTGGTCTTAGTCGATGAGGGCAGCGCCAGCGCTTCGGAAATCGTCGCCGGTGCCCTGCGGGACAGCGGCTTGGCCAGTCTCGTCGGGTCGAAAACCTTCGGCAAAGGTTTGGTGCAGACGGTCATTCCCATGGGCGATGGTTCAGCTTTGAAGCTGACTACGGCCCGTTACGCCACCTCCGGCGGCCATTTCATCGATGAAACCGGGTTAGAACCCGATGTTTGGGTGGAACTCCCCGAAGAAGGGGAAAGGGAATTGCGGCCTTTAGTTGCCGAACTGGACTTGGAGGCCGATGACCAACTACGGGTCGCTGTCGAGCTGCTCCAGGAAAAGCTGGCCGCCACCTTCCAGTTGGCCGGTTAGCCCAAAGGAGTGAAGGGCGCCGATGACGGAATTTCTCGAGGTCACGAAAATGTTGCTCCGGGCGGTACCACAGATGCTGCAGCGCCCGGACTATTTAATTATAGCTAGTTTAGTCATCTTCTTAGTCAATTACCAGTACAAAAGGATGGCCAAGTTAGAAGCTCGCTTGTTTGGAGCGCCTCGCAATCACCCGGGCCGGCAGACCCTCTACGCCATCTTTTTTGGACTCCTAGGCGGCCTCATCGGCACCTTCGTTTTCATCTTCGTCGGGATTTCCCTCACCGATACCGGGATCATCTATATTTGGCCCTTGGCCGTTTTGCTGATGTTGATCCATCCCCGATTTTTATGTTTTTCCTATGCCGGCGGTCTGCTGGCTTTATCTAGTCTATTTTTCGGCTGGCCGGGGATCGATATCCCCTCGGTCATGGCTCTAGTTGCCGTCCTCCATGGGGTGGAGGCGATCCTCATCCGCATCAGCGGCCATCTCCAGCCGACACCGGTCTACGTGAAAAGCAAGGAAGGCGGGGTCATCGGCGGGTTTGTCCTCCAGAAATTCTGGCCCCTGCCCGTCATCGCCCTGGTCTATTTGACCTTACCTGGTGCACCGTGGCCCGATGCGGTGAATATGCCTGATTGGTGGCCCCTCATTCAATCTATGCCTGAGATTCCTCCCGGTTATGAAATCGTTTATGTTTTCTTTCCCGTGGTCGCCGCTCTAGGTTATGGAGATTTAGCCATCAGCAGCCACCCCCGGGAAAAGACGAAACGGGCAGCTTCCCATTTGCTCGTCTACAGCGGGATCCTCTTGCTTTTGGCCGTCTTGGCCGTCCGTAGACCCCTTTTCCAGTATGTGGCCCCGTTATTTGCCATCATCGGCCACGATCTAGTCATCCAGCTCGGTCAGCGGGCCGAATGGGGAGGCGAACCCCTCCATGTGGCCCCGAGCCAAGGATTGTTGGTCCTCGATATCCTGCCTGAAAAAACGGCCCACCGCCTGGGGCTCCGCACGGGGGATTTGGTCTTGGCCATCAACGGCCAGCTGCCCATGCTCGGAGATGACGGCCGCTGGTTAGAGGCCGGTCCGGTGGAGGTGCTCATCAGGCGGGAGGAGCGGGAACGGATCCTCAGTTGTCCCTTTCATCCCGGCGGCCCCCTAGGCATCATCCCCGCGCCCCTGCCCTGGACCCGGGGTTATGTGGAAATGAAGGGTCTGGAACATCAGGGTTGGTTGGTCCGCCAGATCAGAAAACTCTTTAGAAGGTGACATGATTGCCCCAACGTAAGCCGTTAATTCCCCTACCGACAGGTCCATTGTTCGCCCTTATCTTTTTATCGTTATTTGCCCTGGGCTGGTTTTTCTTCCTCCAAGGCTATTTTGGCCCTCGGATCATCGAAGAAACGGAAAGCTATGTTGTAACAAGGGAACGGGGTCAGCGGATCTTCGATTATCAAATTGGTTCCCAAAATTTAGAAAAGGAACTTTGGTCCCTCTTGCAAGGAGCGGGAGTGTTTCCCGCCGCGGCCGGCCCCGATTTTTGGCCGGCCCAAGTGGAAGAGATGATCCGGGAGGAAGAACGGGGGCTAATCAAGTGGTCCCACCGGTCCCAGTCCCTAGTCAGTGAGGTTTCCATGGAGGAAGTGGTGGAGAAGTTAGCTGATTTCAATCCCCGTTATTTCCTCCGGGTAACCCCGGGGGAAGGGGAGTTGTTCATCGAGGCCGGTTTTCCCCCCGAGGACAACCCTGTGCTTACCCACAGCCTCCTCCTTCAGTTCCCATCGCCGCCCCCTCCACCTCCGGGCCCCCAGATCGCGATCATCATCGATGACTGGGGTTATAACTGGGAGGCGGCGGAAGCTTTCTTGAATTTGCCTCCGCCCCTGAATGTGGCGGTGATGCCCCATTTACCCCGCAGCGAGGAACATGCCCGCCGGGCCCACCTCCAGGGCCATACGGTGCTCCTCCATCTGCCCATGGAACCTTTAAGCGGTATGGAGGCAGGGCCGGGGATGATCAAAGCCGAGCATAGGCCTGAGGAGATCCTAGAACGGCTAACTGGAGCCTTAGAAGATGTCCCCCATGTGGTGGGGATTAATAATCATATGGGTTCGAAGGCCACCAGCGATCCCCGGGTCATGTATACTATCCTCCGGTATCTGGGGGAGACCGATTTGTTTTTCGTAGATAGCAATACAGCGCCCCAGTCGGTGGTGGCTCCCATCGCCAGGGGGTTAGGGGTTCCCTTCGGGGTGAATCAGGTATTCCTCGATAATGTGGCCGAGGTGGAAGCCATCCACCGCCAGGTGGAAAAACTGATCGCCATCGCCGAAAGACAAGGCCGGGCCATCGGTATCGGCCATGTGAAGGCGGAGACAGCCCAAGTCCTCCAGGAGATGGCTACCCGGTGGGAGGAATTAGGGATCACCTTGGTATCGGTGACGGAACTTTTGGAACATCCCCCAGGGCTGATCTCCTGGCCCGTCCAGGCCCAGGGTCAAGGACTAGGGGACGGGGGACGCCATACCATGGTGCCCCATGGACAAATAGGCTCCAGGTAGAAAGGAACCGGCTCCCGAGGGAAACCCCGGCAGCCGGTTTTCTTGATTTTCCCGGGATCCCCAAGTGTTATTCGCCCAATTTCCCCTTTTCAATGTTAAAGAAGCAATACATTCAAAGCCAAGAATCACAAAATTCCCTCTCTAAAGAAGGTTTTTTATTTTCCCTGGCCAATTTATTATTAAGGAAAAGGGTCACGATGACTGGTGGACAAAGCCACAGCATTTTTCTTCGCCGCCAAGGTCTAGGGTATATAGCAACAACCACGGAACAGACCATTCATTTTCCACCTTACATATCGGAAAGGGGGGGGTAGCCTAAATCGGGAGCTTTTGGACATGACTGCTAGGTGATAATCATCTTTGATTGGAGGGTTTCCATTGAAAAAGAGACTTACCCTGTTGTGTGTCGTTCTCTTGGTCCTCTCTCTCAGCGGCTTAGTCGCGGCCCAGAATGTGATTAAGATCGGTGCCGTTTATCCCCTGTCCGGACCCATGGCGGGAACAGGTCAGATGCTGAGGCAAGGTGTATTGCTAGCTGTCGACATTATTAATAATAAGCATGATTTTGACTTCCTCTTCGCGGATACCGAAGGGATCCCTTCCCTGAACGGAGCGAAGATCGAAGTCATTTTCGCCGATAGTGCCGGCGACCCTGCCAAAGGTATGGCCGAAGCCGAACGCTTGATCACCTCTGAAGGGGTCGTGGCCTTGGTCGGATGTTACCAAAGCTCGGTAACCAAGACCGCCAGCCAAGTCGCTGAGCGCTACGGCGTCCCCTTTGTCAACGGTGACTCCTCGTCCCCCGACTTGACCAACCGGGGCTTTAAGTGGTTCTTCCGGACCGACCCCCACGATGCCCTTTACGTCGATTTGCAGTTCCAGCACCTGGTGGAAATGGAAAAGCAGTTCGGCGTAAGCCTGCGCCGCATCGGTGTTGCCTATGAAAACACCGAAACCGGTTCCCAGGTGAACCTGGCCATCAAACGGTTGGCCGAAGATTACGACTTCGACGTGGTCGAAAGCATCGCTTACAGCACCGGAGCCACCAGCTTGAACACCGAATGTGCCCGGCTCATGGCTGCTAATCCCGACGTCGTCATGGGTTCTCCCTATATTTCCGACTTAATCCTGTTGACCAGGACCTTCAAGACCATGAACTTCGCTCCCAAGGTATGGCATACCACCGGTGCCCCCGGCGAACCTGACTACTTGGCAGCTGTAGGGGACGATGGAAACTATCTGTTCCTGCGCCAAGGTTTCTGTGCCGACCAAGTGGAGAACAAGCCGGTATTGAAGCCCATCCTGGCCCGCTTCAAGGAGCTCTTCGGCCAAGATATGCTGGCTGACGCCGTTCGGTCCTTCCACGCTCCGATCGTCTTAGCCGACGCCATCAACCGGGCCGGCTCGACCAAGGCCGATGCTATTCGCCAAGCCTTGACCGAAACCGATATCCCCGGCAAGTACTGCTTGTCGCCTTGGGAAGGGATCAAGTTCGATCCTGAAACCAACCAGAATATCTACGCCCAGTACATTATCTGTCAGATCCAGGAGCAAGACTATTTCACCGTTTATCCCACCGAATTTGCTACCCGGGAAGCTATCTTCCCCTTCCCAGCATGGGATCAACGCTAAAGGTAAACGGAGGGGCATCTCGCCCCTCTTTTTTTATGTCCGCAAGGTCCAAGGTTAAGGGGTAAGGAAAGGCACACCCCGGAAAGATGATCGGTCTCGATCATGGGAGAAGGGTAGGGAGGTTATTCCGGAGTCGGTCGTCCGATATGGGAGGAAAGTCCATGGGGACCTTAGAAACTTGGGGTCCACCACCATAGGACTAAAAAATAGGGTCAAGGGATCTGGGCTTGAACAACGGTAGACTTTCCCAAGGACGGAGGAGGATAAACCTACCGCCACCTCCTTGGTTTCAGAAACGCCGTTCTAGGACATCTACTTTCACCGCGTCTTCCATCATGGTCAGGAGGACATCGATGCTGTAGGAGTCCCGGAAGAGGTAGCTATACCGGGCTACGGCGGCTTTAGGATCCTGTTGATATGCTTTCTGGAACTCTAATGATTTTTGTAACCGCTGGGCAAAACCGTAAAAGACAATTTCGTTGCGGAGGTTTTCCCCCAGTTCCCCATGGCTGTCTAAGATACTGCGCACCTTTTCCACATCAGCGGCTGAGCCATCGATAAAGAGCTTACCATCGGTGCCGATGGAAAAGGAACATTCCCCTTGAAGGGCCAGCCCCTTATCCTTCAGCAGCTTACGAACCTGGACTATGTATTTCTGCAGGCGCCTAAAATGAACCTCCGGAGCCTCCGGCAAGCGGAGCTGTTCCTTAAGGATAGACTCAAAGGAAGCTGGTTTGTTTCTTTGGGAGTTGTCAGCCTTCGTACTTTGTCCCCGTTTGTCTTGGTAGAAACCCACCCTGGTCGATGATGATAAATGGACCGCCATCGTTGACCCCTCCTGCATTAGTGTTCCTGTACTCTGCAAAGGTATGGTATACATATCGGCTAAGGGCTGCCTTGGGTTGAGGTGGGAAGTATTTGCCCGTCCTTCCTCCTCGGGAATTGTCGGTTGCCCTCTATTAGAGTAAGGAGTAATGGACAGTTCCGGAGGAGGGGGTGGTCTAGATGACGATTGGTTTTGATGCGACGCCAAAAGAGATTCGAAACGAGGTGGGTTGCCAAAACAGGAACTACCGGGAGAGGCCTATAGTCAAGGGATGAAAAGGTGGCAAGGGAACGCTAGGCTAGAAAAGATAGGTTCCCATCGCCTTCTTAGCTGATAGGAACCCTTAGTTTCACCTTGGTCGAAAGCAATTTCTCCCGGGGGAAGTGCTGCACCCATTGGAGGGCCCTATGGTTAGCCGTGGCCGAAATCAGGGGCGATTCCCCGGCGAAGGCCTGGACATGGGCTTTACCCCGTTCAGCATCGATGATGGTCCCGGGTCCACCGACACAACCACCTCGACAGGCCATCCCTTCCATGAAATTAGCCTCCAATTCTCCGGCCTCGATTTCCTTTAGCAGTTGACTGCATTCTTGCAATCCGTTTCCATAGACACCGATTAACTCGATGGAAGCATCGAGATCGGCTAAAGCCGTCTTAATGGCTTCGGTCACCCCGCCGCTGTAGGCGAAGTTACGGCCCCCGCGGGCGGCATCCTCCAAGGGACGGGAGGGCATGGCCGTCAGATCTTCCATTTGGGCTGCTTCCAAAAGGGCTTGGGTTTCTTTGAAGGTGAGGACAGCATCGACGGCATCGGCTAGTTCCGCCCGTTTGGCCTCAGCCTTCTTGGCTACACAGGGACCGATGAAGACCACCCGACAGCTGGGTTCCCGGTGGTGGAGCAGGCGTCCCAAGGCGACCATGGGGGAGACGGCATCGGAGACGATATGGGTCAGTTTGGGACGGTGCTTTTCGATCAGTTTGATGAAGGCGGGACAGCAGCAAGAGGTGATCATAAAGGGTTTCCCGGCGTGGTAGCGGCGGTAGAACTCCTGGGCCTCCAGGGTGGTGATGATATCGGCGGCCATGGCCACTTCATAAACATGGGCAAAACCTAGTTTTTCCAGGGCCCCCCGGATTTGACCGGGACTCGCGGAACCAAATTGGCCGACGAAGGAAGGGGCTAAGATGGCATAGACCGGTTCTTCCTCCAGGAGCATATGGGCTACCCGGGCTAAATCGGAATGTTCAACGATCATCCCGCTGATACACCCGTCCACACACCGACCGCATTGGATACAGCGCTCATCATCGATATGAGGGCGGCCTTGGAGGATCTCGATGGCCTCCACGGGACAGGCTTCTAGGCAGGCCCGAGAATCATCGGGACAGCGGCTGCATTCATGATCGAGGTATTGGATAAAGGGTGTGCCGTCCCGGGGAGAGAGGAGCAGTTCCACCCGTTTGCGGACTAAGTCCTCCCATCCGGGGGTGACCTCCTGGGGGAGGCACTCCCGGCTGATTTTCTCCACCAGGCGGTTCAGGGAGGAATCTTTTTCTAGGATTCCCCGGGCTACATGGACGAGAATGCGATAGGCGAAGATGTTTTTCATAATACCCTCCTTCCCTGGTAGTTTTCCCCCCAAGAGGTGGGGGTCATGCTATATCTACCGATCTTTTTATACTGTGGTATAATGATATAATAGGATCGATTCTCAAGTGGGGGGGATGGGGATGAATAACAGATTCCGGGTTGTAGCGGGGTTTGAGCCTGCCGGTGATCAACCGAAAGCCATCGAACAGCTGGCGGAAGGTGTCCACCGGGGCCTGCCGGCCCAAACTCTGCTGGGTATCACCGGCAGCGGCAAAACCTTTACTATTTCTAAAGTCATCGAAGAAGTGCAAAAACCTACTTTAGTTATTGCCCATAACAAGACTTTAGCCGCCCAATTATATAGTGAATTCAAAGAGTTCTTCCCCGATAATGCCGTCCACTATTTCGTTAGTTACTACGACTACTACCAACCGGAGGCCTATGTGCCCCAGACCGATACCTACATCGAAAAGGACTCCTCTATCAATGATGAAATCGACCGTCTCCGCCACGCGGCCACCAGCGCCCTTTTCGAACGGCGGGATGTGATCATCGTGGCCAGCGTCTCTTGTATCTATGGTCTCGGCTCCCCCGAAGACTACATGGGGTTGACCTTATCCTTAACCAACGGGGAACTGCGGGACCGGGATAAGATCCTGCGGCGCTTGGTGGGGATTCAATATACCCGTAATGATATCGGCTTTACCCGGGGGACCTTCCGGGTCCGGGGGGATGTGGTGGAAATCATCCCCGTTTACAATGAAAACGTGGTCCGCATCGAATTTTTCGGCGATGAAGTCGACCGGATCGTGGAAGTCGATCCCATCACGGGGGAGATCCTCGGCAGTAAAGACAGCATCGCCATCTATCCCGCCAGCCACTTCGTGACCACCGACGAAAAGATGAAGCGGGCCATCAAGTCCATCGAAGCGGAGTTGGAAGAAAGGTTAGCGGAACTGCGGGCGAAGGGTAAACTTCTGGAGGCCCAGCGGTTGGAACAGCGGACCCGCTATGATCTAGAAATGCTCCAAGAGATCGGTTTCTGCCCGGGAGTGGAAAACTATTCCCGCCATCTGGCGGGCCGGGGCCCCGGGGAAACGCCGGCGACCCTGTTAGACTATTTCCCCGATGACTTCCTGATGGTCATCGATGAGTCCCACCAGACTATCCCCCAGGTAAGGGGGATGTATTTCGGGGACCGTTCCCGGAAGGAAACCCTGGTGGAATACGGTTTCCGCCTGCCTTCGGCTTTAGATAACCGGCCCTTGACCTTCGACGAATTCGAAAGCCATATGGGGCAGGTCATCTTCGTCTCCGCGACACCGGGACCCTACGAACGGGAACGGAGCCATCGGATGGTGGAGCAGATTATCAGGCCCACCGGTCTTTTGGATCCCGAAGTGGTGGTCAAACCGGTGGAAGGCCAAATCGACGATCTCCTAGGGGAGATCCAAGCAGTGACGGCCCGGGGCGAACGGGTCCTAGTCACCACCTTGACCATCAAAATGGCCGAGGATTTGACCGATTATTTGGCGGAAATGGGGGTTCGGGTGCGCTACCTCCATTCCCAGATCGATACCTTAGAACGGGTGGAAATCCTCCGGGATCTCCGCCTGGGGGAATTCGATGTTCTAGTGGGGATTAACCTGTTGCGGGAAGGCTTAGACCTTCCGGAAGTATCTTTAGTGGCTATCCTCGATGCCGATAAGGAAGGTTTCCTCCGTTCGGAAACCTCCTTAATCCAGACCATCGGCCGCGCGGCCCGAAATGATCGGGGTCGGGTGGTTATGTATGCCGATAGGATCACCGACTCCATGGCCAAAGCCATCGGTGAGACCAAACGGCGGCGGGAACTTCAGATGGCCTATAACGAAGAGCACGGCATAACACCCCAGACCATCAAAAAAGCGGTCCGGGATCGGATCCAAGCCGTGGCTGAAGAACCGGAAGTCTATGAAGTAGGGAAGGATCTACCGCCGGAAGAGCTGGCCGCCCTCATTCAAAAGTTGGAAGAAGAAATGTTCGAAGCGGCCCAGAACCTGGAATTTGAAACAGCTGCCCAATTACGGGATGAAATTGCCCAACTGCGGAAGCAGTTAGTCAGCTAGGGGTGAAGTGATGTCCAAGGATAAAATCATCATTAGGGGGGCCCGCCAGCATAATCTTAAAGATATCGATCTGGAAATCCCCCGGGACCAACTGGTGGTCATCACCGGGTTGTCTGGTTCGGGGAAATCTTCCCTGGCCTTCGATACCATCTACGCCGAAGGTCAGCGCCGGTATGTGGAGTCCCTCTCGGCCTATGCCCGCCAGTTTTTAGGGCAGATGGATAAACCCGATGTGGATGTCATCGAAGGTTTATCCCCTGCCATTTCCATCGATCAGAAAACTACCAGCCGTAACCCCCGTTCCACCGTGGGAACGGTGACGGAAATCTACGACTATTTGCGTCTCCTCTACGCCCGGGTGGGCCAGCCCCATTGTCCCCAATGCGGCCGTCCCATCAGCCGACAGACGGTCCAGCAGATGGTCGATCAGGTGATGGCCCTAGGGGAAGGGACCCGTCTCCATATCCTGGCTCCGGTGATCAGGGGCCGCAAAGGTGAATACAAAAAGCTCTTCGAAGACATCCGCCGGGAGGGCTTCGTCCGGGTGCGGGTTAACGGCGAAGTTCGGGATGTCAACGAAGATATTGAATTAGAACGATACAAAGCCCACCATATTGAAATCATCGTCGACCGGCTGATCATCAGGCCCGGCCTCGAAAATCGGTTGGCCGATTCTCTGGAAACAGCCTTGGAGAAGGGGAAGGGCGTCGTCATCGTCCAGGTCCTGGATGGAGAAGATCTTCTCTTCTCCGAACATTTCGCCTGTGTCCACTGCGGCATCAGCTTAGAAGAGCTAACCCCCCGGATGTTCTCCTTCAACAGCCCCTTCGGAGCTTGTCCTACCTGTGGAGGCTTAGGGGAAAAATCGGAGATCGATCCCCAACTGGTCTTCGCCGAAGAGCTAACCATCGAAGAAGGGGGGATCATCCCTTGGGCCGACTCCAACAGCCGCTGGCTCAAGGGCATGTTAGGGGCCATCTGTGAGGAGGCAGACATCCCCGTAGATGTACCCGTCGGTCAGCTCAGCGAGGAACAGCGGGAGATCCTCCTCTACGGCGGTCAGGCCGTATCCTTCCGCTATACCAACCGCTACGGACGGACGAAGAAATATACCACCGATTATCCCGGGATCGTCCCCGCCTTGGAAAAGAGACTGCGGGAAACGGAGTCCGATTACGTCCGGGGTGAAGTGGAGAAATTTATGAGCAGCAGGCCTTGTCCTGACTGTAAAGGGCGCCGTCTCAAGCGGGAAAGCCTGGCCGTCACCGTGGGAGACTTAAACATCATGGAATTGACGGCCCTGTCGGTGAAAAAGGCCCTGGACTTTTTCCGTGGGCTAGAACTTTCCGCCAGGGATGAAATGATCGCCGGACCCATCGTCAAGGAAGTCCTGGCCCGGTTGGAATTCCTGGCCAACGTCGGCCTCGATTATTTGACCCTGGATCGCTCCGCGGGGACCCTTTCGGGGGGAGAAGCCCAGCGGATCCGGCTGGCCACCCAGATCGGTTCCGGCCTCGTCGGGGTCCTGTACATCCTCGACGAACCGAGCATCGGATTGCACCAGCGGGACAACCAGCGGTTACTAGATACCCTCAAGCGCCTGCGGGATATGGGCAACACTTTAATCGTCGTCGAACACGACGAAGATACTATCCGCTGCGCCGATTATGTTATCGATATCGGCCCTGGGGCCGGCGCGGCTGGAGGCCGTGTCATCGCCGCCGGCACGCCCCAGGAAGTGGCCGCGAACCCCGAATCGATCACAGGCCAATATTTGGCGGGGACCAGGTCGATCCCCGTCCCCGGTGCCCGCCGCGCTTCCAACGGCAAATCTTTACAGATCATCGGCGCCCGGGCCCACAACCTACAAAACATCGATGTGGAGATACCCTTAGGATTATTGGTCTGTGTCACCGGTGTCTCCGGTTCGGGGAAATCCACCTTAGTCAACGAAATTCTCTACCGGCACTTGGCCCACAAGCTCCACCGGGCCACAACCCGGGCTGGGGAGCACCATGAGATCCGGGGGATCCAGCATGTGGATAAAGTCATCGATATCGACCAGTCCCCCATTGGACGGACACCCCGTTCCAACCCGGCGACCTATATCGGGCTTTTCGACGGGATCCGGGAGGTCTTCTCCCTGACCCCTGAATCCCGGGCCCGGGGTTACAAACCGGGACGGTTCAGCTTCAACGTCAAAGGGGGACGCTGTGAAGCCTGCCGGGGTGATGGGATCATCAAGATCGAGATGCATTTCCTCCCCGATATCTACGTCCCCTGTGAGGTCTGTAAAGGCCAGCGCTACAATCGGGAGACCTTAGAGATCACTTACCGGGGAAAAACTATCGCCGATGTGTTAGATATGCGGGTGGATGAGGCTTTGGAGTTTTTCGCCAATATCCCTAAGATTCAGCGGAAACTTCAGACTTTGAATGATGTAGGGTTAGGCTATATTCGCCTTGGTCAGCCAGCGACCACCCTCTCGGGGGGCGAAGCCCAGCGGGTGAAGCTGGCCGCGGAATTGAGCCGGCGTAGTACCGGCAAAACCCTCTATATCCTCGATGAACCGACGACGGGGCTCCATACCTATGACATCCAGAAACTTCTAGAGGTCTTGAACCAACTGGTCGATGGGGGCAATACCGTCTTGGTCATCGAGCACAATCTAGATGTAATCAAAACCGCCGATCATATCATCGATCTCGGCCCCGAAGGCGGCGATGGGGGCGGGCGCATCGTGGCCCAAGGGACCCCCGAAGAAGTGGCCCAGGTGCCTGAGTCCCATACCGGTCGGTTCCTCCGGAAAATCTTGCAGTTGCCGGTGGAAGCAGCCCAGGCTTAAGGGGGGAACATGGGATGTTAGCAGAGAAGGTGGCCGCCTTACCCCGCCTTCCCGGCGTTTATTTGATGTTAGATAAAAACGGCAAGGTGATCTATGTGGGCAAAGCCCGCAGTCTGCGGGAACGGGTCCGCTCCTATTTCCAAGGGGGCCGGCACCGCTCCCCCAAGGTCATCGCCTTGGTGGAGCATATAGCGGATATCGAATATATCGTCACCGATTCGGAAGTGGAAGCCCTCATCCTGGAATGCAACTTGATCAAGGAACATAAGCCTTGGTATAACGTGCGCCTCCGGGATGATAAGAATTATCCTTATATCAAGATCACCAATG
>JBMNRY010000055.1:0-13900 GCA_050944915.1 Limnochordia bacterium
GGACCAAAGCTTTTTTTGTTTAAGGAAAACAGGGCAGTTGTCGATAGATCTACTATAAGGATGACAGCAAGGTGGTGAGCATTTTTGGTCAGGGAAATTAGTAGCCTATCC
This sequence comes from Limnochordia bacterium, assembly GCA_050944915.1. Classification (GTDB taxonomy): domain Bacteria; phylum Bacillota; class Limnochordia; order JAAZLZ01; family JAAZLZ01; genus JBMNRY01. The sequence continues at coordinate 112 of JBMNRY010000055.1, forward strand.
GCCCTTAAACCGACGATCTATCCGGAAGTCAATTATGAAGGACGTCCGGTGGAAGAAGCTAAGCCCCAGGTGGAGGATCCAGAAGCCATCGCCGAAGGTGTAAAGACCATGCGGACCATGGCCCGGATATTTGAACGTAAGTTGGATTTTATCATCCATGAAGATACGAACCGACTGATGGTCAAGGTGATCGACCTGGAAACAGAAGAAGTGATCAGGGAGATACCACCGGAACAAATCCTTGATATGCTCGCGAAAATGGAATGCTTCGTCGGTTTGCTTATCGATGAATTGGTATAGGAGCTGAGGACATTGCTAAAAATCGGTGGTTTAGCCAGCGGTTTAGATGTGGACAGCATCATTGGCGCCATCATGGAACAGGAACGCCGCCCGGTGGTTAATATGGAGCAGCGGCGGGATCAATACCAGCGGGAAAAGGATGCTTGGCGGGATGTGAACACCCGTCTCGTAAACCTCCAAGGTCGGTTCGATCCCTTGCTCACCCCGGGTTTGTTCAACCGGAAGGCAGCCATATCGTCGGATACGGCAGTGGCCACCGTCTCGGCCGGCACCGCCGCCGAAGTCGGTACCTACACCCTGGAAGTAATCCAGCTGGCCCAAGCCCACCGGGTAGCCGGCCAGCGGCTTGAAGAGATCGATCAAGCCCTTGGATTTCAGGGGACCATCGTCATTAACGATGTGGAAATCGAGATCGACGCCGAGCACTCCCTCCTGGACATCAGGGATGCTATTAACGCATCGGAGGTAGAGGTCAAGGCGAGTATCGTCGATAACACCCTAGTCTTAGAGGCCCAAAAGACCGGTGTTGAAAATGAAATGAAATTAAGTGGAGATATCTTGGTTGATCTGGGGGTCCTCGTGGAAAATGGGGGAGGGCAACTTGTCATAGCCAATGAACTCCAGGCCGCCCAAGACAGCATTTTCCAATTAAATGGACTGGAAATCACCCGCTCTTCCAATCAAGTCACCGACGTTATGGCCGGTTTGACCTTGAACCTGGCTGCCGAAGGGAAGACGACCATCAAACTGGCTGAAGATCGGGAGGCGGTGATTAAGGCCTTCCGGGATTTTGTAGACCAGTTTAACAGCACCTACGGCTTCATCGCCGAAAGGCTGGGCGAAGGAGGCCAACTGCAGGGCGATGGGACCATCATCAGGCTCCAGTATCGGTTGCGCCAAGAACTGATGAATCCCGTGGCCATCCCCGGCGATACTCCTTATAAATCCCTAGGCGCCATTGGGATCAGCATCAGCAAGGATGGCCTGATGACCCTCGATGAAGGAAAACTAAGGGAGGCCCTCGAGGAGGATCCCGAGGCGGTAGCCCAGCTAGTCCGCAGTCGGCCCGATGATGAAGAAGGTTTTGCCGGCGCTATTTACCGGACCAGGGAATTTCTCCGGGAATATACCCGCTCAGGGGGTATTTTAGCGGAAAAACAGGAAATGTATGATCGCCAGATCGATTCGGTAAAAAAGCGGATCGAAGATTTGGAACGCCGCCTAGAACAAAGGGAGCTCAATTTGGAACGGCAGTTCACCCAACTGGAAACGGCTCTGTCCCGGCTGTACTCCCAGCAGGACTGGCTGTCTATGCAGTTGCTCCAACTACAACAGTACGGGAAGAAATAGCGGGGAAGGGGGCAGTTAACGACCGATGAATGTCCATGCCTATAACATGTATCGAAAAACCCAAGTAGAGACTGCCAGCCAACTGGATTTGATCCTCATGCTCTACAATGGAGCGATAAAATATGCCCGTTGGGCCCGGGAGATGATCGATCAAGGTCGGGTAGAAGAGGCCCATAACTATCTGGTTCGGGTCCAAGATATCGTCGATGAGCTCAATTTGGGTCTCAATATGGACCAGGGGGGCCAGATCGCTTCCAGCTTGGCCCAGCTCTATGATTATGTAAACCATTGTCTCATCGAGGCCAATCTGCGCAAAGTGGGGGAACCGATCGACGAAGCTATCCATATTCTCAGCCAATTGAAAGATACTTGGGCCCAGTTGGCGGGAGGTTCTAGGGGGGGAGAAGGTTGACCATTTTCGGAAACCTCCTGGCCAATTACCGCCAACTGCACCATTGTTTCACCCAATTGGCCCAGGTCGCGGCCCAAAAGAAAGAGGCCATCGTTCAGGATGATCTGTCTGCCTTAGAAGAACTATTCCAGGCCGAAGGGAGCTGGCGGGAACAGATCGAAGGCTTACAGAAGGACTGTCGGCAGATGGAGGAAGAGTTGGCTAAGGGGCTGAATCTGCCGGCCCTGTCCAGGATCTACCTGGAGGAACGTTATGGTACCCTAGAAGAGGTCCAGGAGTTAACGGAATTGGTCGATGGGATCACCGAGATCATCGTGGCCATCCAAGCCATCGAGGGCGAGAGTAGACAGCACATCCAGCAGAAGCTTCAAGGGACAAAGGCTGATCTAGGCCAGCTCCGCACCGGCAAGCGGGTCGCGGAAGCTTATCACAAAACAGTAGGCGAAGCGGCTTTCATCGATCGCAGCAGTTAGCAAAAATATACATCGATAACCAGCCTTTCTTCATATTTTCTTAACAAATATGCTGTATAATCTCCCCCGGAAAGTTGTGAGGGGAGTGACAATATATGGGCGAAGGTTTCAAGTGCCCGCTGAATGGACAAAGGGTAAAACCGGCAAAATGCCTGCATTGCAAGAGCTACTGGGGTTTGTGGAACCGCGGTGTGCTCTGCCAAAAAGCCAATCGTTGGTTGCCTTTCCGCTACCAGTGGGAGGAAGGCACCATAGCTTATAAAAGATAATAAGGCTGGATAAATATTCGGCCTTCAATATGCCGCCCTCCCGGGTGGTATTTTCATTGGAAACATTTGTTTCCCCTACGGCAGGAATCACCCGCCCCATGTCAAAAGGGAAAAGGGGAGGGTGAATGATGCGCTTTGTCCATGTGGCCGATGTGCACCTGGATACACCATTTTATGGTCGGGAGGAATGGCTGCGCCGGGCTTTGCGGGATGCTACCCGGGAAAGCTTGCGGCGGGCGGTCCAATGGGCCCTTAAAGAACAGGTCCATGTTTTTTTGATCGCCGGTGATCTCTTCGATAACGAATTGTTATCCTTCGGCACCGAGCGCTTCCTCTTGGAGCAGTTATCCCTCCTTGATCAAGGGGGCATTTTAGTCTGTTATGCCACCGGCAATCACGATCCCGGTCAGATCGGTTACCGGGCCCAGGAAATCCAGTGGCCGGACAATGTGATCCTCTTCAACACCAACGAACCCCGCACTGTCCCCATCGAAGTCCAAGGGGAACCCATTGGCTATGTGACCGGCGCGGGCCATAGCACCCACCGGGAACAGAACTCCCTAGTTGCGGACTTTCCCCGCCAACGGCTAGATCGGCCCCATATCGGTCTGATCCACACCCAAATCCAAGGTTATCTAGGAGACCATAAGAATTACGCCCCTAGCACCCGGGAGGAACTCCTAGCCATCCCCGTCGATTACTGGGCCTGCGGCCATATCCATAAGGGCGGACAAGTCTGGCCCGAAGAAAAGGTCTATTATGCGGGCAATATCCAAGGACGCCATCCCCGGGAAACAGGGCCCAAGGGTTTCTATTACGGCCAACTTGGAGAAGGCGGACTAGAAATCCAATTCGTCCCGTCAGCCCCTTTGCTGTGGGAACAGCTTAGCTGTGAACTGCCGACGGAAGTATCTGATTTCGCCGGATTAACTACATATCTGCAAGACTACATCATCGGGCAGCTGGCCCAAGGGCCCCAAGATTATCTGGTTCGCCTCGACCTCCACGGAGAGACTCCCCTGGTTGGCGAATTGAAGCTGGAGGATAATATCCGGGAGCTGACCGAGGAGCTCCAAGCTGCCTGCGATCTTTATTGGCTGGAGATCCGTCCCGGCCCTCTACTTCCACCCCTAATCTGGGAGGATTATCGGAACCAACCGACGGTTTTAGGGGAGATCTTAGGGGTCTTAGAAGGCTTAGCCGATGATGATGCTCTTTTCGCACAGTTAATACCTTCCCAATTGGCCTCGAAAACCGGCGATTCCCAAACTTACTTACGCGAACTCCTGAAAGATCTACCCCGGGAGGTTGTGGCCCGGTTTGTGGCCAGGGAATAAAGAAAACGTCATCAGGGGGACCCGCCTGTGCACATCACCGAGATCCATGTTACTGCCTATGGACAATTCATCGATCAAAGCTGGGAATTCAACCCCGGGTTAAATGTGCTTTGTGCACCTAACGAACGGGGTAAATCCACCTTGTTCCATTTGCTGACCACCCTTCTTTTCGGTTGGTCTCCGGCTAATGTGCAAAACTTCCCCTATCGACCTTGGCATTGGGATTTATACCCCGAATTCACCGGAGGATTCGTCCTCGATGACGGCCGCTCGGGCCAAATCTACCGCAAGCTCATGTCCCGTCCCCGGGGGAGGATCGACGGTCCTGAAGAAGGGGAATTAGGCAATCGCCCCCTGCCTTGGGCGGAACATATCGGTACTCGGGAATTATTCACCTCCCTTTATGCCTTAACCTTAGATGAATTAACGGAACTGCCCAATTGGCAGATCCAGCAGTGGCGGGAAGTCTTGGTGGGAAGCGATGGTTTGCGGCCTACCCACCAGGTCCTCAAGGAGCTAACCGATGAAATGAACGCCCTGTGGCGCAACGACCGCCGGGGACAGCCGGTAATCCGGCGGTTGGAGGAGCAACGGAGGCAGCTTCTAACCCAACGTCAAGAGCTGAAGACCGAGGAAGAAGAACTCCGGCAAGCCCATAGGGAACTCCACCACATCCGGGAGGAATTGGAAGGGGTGGAGGAAGAGCTAGCCTATCTAAAGGCCGCCCTGCCCCAAGCCTATGAACTAAATCAGATCAATAAGCTGGTGGCCCAAATCGAAGATTGGACGGCCCAAATCGGCGACGAAGCCCTAGTGGCCAGTCTGCCAACGGATATGGGCCAGGTTCGGGAGGATCTATCCAGGGAATTGACCGAGCTTAACCGTTCCCTAGCCGATAAGGAAAGGCGCAAAGAGGAGCTAGAAGCTCAATCCTATCTCGATGAACGGCAGCGATTATTCTTAGAGCGGACACCGGAGCTAGAGGGGCTCTTGCGGCAAAGGGAATTGGGATTGAGCAAAAGGCAACAATATGAAGCCTTAGAAAGCCAAATCGCCGTCGATGAGGCCCGTCTCATGGATCGCATGGGAAGTTGTTTCGCCCCGGGAACCGATATCGAGGCCTTACTCGAAATCCCCCTGCCCGATTTACAGGGGTGGATCAACCGCTATTTACAAGCTAAGGAACATCTCGACGGGCGACGCTTAGCCTTCGAGACCAAGGGGGCCCATCGTCCCCATATTCCACCGCCCTTCCCTTCAGTGTTTGCCCTAGGGGCCTTCCTTGTAGCCCTTATCGGTGGTTTTTGGGGGAAGGTCAATCCTTTGGGGTATGGACTTTCCGGCGGTGGCCTCCTCATCGGTGGAGCCATCTTGATTCTCAATCAGATCCAAAAGATACGCGGCCGAGAGGTGGAAGAAGCCTACCAGCGGGAATTAGGAGCCTTGGAAGGGGAACTTCGGAAGGCCCAGGAGGAACTGGAAGCTGCTAAAGGGGGACTGGCCGGGGTCTTTGGCCATCTGCCCATCATCAGTTCTTTGTTAGATCGACCCGATGGCCGCCTCTATGAGATTCTCTTGGGTCTGCAAATGGAGGCCCAGGGATTAAGGCGGGCCCAAGAAACCTACGCCCAACTGGGAGAAGAACTTGTAGTCCTGGAAGGAGAGATTAGGAATTTAGCCCTTCGGTTAGGGGAGGAGCCCCAGGCCGATTTGCTAAATCAATTGACCGAATGGCAGGATGTCCTGGAGCAGGCCCGGATCAACCAAGGTCTGGAGTCCCAAAGGACAGGGGAACTGGAGAAGTTGGCGGGGGAAATCAGGGCCCTCAAGGACAGGATGGAGAACAGCCAGACCCAACTTACCGCTTTGGAGGAGAAGGTTTATAGGGTAGCCTCCCCCGATCTTCCGTGGGAGGAGGCCCTCATGGAAGCCGAGAGAAAACAGGAACTGCTCAGCTACTTGCGGGGTGCGCGGGCATCTTTAGCCCGGGATTATCCCCAGTGGCAGTCCCAGCTGGAGACCGGGGAAGACTGGATGTTAGATCCCCAAGCCATCGCAGCCCGGGAGTTGACCAGGGAAAATCTCCAGGGCAGACGGGCGGAACTGAAGGAACGGGAGGGCCAGCTGAAGGAAAAGTTAGCTAGCTTAGGTAAGGGGATCACCCTGGGTGAGTTAGACGGCCAGCTTCAGGCCCTAGAGGAAGAAATGACAGAGGCGGCCCGGCGCAGGGATCAACTAGCCCTATTGGCCAACATCATCCGCTATGGGGATCGGCTCTTCGCCCAGAAACATCAACCCGATGTCCTCCACCGGGCAGGGGACTACCTGGCCCAAATCACCGAAGGCCGCTACACCCGGCTGGCTTTGTTGACCGATGAAGAGGGGGAAGAATATTTGGCTGTCTTCCAAGGGAGCAATCCCATCCCCGTCGGTCAGCCCCTAAGCCGCGGCATTTTAGACCAAATCTATTTAGCCCTGCGTTTAGCTACCGTCGATCACCTCGATGCCGAGGGGGAACGATTACCCCTATTCCTCGATGAAACCTTTGTCCATTGGGATGAGGACCGGCTGCGGGGGGTCATCCCCATCTTAGAAGAAATGGCCCGAACGCGACAGGTTTTCTTTTTCACCTGTCACCGGGCCATGGCCGAATTATTCGAATTACCGATTCTCAATTTAGTCCATCTTGCTCCTCGATAACGCCCGCATTAACTAAAGGTCGGTGGAGGAGCCAAGCTATGGCACCACCGGCCAGGGCTGTAATCAGCTGGGGTGTCTGCAGGGCGATGGCCACCGGCCCCGGTACTTCGATGATGAAGCGTACGGCAATTCCTAACACCAAGTACTTCAGCAACGATGCGGCGAGGATGGCTAAGGGACGATTTCTATGTAGAGTACCGAAGATGATGACTAATGTGGCGTTGCCGAGGATGATAAAGGGGATGGCTGGTGCTAGGGGAGGAGCTAAAATACCGCGGAAAAAGGCGATGATGGGCGTTAAGGCGCCGATGAGGACTCCACCGGTGATACCGACGGCTAAAGAGGCGATATACAACATTGTGTTCACCAAAGGTCCTGTGATCGGTTGGGGGAATCCCCCCATCTGGATGACCAGGGTTACCGCCAACAAAAGGGCAGTCTTCGTCAGGGGAAAACGAGCCATGGAAAGACCTCCTTTCAGGTAATAATCATCTTTATCATACTTTTTCCCACAATTTTAAGCAAGGGTTATTTAGAACCCGGGACAGCAGGGATTATCCCGGGCAGGTAAAAAATGGCTAATGGCGAATAAATGGGTAATTACATATGTTATCATCGGCAAAGCTGCACGAAAGTCAGCGACGCAAAGCTACGGGTCTAAGGTTTTTTCTATGATCGCCGGGCTGCCCTTAAGGTTAATTAAGGTCTCCCGGCGGGAGACTTTTTTCTAATCTTCTGGAGGTTTGAGAAAAATGGGTAAACCGAAACAGGCTCCCCAGGTGTTCTCCGCGCCCACAGAAGCTGCTGCCCTTCAAGAGGCAGTTAAGGCTTTGGGTCTTCCCCGCGAACAATTGGAATACGAAGTGGTGGATCCGGGTCGGCAGGGGATGCTAGGCCTTTTGAGCCGACCGGCAAAAATTAAGGTCTGGCCCCGAGAATTAGAACCGAAAGAGGAGAAACCGAAGAGCGTCAACGGGGCTGCGGCGGTGGTCGATGGGAAATTGCAAATCATTCCCCCCGAGGAGGGAGGGGAATGGCCCCGACTGATCCCTACTCCCCATCTGCGGCTTTACATCGATGGGGAACCCCAGGAAAAGCCGATCTCCCTCCAGGGGAATGAAGAGATCACCGTGGAATTAGACGAGACGGAAGCCAGTTGGTCGGCGACGGTGGAGCTCTCCCCCGATGGCCTGGAAGCCTATCTGGTTATCGAGGCCACCCCCGGTTACCGCTATAAGCTCCAAGACCAGGAGCCCCACTTTCGCTTGGAGTTAATCGCCATTGCCGAGGAAATTCCTCCTCAACCCTGGGATGTGGCCAGTTTGCAAAGGCTCGTGGCCGAGCACGGTATCGTTTACGGCCTCGACCAAGGAGCTCTAACCCAGGCGGCGGAAACCCTAGTTAGTTCACGGCTAAAGGTCGCCCAGGGCGATCCTCCCTTGGAGCCCCAAGATGAACGGATCGAATTCATGGGGCCGTTAAAGAAAGATCAACCCCAGTTAGAGGAACTAACGGAGTCGGAACGGATCGATTATTATGAATTGTATCAGGTGCCGGCGGTGGAAGAAGGGGAAGTCCTGGCCGTTAAACATCCCGGTCGACCGGGGGTCCCGGGGAGGAAGGTCACCGGGGAAAAAATCATCCCCCGGGAGGCAAAGGAACGGCAATTACGGGCCGGCAAAGGCGCCCTCCTCATCGAAGGGGGCAATCAAGTCATCGCCGCCGTCAGCGGAAAACCGACGGTGGGCGGTGGAGTGATCAAAGTCCTACCGGTACATACCGTCCAGGGTGATGTGGATTTATCGGTGGGCAACATCCGCTTCACCGGCCACGTGGAAGTCCGGGGGAATGTAAACGAGAACTTGGAGATCGATGCCAAGGGGCAAGTGAATATCAGCGGCATTGTTAGCAGCGCGGTGATCGTCGGCCATGAAGGGATCACTATCGGTAAAAGCGTCATCGCCTCCCGGCTCTATGCCGGCCAAGTATCGAAGATCTATTCCGAAGCTTTGCCCCATTTGACCAAGCTGGTGGAATTGCTACCCCGGCTCATCCAAGCTATTGAACTTCTCCAAAGGAAGGCTAAAGAGCTTGATCAAGATATCCCCGCGGAACGGGAAGCCTATTTTGCCCGGACCCTGATCGGGCAAAAGTTCATGGGTGTGGAGCGGGCTTGTCGGGAACTAGAGGGGGTATTAGAGCAAACCCCCTCGGAAGAAGATGAAGGGCCCTACAAGGAGATCCAAAAACTAACGGCTGGTTTGCGTCACTTGCTCATCGGCAAAGGGGCTGCTACCCCCTTAAGCAGGATATTAACCCATAGCGAAAGCATCTTGAACGAGTTTCAAGCCGGTATGGACAATGCCGCCGACATTCGAGCCCATTATGTGCAGAATTCTTACCTAGAGGCTACCGGTACGATCTACGTCGCCAAAGCTTGCTACAACTCCACCTTGACGGCCGGTCAAGGGGTAGAGATGGAAACAGGGGCCTTCCGCGGCGGTGCCTTAACGGTCAATGAGGGTAACGTAAAGATAGGGGAACTAGGTTCCCCCAACGAAGCCTCTACTAATGTGGTCCTCATCAAAGGCGGACTCATCAAGGCCAGCATTATCCATCCCAATGTGCGGGTGACCATCGGTCGGGAATCTCACCGCTTCACCAGACAGTCCCGCAGTGTGACCATCTATATTGATAAGCAGGGTCAGCTCCAGGTCAGTTATGGTTAATGAAAGGTGATCCGGTGCCCCCGTCTTTGGTCGGACAGATCCTTGGTGAGGGTGATTTCCACCACACCCCTTTGGTAGTCGGCCTTGGTTTGTTGGGGAAGCACCTTGGCCGGCAGAGGAATGCGCCGCTGGAAACTGCCCCAACGCCGCTCCCTCATTCGATAACCGGCTTCATCGTGTTGTTGATCCAACTTAGCTTCGCCTTTAAGGATGATATGATCTTCGTTGATGGTGATATCTAAGTCTTCCTTATCGAAGCCGGGGACATCGGCGATGACGGTTATTTCCTCCTCGGTTTCCCGGATATCTACCGAGGGCTGCCAATTGCCCGTCCACGGCCCTGCTTGATGGAGGAAGGTGGGAAAGGGTTCCATGAAGGGACTAAACATCTCCTCCCGCAACCGCGCGAAATCTTCCATGGGATAGCGACGGCGAATATCCATAGCTAACCATCCTTTCCGAAAGGGGTTAGTTCTAGTTTGCGCAAGAAAAGACGCCTTTTTCCTGGAAAGAGGTAACAAAAAACCCTGCCCGAAGGCAGGGTCTTGTTTATCGCCTTCGTCTTTCTAGAAGGCCGCCGATGAAGTTCTTGGCTGTGGTGAGGGTCATGCTCAACAAATTGGTGTTCCTCGATAGGATTTCGTCGAGGGCCGTCACCACCTGATCGATTTCTTCTTTTTCGACAATGAGCGGGGGTTCTAACCGGATGACGTTGGGGTTGTTCAAGGTATAGGCGGTGATGATCCCGTAATTGTTTTGGAGTTCCCCGGCTACCAAGGAAGCTAAATATTCCTGGGAGAGCTCGCTGATGGCCCCCCGGGTTAATTTATTCAAGGCTCCTTGGTTCAAGGTGGCAAACTCGATGCCGATGAGTAAACCTTTACCCCGCACTTCTTCGATCAGGTTATGTTTCTCCTGTAATTCCCGTAATCGGGATTGGAAATATTCTCCTAATTCGGCGGCCCGCCCTGGCAAATCTTCGGACAAGATATATTCTATAGCGGCTAATCCCGCCGCGGCAGCCATGGTATTGCCACCGAAGGTGGAAGTATGGAGGAGACAATTCTTACTGCTACCATAAGCCTGGGTCCAGATGGCATCGGTGGTGACGAAGGCCCCTAGGGGCATCATGCCGCCGCCGAGGGATTTGGATAAGATGAGGATATCGGGGGTCATCTCATCATGTTCACAGGCAAACATGCGCCCGGTACGGCCGAAGCCCGTTTGGATCTCATCGACGATGATCAAAGCACCGTGGCGGGCACAAAGTTCCTTAGCCTTCTTGAGATATCCGGCTGGGGGGACGATGATCCCACCTTCTCCTTGGATGGGTTCTACGATGAAGGCGGCCACATCCCCGGAGGCTAAAGCTTCCTCTAGGGCAGCCAGATCACCGTAGGGAATCCCCACACATCCGGGGATCAAGGGCTCAAAGGGCCCCTTATACTTCTCCCGGCCGGTGACCGATAAAGCGCCCATAGTTTTGCCGTGGAAGCCGCCATCACAGTAGATGAACTTATGCTTACCCGTCGCAGCCCGGGCTAGTTTTAGACCACCTTCTACCGCTTCTGCACCGCTGTTGCAAAGGAAACTTCGCTGTAAATCACCGGGTGTAATGGCAGCTAAGGTCTGCATCAGTGCGCCGGCCATGGTACCTAAGGAGGCCTGGAGCAGATTGGGCATGGAGGTGGCCTTTTGCATCCCGGCGATGACCGCGGGAGGGTTATGGCCTAAGTTTAAGGAACCATAGCCACCTAAGAAGTCGAGGTATTCCTTCCCCGTATGATCCCATACCCGGGTGCCTTGGGCCCGCACATATTGTTTATCGAAATTGAGCAAGCCCAGCATGCCTACAAGGCCCACGTTACCATATTGTTTATGGCAATTGATCATTTCATTGCGCGAGAGTTGTAAAGCCTCATCGATGGTGAGGGGTGTCGGTTTCGCCAAAGCTATTCCTCCTCCGAATCCTCCCTGGGAGGATAATGGACCATACTTCGCCATTATTTTCCCTGATTCCTGCCCCCTTATGGGTCCGAGGCATATCCCACGGCCCTTTAGCATATGTGGGAGGAAGGGGTCTGGAACCTAATTAGTTTACCCAGGAAGTCTCAGGATTATTTGGCACTCCCTTGCGGTAGAGCCTCATATCATGGTATAATTTCCGGTGATGTTTTAATCGTGTTGTACGGGGCGAGAAAGAGAGGGGTTAATATGTCCTGGTATGAAGCTGTATGGTTACCAAAACAGGTTACCATCAGAACGGCCGGAGAGGTCTGTGAAAGCACCACCGAGCTTTTGGAGAGCCCGCTTTTTAAACAGGTCGTCCAGAAATTTATTGTTCGCCTGCGCCGCAGGGATTCTTCCCTGTTGGCGGTGCTAGATCTGCTGCCCGGTCATAGTGAGGATGTTTTAGTCGATGTGCTTAAGGACCTAGGTGTTAAACCCCTGAGTGAAGTAGTCGCCCAGCGACCGGAAGTGGCCCCCCTCCTGGAAGTGAAGGAAATGCTCCACCAATTTGTGGAGGAGCTTTATAACTACTGGCGGTCCCTCGATCGGTTCACCGTTTGTCATTCGGAGAGGGGTTCCACCAAAGAATTAGACGTTCGGCCCTACCGTACCTTTAACGATACCATCGAACAGTTAAACCATTTGGTGCGGGCAGCCTACCGGGATATCTGTGAGAACATCACCGGGGATCACCCCCGGATCTATAGGCAGGTAGCCGCCGGGGCCCAAGTAGGCCTCATCGCAGTGCCAAAATCATGGCCCGTACCCCGAGAGTACGATCTGGAGGAAGTGCCTTTCATTCGGCAGATGCTCATCGATCCTCCCTTGATAATCGATCCTCCGATGAATAAACGGACCGGCTCCTTCCAAAAGGTAAATGATAACCCCTTGGCGGGAGTGCCTTTCAACGAAGGGGAATGGTACTGTTATCCGGCCCAAGTAGGTCCTATGGTGATCTTCGTCTATTTCCACCAGTGCTTCATGGGCCTTGGTTGTGCCCTCGCCAACCTCTTCGAGTTGGCCAGCGATGAGCAGATCCAAAAGGGTCCCGATGCCATTTATGCCTATGGTGTCGATCCCCAATACTTGAACCGCTTCGGCGATCTGCCTACGGTCTTCCATGAGGATGAAGCCAATGATTTACTCATAGCCGCTTGTCCCGGGGAATCCCGCTTCGGCTATTTCGGTTATCTCAAAAAAATGGTCTTAACCCTTCATAACATCATCGTTATGAAGAAACTCCGCCGGATGCCCTTCCACGGTGCTATGACCCGTATCGTCATGAAAAACGGGAAAAGCGCCAACGTGGTCATCATCGGTGATACTGCCGCAGGTAAATCGGAATCCCTGGAAGCTCTGCGGGTCCTTGGCGAAGATTACATCCGGGAGTTAACAGTCATCGCCGACGATATGGGTTCCTTCGCCGTAGAAGACGGAAAGGTCAAAGGTTACGGTACGGAAATCGGCGCCTTCGTTCGCCTAGATGATCTCCAACCGGGTTATGCTTTCGATCAAGTAGACCGGGCGGTGATCATGAGTCCCCATAAAACCAATGCTCGGGCCGTTATGCCCGTCACCACCATCGATGAAGTCCTACGGGGGTATGAGGTAAACTACCTCTTCTACGCGAACAATTACGAGAAGGTCGATGGGGAACATCCCGTGATCCAACGGTTCCCCGATCCTGAAACGGCTCTAACCGTTTTCCGGGACGGTAAAGCTATGTCTAAAGGTACGACCACGTCCAGTGGTTTAGTCCAGACCTACTTCGCCAACATCTTCGGCCCCGCCCAGTACCAACAGCTCCATGAAGAGTTGGCCCGGGAGCTCTTCGCAGCAGCCTTTGAAGCCGGCGTCTACGTCGGACAGCTACGCACACGCCTAGGTATTCCCGGCTATGAGCAGGAAGGACCGGAAACGGTGGCCAAAGCATTGTTTAAGTTGATCTCTGAAGAGTAAGTTGTGAGGCGGAAGGGTTGCGGCCCTTCCGTTCTCTGTTTTCCACGTTTGTGGATGGAGTATAGCCCCTCCTGGCTTGTAGATTACGAGTGGATGAACGAGGTAGTCGCGAGGCGACGCCTCGTTTTTTGTAAGCGTAAAAGCTGACGTATCTTCTAGCTCCTCTCCGCTGATGAGATAATGAAGTCATCAGAGGGAAGGAGCTGATTCTTGTGACTAAGGAAGCCAGGCAAGAGCTGCGCGAGTTGTG
>JBMNRY010000056.1:0-13789 GCA_050944915.1 Limnochordia bacterium
ATTGTCATGCTTATGCCGGCCATTCTGTTGGGTATCATTCTTATCCTGGTATTTCGATTTACCGGTCGGGAATACTGGTGGCTCAAAGGCCCGTGTATCACCATCTGGTTAATGCATATTTGTGTTTACGGCCTGCTATTTAGCCTCGGAGCGGCCCAAATCGTTCCCCGGGATCTACACTCCAGTATGGCAAAACTCATTGGAGATGGGGTCTTTGGCATAACCTTAGGCTATTTGTTGGCTCGTTTCTCCAAACGGGCCATGGGCTAAGGGTTTTTCCCTGCGGGTCTTGACCTAGAACAAGGTTCTGTGCTATACTACTGGTGCATAGGGGAGTAGCTCAATTGGCAGAGCACCGGTCTCCAAAACCGGGGGTTGCGGGTTCAAATCCTGTCTCCCCTGCCACCTTTCTAAAAAGGACGCCGTATAGAATACGGCGTTTTTTCTTACCTTTGAAAAACCGGGAGCATTAGCTCCCGGTTTTTGTTGATATTACAGGCTTTCCATTGGGTTACTTGCCCTGTAAGCTGCGCCATTTGGCGGAGTTGGGGAAGAACAGGGCCTCTCCATAAAGGTCCTTTTTGAAGTCCCGGATAACGATTTGAGCTTCTTCCGAGGTGAGGAAGTCCACAAACTTCATTGTTAAATCATAATTGACGTGGGGGAAAGTCTTTGGGTTCACGGGGATCAGAGTAATGTAGTTTAATAGCAATTCGTCTTTCTCGACTAAGACGACCAAGGAAATTTCGTCCTTGAGGACCAAATAGGTCGCCCTATCGATTACGGTATAAGCTTGCCGTTCGTTGGTGTAGCGGAGGGTGGCCGAGTTGCCTTGTGGGCCGCCTTCCCATTCCAAATACCAATCGCCTTTAGGTTCTAATCCCTTTGCTATCCAAAGGTTTCTTTCGGCAACGTGGGTGCCCGAAAGGTCACCACGGCTGATAAATAGAGCCTCGGTATCCATGATTCGCTGCAGAGCATCGCCGAGGGACAGTCCCTTGATGCCTGCAGGATCCTCTTTAGGACCCACAATAACGAAGTCGTTGTACATGAGATCGATACGCTCAGTGCCGTAGCCCTCAGCGACAAATTTTTCTTCCAATTCTTTGGCGTGGACTTGAACCAGGTCGAAATCACCACTCTTAGACATTTCGAGGGCTTTACCGGTACCGGCTTTTACATACTCCACCTTGATGCCTGTTTTCGCTTCGAAAAGGTCGATTAACGTGTCGACGATTCCTGCATCAACGGGGCCGATGGTGGTGGCCATACGGATGACTCCATTCGAACATGTCCCCACTACGGCCAGCATGAGAACTAATGAAAGAGCTACTAAAATCGAGAAATACTTCTTCAACAATGCTCCCTCCTATAATATGTTGTTAATGTTCCAGCAATTGATTTTCTGTTGCCGCGCGCCTCCTTTACTAGAGTATCTTCAGGTACGTTATGTCAAACCAGACATAACGTTTTGCTAACAATAATGTTCATTCGATGAATAGTGTTTTTTTCCTTCCTTCGAGATCAAGTATAGTGAAACAAGTCTCAAAGTGGGGAGAATGGATTAGATAGCTTTGAACCATGGTTTCTCGGGCGACTTTCGTCGAGGGCAATAATACACTGTAATTTACATAGCATTAGGGAGAGAGCCCAGCTAGTGAACTTTCCACCTGTATCTCGTGTATGAAATCAGTTAGAGCGCGTAATACTAAAGGGGGAGAGGAGGTATAAGATGGATCGATGGACCAAGGCAGAGTTGGATTTTGTCCTGGAACAGGTCGCCCAAGCGGAGCGGGACGGTATTCCCCTTAAACAACGCTTTGAAGAACTAGAGGGTAAACCGGAAGTGGGGGGGAGAAGGGCCAGGGCCATAGCCCAAAAGTATTACAATCATCTGCGGGCCCAAAGGACCAAAGAATCGCCAAAGGAAAAGGATACAACCCAGGAGATACAAAAGCCAACTGCCATTCGCCGCTTGACCCCCGATATGCCCAAAGCCAAGCGGAGTAAAGTGACCGCCGATGAGTTGGTCGGGTTAGAGTATGATTGGGATGTCCTTGAAGCCTTTGAAGGCTTACCGGACTATATCGCTGATCTGCAAAAGGAACTGAATGAATTGAAGAAACGGATGGAGGAAAGGCCCAAGTTTGACTTTGTAAGCTTTGTCACAGAGTTAGTGGCCATGTCTGATCGACTCAGGAGGGTCCAAGAGTTGGAAAGGGCCCTAGCCCTCCAAGAAAAACAGATCGATCAGCTCCAAAGGCAAGTGGCTGATTACGAAGGAAAGTTTCAGGCCATCCGCCAAGAGTATGAGGATGCCTGTGGCTGGTTTGAGGTCTTCATGAACAGCTCCAGTGTCAAACAAATGATGTCTATGGGTGAAGTAAAACAGAATATGAAAACAACCTTAGACAAATGGGGTAATGTCTTGAAGATCGAATTCGAAGAAGTTCCCGCAGACAAATTATCCGCTGAGGATAGTCTGGGGTGACGAGCGGGTTACTGCACTAGACATATACAATCTCTGTAGCCCCTTCCTACCTAAAGGGGCTACCGGCGCGGTGGGTTCTTAGCCGATTTTTTGAATGTCAGCGGAACAGGGGAGAATAGTAGAGTGGAAGCCAAGAACAGGCAACTTTGCCAGGGGATGGTTGTTCTCCACCCTGAAGTTAGGATATAATAGACATAGACCCACGGCATTCGCGATTATCGCCACGATTCCTCCCCTCGCGGGGGAGGAGATTTAACGTCGAATGGCGTAGCTAATAGATGGTCTAGAGTATCCAAGAAGGGTGGAACGGTATTCATGAGCAATCGTCGCATTCCTGTCGGGATTTCCAACAGACATCTACATTTGTCCCAAGAGGATCTGGAAACCCTGTTCGGAAAAGGCTATGAGTTAACTGTACTTAAAGACCTATCCCAGACTGGCCAATATGCCGCTGAGGAAACGGTTACATTAGTGGGACCCAAAGGTGTCATCCAAAGGGTAAGGGTCCTTGGTCCTACACGTTCCCAAACCCAGGTGGAGATTTCCCTGACCGATTCCTTTGCTTTGGGA
This sequence comes from Limnochordia bacterium, assembly GCA_050944915.1. Classification (GTDB taxonomy): domain Bacteria; phylum Bacillota; class Limnochordia; order JAAZLZ01; family JAAZLZ01; genus JBMNRY01. The sequence goes on from JBMNRY010000056.1 coordinate 3,062, forward strand.
GTGAAGCCACCGGTACGGGATTCCGGTGATGTGGAAAACAGCCCTGGTATCGCCATCGTTGGCCCCGTTGGCTGTGTCCAGTTGGAAAAAGGCGTGATTATCGCCAAAAGGCATATTCACATGACGTCCGCAGAAGCTGCTGAGTTTGGTGTCCAAGATAAGGACATCGTCAAGGTAGCGGTGACAGAAGGAGACCGAGCATTAGTCTTCGATCAGGTCCTAGTCCGTGTTCGGGATGATTTCGTCTTGGAATTACACCTAGATACCGATGAAGCTAATGCCGCAGGGTTAAGGAATGGTCAACTAGTAGAGCTGATAAAATAAATCGGGGGATTTGTAATGCCACTGTATGAATATCAGTGTCCCGCGTGTCGATTAAAGTTCGAAGAGCTTTGCAGTAGCAAGGAGCGGGAGAATATGAAATGCCCCCAATGCGGGGCTAAGGCCGAATTGTTGATCTCAACCTTCGGTTTCCATTCCCCAGGAGGCAAGTCATCGGCTAGCGGTTCCTGTGGAAGTTGCAGCAGTGGAAGTTGTGCCAGTTGCCATTAATTAAAGGGTGGGGTTCTGTCCCACCCTTATTTAGATCTAAAAAAGGGGACCCGTGGTCCCCTAAAGCAGTAGTTCTAACAATATGCGAGCGACAGAAAAGTAGATCAAAAGCCCGGAGATGTCTTTGATGGTGGTAACGATGGGTCCAGCGGTAGTCGCCGGGTCTTGCCCCAGCAAATGCATCACGCAAGGAATCAGATAACCGATAAAGGAAGCCAGCGCACAAGTGATGGTCATGGATATGAAGACAACGATACCGATGATCCATTCACCTTGCCAAAGATACGCTGCAAGACCGGCTAAAAGACCGCTGATTGCCCCGATACAGAGGCCTAACAAAGCTTCACGGCGTAAATGATAGCCGAACTGATCCAATCGGATATGGCCTAACCCCATGCCCCGGACGAAAATAGTCGAGGCTTGGGTTCCTACGTTGCCACCCATATCCATAATCACCGGAATAAAGAAAGCTAAAACGAGGGTGGATTCGAGCATATCTTGAAACCGGCCCATAATCGATCCGGCTAGTAGCCCTCCAAATAAGACGGCCACTAGCCAAGGGAACCTGGACTTAAAATTCTCCAGGAGGGATCCCTCGACCATCTTGGCACTGCGGGCGGCTTCCTTGGCGCGCGAATCACAGCTGGATAGGTCTTGGATGCGAGCAGGAAGGCTTAGAAAGCGCATAACCATGTACCTCCTCAGTGGTTAGAATGGAATTATTCAATTGAAAGACGATTAAGTTGCATCTTTGCGGGAATGGGTCTTCCATTCTTACCACCTCCTCGATACATGGTTTGATGTGCAGTAAATATTTCCTCATTTACTATACTTGAAGAAGGGGCTTCTGTCAACTCCAGACAGAGGGGAAATGACGATGGATTCTGGGTTTATGCTATCCAACCCTGGGTAATGGAGCCAGGATCGCTTCAATGACGGTAGGGAAGGACGGGGCCTTAGGTCTTGAGCACCCGATCACCTTGAATAGGGGTCTTAAACGGAACCCCAGCCATTAGTCACTCTTAGAGTCTCTATTATCGTCTCCCAACGGGGGATCAACCGGTGCTGTGGGAGCGGCGCCATCTGAACCCGGAACGGTTGCCCATCCTTCTCTGCAGAGTGAAATAGGTTTTAGTTTACATAATATATCTTATCGGAAGTGAAAGTGCTTGGCAGGGAGGGACCTCTCGGGTGGGTCCTCGGGAATCAAAATAGTAACTGGGCATCATCGGATTCAGATAGCTGGCAACAAAATTAGCATCCTTTGTTAAGGATGCTAATTGTTACCTTTACGTCTGTGAACCTATTTATGTTTATGGTATCAGAAGTCTTTGGCCCGGTTGGAGTCGGACATCGTGGAGGTTGTTTAAGTATCTTATTTCATCGATGGTCCGACGGGGGTCGCTATCAGCCTTGTATTCTCGGGCGATCTTCCAGAGGGTATCTCCCGGTTGGACGATTATTTCCAAGGGTTGCCTACTACCTTGGGCGATGATGATGGTGGAAACTAGAGATATACTCACTAAGCAGACCAATATGACTAATAATCTCATCCTGCGGCCTGTTGTTCGACCAGGCCTTCACCTCCCTGGGGCAAACGGAAGTTTGGGGGAAAGTATGTTCGTTTTCATAGATATTATACCAAACCGCACAGATGTTTGCAAACATATTTTCGCCAAAAAAAGGAACTAATGTTTGAAATTACCGATTCCCTTAGGTATAATGGTCTTAGTCGGGAGGGGGTGAGAAAATGGGACAAAAACTGACCGAACGGGAAAGACAAGTCCTTGACTACCTGAAGAGCTTTATTGAGCAAAGGGGCTATCCCCCCTCGGTAAGGGAAATCTGTGAAGCCTTAGGGATTAAATCGACCTCTACGGCCCATAGTTATCTGCGGCGTTTGGAGAAGAAAGGCTATATTAGGCGGGAAGCAACAAAACCACGGGCAATGGTTATCGCCACCGATGATAGCCTCCAGCCCAGTCGGGTGGTTAATGTGCCTTTAGTAGGTCGGGTGACTGCTGGGGAGCCGATTTTGGCTGTGGAAAACATCGAGGAATACTACCCTATCCCCGCCGATTTCGTTGGAGACCGGGAAGTTTTCATGTTGAAGGTCCGGGGCGACAGTATGATTGAAGCCGGTATTTGCGATGGTGATTATGTAATTGTGCGCAAACAGAGGGTAGCCTATGATGGGGATATAGTGGTGGCCCTATTAGGTGAGGAAGCGACGGTAAAGCGGTTTTACAAGGAAAAGGACATGGTGCGCCTCCAGCCCGAAAATGCCAGTCTGGAACCTATCTATGCCCGGGATGTCCAGATTTTGGGGCAAGTGGTCGGTATCTTTCGCTCCTATCTACATTAATAAAAAATTAGAGGGGGGGCTATCCTCCCCCCTCCGATATTATTCAATCGCCAGCAGATTACAATGATGCGTCGATGGCTATTCCATCGGAATTTTGCTGGGAAGGATTTGCGTGTTGATAGCTAAGTTCCTTCGGAGCGCAATCTTTCGGCACACCGAGGATTGTGAAAAATAGTTCATAAGCTTGTTGTCGACCGGATATATCGGGATCGGGGGTGTCTGTAGATAGACAATCAAGGGGTAAAGCGGCATATTCCTTAGATGTGATCCGATATGCCATCTCTACCCCTTGTGTGTTGACTAGTTCCATCAATCGATCGTACAGGTTGCGCCGCGCTTCCGCCTGTTCTCTCCAGAACTGGGGGTTGGAAGTCATGTCGCTGGCCAGCAGATCTTGTTTGGCCAGGCGTTTAAACTTCTTCAACCCCCGCAACACGTCTTCTTTGGCAACATTAATCATGACACATTCCCCCTCTTTTTTTGAATGGGAAAGCACCCGGGTTACTGATCAAATTCGCCCTAGGTTAAACAAATCCTTTCGCTATGTTTCGACACGGTAAAAAAGAACAAGAGAGCCGATGGAAGCTCCCTTGCTTTAGAGAAGATGATTATTCTCTTCGTGATGGCTGTTTTCAGCCTGGGATAGGTCATATCCCTTTGTGCCCCCTGTTTTGTTATTTTCATCTTTAGTATATCCACAAACCTGGGGTTAGAATTATGTGGAGAGGAAATTTTAAAAAAACCTTGGTTTCTAATCCTTTTCTTCGGTGACTAACCGATAGATGCTCCAAATATATTGGCCTTGGTTGTTTTTTTTCAGACCAAAGATATAGTTGTGATCCTTAAGGCTTTGGTTCAAAAAGGTGATCATCTTATAGTGGGGATCCCCGGGAGAAAAGACTGCTTCGCCGACAGTTTGAATATCCCGAGGTGGAGGCTGCCAGCCCTTATTCATTCTTATGTTACCTCCTGCTAAATAGTGTAGTAATAAAACTGGGTTACTTGGATGATTTTGGAGCCTAACAGAAAGAGAATAATGGCCACATACACTGTTAAAGTGATGGAAACTAGAGCGACCAGGCGATTGCGGTGGATCTGGGACGTAATCTGTCTCCAATTATGGCCTACAATCAATAAGGCCAGAACGAAAATGTTGAACGCACCCAGCCACACAGCCCGATTGGCTAGCTGCCAGAACAAATTGGCCACCCCCCTGGTCCTTGGATTCGGTAGTATCCTATGCCAGGGGGATTAGGAAGGTTAATTATCTTCCAAGCTAAGCCTCCATCCTTTGAGTTCCTTCAGAAATTCGTAATCGGTTAGATCGAAGTGGATGGGGGTGATTGTTACGTAATTGGCTTGGTTAGCCTTGGTGTCGGATTCTTCACCTGTATCTACATCGACTACTTCCCCCGCCAACCAATAGTATGTACGTCCCCGGGGATCGATCCGTTTGTCGAAGACATTCTGGTAGCGCCTAATTCCCAGCTTAGTAATTTTTAAGCCGGCGATCTTCTCCACAGGCAATGGAGGGACATTGATGTTCAACAGCACTCCCGGTGGTAATCCCTTCTCATTGATTTGGACGGCCACCCGGCGGGCCAGTTGGGCGGCGAAATCATAGGGTCCGTCTTCATCGGTGACGACCGAGACGGCAAAGGATGGCACCCCATGCATGGTCCCCTCCCCGGCTGCCGATACGGTTCCCGAATAGAGGACATCGGTCCCTAGGTTAGCCCCCCGGTTGATACCGGAGACGACCATGGTTGGCTTTTTGGGCAAAATGGCCTGCAACCCTAGTTTTACGCAGTCAGAAGGTGTTCCGTCCACCGCATAGGCAGTAATATTATCGGCTAGGGTCATCTTTTGTACCCGGAGGGGATGGTGAACGGTGATACCATGGCCTGTGGCGCTTTGCTCCCTGTCCGGTGCGATAATAGTGACTTTGCCAATTTTCGCTAATTCTAAGGCCAGAGTCAAGATTCCTCGGGCCTGGATACCGTCATCATTAGTTACTAAGAATTCCATTCCTTCTCCCCTTTGGTCCTAATTATTCATCAAAGTGGGCTCCGTACACTCCATCGGTGGCCACTAGATTTTCAATGAGGGCGATGGTATCTACAGCCGAAGGGAGTTGAACGCTGAAGGAAAGGATCATCCGCTCTCCCCTTGCCTGGCTGATATTAACGCCCCTGATGTTAATATTATACTCTCCCAGGATGGTAGCGATGGTTCCCAGGATCCCCGGGCGGTCGAAAATCTCCACTAGGAGTGAAGACGGCCGAGTGTGGAAAATCTTCTCTTCCAATTTATCGAAAACTCCTAAGACCAGGATGGATAAACCGGCGGTAGTTATCGCTCCCAAATAGAAACCGCTGCCGACAGCTAGGCCAATCCCAGCCACTACCCATAGGGTGGCGGCGGTGGTTAAACCCTTGACCGTCGGCCCTTCCCGCAAAATAGTCCCCGCACCGAGGAAACCGATACCACTCACCACCTGCGCGGCTAGACGACCGGGATCGTAGTTGAGATCTAGGGTGCGGAAGGCGTAGATGGACAGCAACATGATCAAGCTTGACCCGACACAAACGATGGTGTTTGTGCGAAACCCAGCCGGACGGTCGTGGAATTCCCGCTCGAGACCGACCAGAGCGCCCAGGAGCATGGCTAAGGCCAACCTTCCGATGATCTGCCATTCTGAGATGAACAAATCTACTCCCCCTAAGCGATGAGATTCAGTAAAAAGGTCCCTAAGACAGCCAGGGGAATGGCGGGCAGCAGATTCCCTACCGCTATTTTACCTATTTCCAACATATTGATTCCGATCCCTAGGATGAGTAACCCACCGGTAGCCGTCATTTCGGCGATGATTTGGGGCGTAAAGAAATCTTTGACCAGGATAGCTCCCAGGGTCAAACTCCCTTGGTAAACGAGGATAGGCAGGGCCGAAAACAAAACGCCGATGCCCATGGTGGAGGCAAAGGCGATGGAGCTAAATCCATCCATCATCGATTTGGCAATCAGTAGGGAGCTGTCGTTATATAAACCGTCATTGATGGAACCGAGGATAGCCATCGGTCCGACGATAAACAGTAGACTACTGCCCACAAAGGCCTTGGTAAACTGATCATCACCGCGGCTGTAGCGTTTCTCCAACCGGTTGCTTAACCGATTGAGGCGGGCTTCGATATCGATGGCTTCACCGATGATGGCCCCTCCAATGATACTAAACAAAGGTATAAGGCTGTTGGTCGTCTCTTGGGCCATCTGCCAACCTAAATAAAGCACGAATAAGGCGATGCCCTGAAGAAGGGTTCGCCCATATTTAGTCGGTAATTTTTGACGTAGGGTTACGCCGATCAAGGAGCCGATGACAACGAGAAGAACATTGATCAAGGTTCCAGTCACTACAAATCCCTTTCCTTCCCTTTGGGCATATTTATATTATTTTCTGCAACCAAAGGGGAACTCCTCTATAGAAAGGGAAAACCGATAACAATAAGTCCCTTTGTTATTACCTAGAGAAACTTCGAAATCTTATTCTTAATCCGGCACAAGGCATTGTCGATGGACTTTGTGTGGGTATCTAATTGCTTGGCCATTTCCTTATAGGAAAGACCGTTAATATATAATTGGAAAACACGGTATTCAAAGTCACTGAGGACCTTCTTGATATGTTTGTGGGTAGCTTGGAGGTGTTCGCGATCGATAATCAGTGTTTCTGGGTCTTCGACTCTTGTACTACTTAAGACCTCCATGAGAGTACGGTCACCTTCGGAATCATAGACTGGCTTGTGTAGTGATGTATATGAATTGAGGGGAATATGTTTCTGACGTGTCGTTCCTTTTATAGCACTGATAATATTGCGTGTGATGCACAACTTGGCAAAGGACCAAAAGGATGAAGACCCGGAATGGAAATCCCGGATGGCTTTATATAAGCCGATCATGCCTTCCTGTAATAAGTCATCATCTTCTGCGCCCTGTAAGAAATAGGGTCGTGTCCAAATGTAAATCAATTTTTGGTACTTATTAAAAAGGTACTCGATTGCTTCTTCGAAGCCGGCTTGAGCCCAATGAACCACTTCTTCATCGGACATTTTCGAAAAATCGAGGTGCTCGGTCTGTTGCATCGTACGGAGAGCAGTTTCACCCATAGGCATCTACTCCTTACGGGCATATTTTATAATTTATTTCACCAATTAATGTTCCACAAATAGGTACTAAATCCTCCTATATACAGGGAAAAAGAAAGACCCCGTCTGAGCTTAAGGCACAAACAGGGTCATCAACTTGGACTTCTATTTATATTATCATCAGGACTCATAGAATCCTAATTTTCCCCCCTAGGAGATCTTTTTTAGGCTATGAGCTCCTATCCCCCTTAACACCTCTGTACATTGGGCATCTGTTGCTTTAAAGTGTTGGATGATATAGTCACACGCTTGTTGAGCATTGACATGGCCACAGGTAAAAACATCGATGGCAGCATAGCCTAATTCCGGCCATGTATGGATTGCTAAATGGGATTCGGAGATCACGACCACACCACTTACACCCTGAGGGCTGAAATTATGGAAGGCTACTTCCCTAATTTCAGCCCCGACAGCTAAAGCTGCATTAACCATGATTTGTTCAATAAGTTCCCGGTGATTAAGTACCTCAGGGTCACACCCGTAAGCTTCGCACAGGATATGACGGCCCAAAGCATTTTGCACCATCTCCCGCCTCCTCTCGGCCTTACAAGCTGTTTTTTCAAATCAAGCAAGTAAAATTGTAGCAGATCCCGTCCAAAAGTCAAGATTTTTCTTGTCCAGCCTCTAATAATCTTTGGCGGTCTAATTCCTCCAAAGCACTGGCTAATCCTATCTCTATATGCTCTTTGCTCATCCCTCCTTGCATATAGACAATAAATGGCGGACGGATGGGTGCATCGGCGCTTAATTCACTAGAGGAGCCTTGGATAAAGGTGCCCCCGGCCATGATGACATGATCATCATAACCAGGCATCGGTGCTGCTTCCGGTTGAACAAATCCATTGATGGCGCCCGCCCTTTGAATTCCTAAGCAAAAGGCCTTAATGGCCTCGGCCGAGCCCAGTTGAATAGCTTGTACTGAGTCTCCCCGAGGTTGATCCCACAGGGGTTCTACGGGATAACCCAACTGATGGAAAAGATAGGCGGCTAAAACGCCCCCCTGCAGACTCTCCCCTACCGTATGGGGCGCTTGGAAAATTCCCTGGAAGAGGATGGGGGCTGTGTTCAACATCGGGCCTACCTTTTCCGCGATACCGGGAGCCGTCATCGCCGCGGCTATGAGCTCAATGTAATCGCCCCGACCAACCACATACCCACCGGTTGGCGCCAAGGTGCCCCCAGGGTTTTTGATCAGGGATCCGGCGATGAGATCGGCCCCAGCCTCTAGGGGTTCCATTTCCTCAACGAACTCCCCGTAGCAGTTATCGACTAGGCAGATGGTATCCTTATTCACTTCCTTTACAGTCTTGACTATCCTAGCAATATCTCCGATTTTCAGGGCGGGGCGCCAACTGTAGCCCCGAGAACGCTGGATTAGGACTAGTCTAGTCTGGGGGGAAACGGTCCTAGAGATAGCCTCTAGATCCGCTCCTCCTTCTTTCGTTAATGGTACTTCTTGATAGGTGATACCCCGGGAGAGCAAATTATTGGGAGCACTACCGATGGTGCCTATGACCTGCCTTAAGGTGTCATAAGGAGGTCCGGTGACGGAAATTAGCTCTTCACCATGACCGAGGAGAGCCGATAAACACAGGGATAGGGCGTGAGTCCCGGAAACGATTTGCGGCCGTACCAGGGCCCTCTCCCCTTTGAAAATGCTGCAGAAAACATCTTCTAATCCTTCCCGACCAGGATCGGAATATCCATACCCGGTGGTACCTGTTAAATGGTAATCACTGATGCGGTTCTGCTGGAAGGCTCGTAATACTTTACGTTGATTGAGCAGTTTTAGTTCGTCGATTCTTTCCCATTGGGGCCGAACTTGTTCCTTGGCCCCCTTAATGAGTCGGTTGAGCATCCTTGTTCTTTTCCGCTCCTGTCTTCGGTTTGATTAAAGGTGTAGGTGTTCGTCTTAGTTCCCCTTCCAACGATTCGATGGTGGTCTGGCGTAATTGTTTTTCCGAGTGGACGATGAGACGCCATTTACCGTTATCTAGGGGCACCATCTCCGTTTCGCCGGTAATCTTTAGTTGCTTCCACAGCTTGTCGGCTACTTTTTTCATCTCTTCCCGGGAATTAAAATCGAGGGCGAAGGAAACCAACATTGCGTTCACTCCCCTACCGGCCGTCGAGAGCCTGGCGAAATTCTTGAATGAATGCGCCGGCGGCCTTGACGGGATCGTCGTGATTATGCATCAGCTCCACTAAAGCACTGCCGATGATCACTCCATCGGCCATCTCGGCCACAGTTTTCGCGTTTTCAGGGCTGGAAATACCAAATCCTACGGCCAAGGGCACATCGGTGTGGGCCCGTAATCGATGAATGAAGGTTTTAAGCTCCTGGTTCACTTCACTACGGGGACCGGTGACACCAGTCAGGGATACACAGTAGATAAATCCACGGGCAACCTGGCCAATGGCCGCTAATCGGTCATCGGTCGATGTGGGGGCTGCTAGCTGAACCAAATCGATGCCCACTTGCTCGCAGGCTTTGCGCAACTCCTCCCCTTCTTCCAAGGGTAGGTCAGGCACAATTAATCCATCGACACCTGCTTGGGCTGCCCGCTGGGCGAAGGTTTGGCAACCCTTATGGTAAATGACATTATAGTATATCAAAAGCAGAAGGGGTGTTTGGAGTCCTTCCCCTCGCAACTCGGCTATCATCTCCAATATTTTCTCGCTGGTCGTTCCCCCTTGGAGGGCTCGCATGGCGGAAGCTTGAAGAATGGGGCCGTCGGCCAGGGGATCGGAGAAGGGTACACCGATCTCGATCATATCGGCTCCTTTGGCGCTGAGTTCTTTGATGATGGCCTTCGTCGTACTTAACGATGGATCACCCCCGGTTATGAAAGGAATGAGGGCTTTTTGTCTACTGTTTCTTAACTGGATAAAGGATTCGCTGATGCGGCCCATTCTACTTTCCACCTACCTTGGAATTCTTTTGTGCTAACATGGCAGCAACTTGCTCCACATCTTTGTCACCCCGACCCGATAGACAGACGACGATGATCTTCTCCGGGGATAGTTGGGGAGCCAATTGCATGGCATAGGCGACGGCGTGGGAGCTTTCTAAGGCCGGGATGATCCCTTCCACCTGGGATAGGGTCTGGAAGGCGGCTAAAGCCTCGGCATCGGTGACCGGCAAATACTGGGCCCGCTTAGTATCCTTTAAGTGGGAATGTTGGGGTCCAACACCGGGATAGTCCAAACCGGCAGAAACGGAGTGGACAGGACTAATTTGGCCGTCCTCGTCGAAAAGGAGATAACTTAAGGCACCGTGGAGGACACCAGGTTGTCCTAAGGTTAAGCTTGCTGCATGCCTATCGGTATGGAGGCCTTCGCCTCCTGCTTCCACCCCGATGAGCTCCACTTCGGGATAGGGCAGAAACTCGGCGAAGATGCCGATGGCATTACTGCCGCCCCCGATACAGGCGATGACGTAATCGGGAAGACGCTCAAGCTGTCCCTTGGTTTCTCGGCCGATGACCGATTGGAAATCCCGGACAATAGTGGGATAGGGATGGGGTCCCACTGCGGAACCGATGAGATAATAGGTGGTATCGACGGAAGCGACCCAATCTCGAATCGCCTCATTGGTGGCATCCTTTAATGTCC
>JBMNRY010000057.1:0-13775 GCA_050944915.1 Limnochordia bacterium
TTGCTGGACCATCGGTACCCAACAACACAGGGATCTCCCTGGCCGCCATCTCGGGCACCGGGGCGATGCCACTGGCCAATTTCAAATTGCTCGTCGGATTATGGGCCACATAACAGCCCCCTTGGGCCAAGAGATCCAAATCCCGACTACTTAAATGAACACAATGGGCGGCCAGGAGACGTCTATCGAGGAATCCTTCCTCAGCCAACACCTCCACAGGACTTTGGCCCCACTGCCGACGACAATCCTCCACCTCTACAGCCGTCTCGGAAACATGCATATGTAAGCCCACATCTCGCCGACGGGCTTCCGCGACTACTTCCCGGAGGAAAGGAGGCGGACAAGTGTAGATCGCGTGGGGAGCAAAACTAACAGAAATTCGTCCATCACCACGGCCATGCCACTTCTCCACCAACTGGATATTCTCCCGTAAACCGACCTCTCCCGGTTCCGCACAAACAATACCCCGGGAGAGATTGGCCCGGGCTCCACTATCGTAGACCGCTTGGGCTACTCCCTCCATTAAGATGTACATATCGGCAAAGGCCGTTACCCCCGCTAACAGCATCTCCCCGATCCCCAAAAGACTGCCCCAGTAGACATCTTCCACCGTCAATTTGGCCTCTGCCGGCCAGATCCATTCTTCGAGCCAGGTTTGTAACGGCAGATCATCGGGCCAGCCCCGGAAAAAACCCATGGCTACGTGGCTGTGACCGTTAATCAAACCGGGGGTAGCCAAAAAACCTCGGCCGTCGATGATTTCGTCGACCGGAACATCTCCCACCGCGCCGACCTCTTTGATATAGGCTCCATCGATTAGGATATCGCCCACCGTCGGCGTTGCCTGGGGAGAAGACAGCAACGTCGCCCCTTTAATTAAGATCCTCCCCAAATACAGTTCCCTCCCTTAGCAATGCCAAGTTTTCTTGATACGGAGGAAGTACAACGCCCCGTTCGGTAATAATGCCGGTAATATAATTAGCGGGAGTCACATCAAAAGCTGGATGTAAAGCTGTAACACCCTCGGGAGAAATCCTCTGGCCAGCAAAACAGAGGACCTCCTGGGGATCCCGCTCTTCAATGGGGATGCCCCTACCATCGGGCAGGGAAAAATCGAAGGTCGACAAGGGGGCAGCCACATAAAAGGGGATATCATGCTCCTTGGCCAACACGGCCAGACCGTAGGTGCCGATCTTGTTGGCCACATCCCCATTGGCGGCGATCCGGTCGGCCCCGACGATGACCGTTTTCACCAGCCCCTGCTGCATCACATAGCCGGCCATACCATCGGTAATAAGTGTAACAGGAATTCCCTCTTTCCACAACTCGAAGGTTGTCAGCCGAGCCCCCTGCAAAAAGGGACGGGTTTCTCCGGCATAGACGTGGATAGCTTTGCCCATCTCCCAGGCCGCCCTGATCACCCCTAGGGCTGTCCCGTAGTCTACCGTCGCCAAGGATCCAGTATTACAATGGGTCAAAACGCCCCCTTCTTGGGGCAACAGAGCAGCCCCGTAACGGCCAATGAGACGATTTATCCTCCGATCTTCCTCGGCAATGGCCGCGGCCTCTTTTTCGAGAAGCTTCCGGACGACCCCGGGATCCTGCTGCCAAGGGGCGGCCTTGGCCAGCATCCGTTCTAAAGCCCAAGCTAAATTAACAGCCGTCGGTCGGGTAGCCCGCAGACCGTCGGCCAGTTGAACCAGGCGGGCCCAAAAATCCCTCTCCGCTATTTCCCTCGCCCCTAAAACAAGGCCATAGGCGGCCGCAGCACCAATGGCCGGCGCTCCCCGGACTTGCATCCCTTCGATGGCTCGGGCCACATCGACCCAGGACCGACAGTGAACATAGCTAACCTCCCCAGGCAATTTGGTCTGATCGAGGAGGATCAACTGCTTTCCATCCCAACGGAGGGCCTGAACCGATTCCATCAGATCATCTCCCCGCCGCAACAAGCCTTTTCCTCCCCTGGGACTGACTCCAAGGAGGCCGACAATAGGTTCCGCAGCTGGCCCCGCAGCTGGTTCATCGTCTCGTCAACTTCTTCATGGGTAAGGGGTTGCTGGCTTAAACCCGCCCCGTAATTGGTAACCATGGCCACCGTAGCATAGCAAATTCCCACTTCCCTCGCTAAGACCACCTCGGGAACGCCGGTCATGCCCACCACATCACCACCTAGACGGCCGAACATGGCCACTTCCGCGGGAGTCTCAAAGCGGGGTCCTTCGGTGGTCACATAACACCCAGTGGGCCGCAGCTCAATCCCCACCTCCTTGGCCGCCCCTTGCAAATACTGGCGCAAACGGGGGCAATAGGGTTCGGTGAAATCGGTGTGGACCACCTTCCCACCGGCACCATCGTAAAAGGTTGTACACCTGGATTTGGTAAAATCGATGAATTGATCTAATAAAACGAAGGTTCGGGGTGGCAGATCCCGGCGTAAGGAACCGACGGCGGCCGTGGCGATGATCCCCTGAACGCCAAGCTCCTTCAGGGCCCAAATATTGGCCCGGTAATTGATTTTATGGGGGGGAATCCCGTGTTGGCGTCCATGGCGGGCCAAAAAAGCAACCGGGCCCCGGGGACCTTGGCCCACCAAGACAGGGACATCACCATAGGGGGTTTTCACCGTTCTTTCCTGACTTTCGGTGAGAAAAGCAGGGTCATAAACCCCGGTACCTCCGATAATTGCTAACATCGCTACCGACACCTCCTTGTTGGCGGCAAGACTAGTCATGGGCAGTAATATAGAACCTTCCCCAAAGCCCATCTCCTAGGAAAGATATACATACTGCTTTCGCTTCCAGCCGCCCTTTCCCTGCCCCTCCCTGGCCCCATCAGTCCCTTGCGAACCAAAGGATGAAACTACCGCCAAGGACCATCTCTGGGGAGTTTTGCCCCAGAGATGGGAGCAGTCGATGAAGGGATAAAAAGGGGGTCGCTGCCCCCACCGAGTACTACCATAGCTGAGATGGTAACGAAGAAAGGGTCTACCCCCTCCGACGTTTCTGAGACCTGTTCAACCTTTCTACCAGACGATAAAGGGCCATTACTCCCCCTGCCGCCCCTAGGGGCAACAATCCCAGGGTGAACAACAAACCCGTCTGGAAAAAACCATCCAACAGACGGCCGAAGTAAAACCCTCCCCCCACGGAGATCACCATGATCATGGCCATCTGGCCCATGAAGGATAGAAAACCCAGGCCCCGCAGGGTCTCCCTTTCCATCGTTTATTACCCCCTGTCAACGGACGATGGAATAATAGGCGGCGATTTCATCGGCCGTTGCCGTCGTTAGCTTCGTTTCTAAATCCTCAATAATTCCCCCTGTGATCTCCGCCAACCCTTGATCTAAGGCCCGGCGGCAAACGGCTAAGGAGGCGTAGGATTCCCGATGCTCACTAATGAACTGCAGGATTGCCTCGATTTGTCCTTCTCGATCCATAACCATCCCTCCCCTTCTAGGATGGTTCGTCCCCTCCCTGCCTATTCCCCCAAACACATCGGGGTAACAAAAAACAATCGGTGCACAAGGGGCGACGGGCCCGACAATAACGCCGCCCATGGGCGATAAGCAAAACGTGGAGGGGATGCATGATCTCCGGCGGTACCACCTGCTGCAAGTATCTTTGGGCCTTAATCGCGTCGGTTCCCCGGGGAAACAATCCCAACCGTTCCCCCACCCGGCGCACATGGGTATCGACGGGGAAGGCCGGCCGATCAAAGGCAAAAAGCAAAACACAAGCCGCCGTTTTGGGCCCAATACCGGGCAAGCTTTCCAGATAAGCGAAAGCTTCCTCTTCATCTAGGGATGCCACATGATCGATGGTATAAGTCCCCCATTCTTCCCGCAACCTCTGCAAGATGGCCTTGATGCGGGGTGCCTTCTGCTGAGCTAGTCCCCCAAGGGCGATAGCCTCGATTACCTCTTCCAGGGGAGCTGCTTCCACTTGGGCCCAAGTAGGAAACCGCTCCTTTAACCGACGAAAGGCCCGGTCCCGGTTTTGATCCGAGGTGGCTTGGGAGAGAAGGGTCAAAATCAGCACATCGACGGGATCCTCGGGCCAAACCTGGGTGTCTTCACCGTATGCATCCCGGAGGATGGCTGTCAGTTCCCGCAAGTCTCCTTCGGTCCACGCCAACCTATACGCCTCCTTCCCATGAAAAAACCCCGGACATGCCGGGGAGAACTTCATACCGGCCGAATGCCTTGGGCCGTAAGCAAAGCCATATCCCGCTCACTAAAACCTGCCCGAGAACAAAGCCCCATCCTTCGTTGATAGCCTTCTTCATCTAATAGAACGGCCGCCCCGTAGGTCCTCGCTACCTTCAAAAACCCTTGGGGACTTCCATCCCACTCTGGAGTCCAAAGGACTAAGGCCCGCCCGGCAAAATGGGCCAAACCTATCTCTAATTGGTGAACATCGGCTGCAGCTAAAGCTAAGTAGTTGCCGCCATACATCTGAAAACTATCGACGGCACTCTGGAGTCCCCGACCTTGGGGATCCTCCTGGTCCCGAACATCAAGGAGGGCAATCCCTTCGCCCTCGGCCAAAGTCTGACCCCAATCGTCGAAATCACCGGGATAGTCTACCCGATGGAGCGGCAAAGCTTCTTTCAAGAAAAGATGTTCCCGCCGCCCCCCTAAAAAGAGGCCTTCTTCGATGGTTCGCCCCTGGGGCACCCGTTTGCCTAAGGCTTGGGCTAAAGCTGCTGTATGGCGGGGAGTAGAACCACAACAACTGCCGATGATGTTCACTCCTAATTGGACCCACCGCTCCACATAGGAGGCCATCTCCTCGGGACCTTCGGGATAAAGGGTTTGCTCCCCTTGACGCTGGGGCATCCCCGCGTTAGGTAGGACCGAAAGGAAAGCAGGAGTCGTGGCCATCTCTTCCACGATGGGCACCATACCTCCGGAACCTAACCCACAATTGGTCCCCGTCACCAGAGCTCCCAAGTTACTAAGGATATAGGCGGCAGCCAAAGGTGATGTGCCCCCCATGGTCCTTCCCTGGGGTGTGAAAGTCATCTGAACGATGATAGGTAGGTCGGTAGCATCCCGAGCTCCTAAGAGGGCCGCCCGGGCCTCTTGGATATCCATCATGGTTTCGATCAAAAGACAATGGGCTCCCCCTTCGGCCAAAGCCCCGGCCTGTTCGGCAAAAATCTTCCGGGCTGTGGTAAAGTCCAAGGTGCCAAAGGGAGCTAAGAACTCCCCAGTAGGGCCCATGGAGCCGGCGACAAACACACCGGGAGCAGCCCTTCGAGCCAGCTGGGCGCCGGCCACATTGACTTCGACCACCCGGTCCTCCCATCCATAAGCGGCCAATTTTCGCCGGTTCGCACCAAAAGTATTAGTTTCGACAATATCACAACCGGCTTCCACATAAGCCCGATGGATGGCTTCAATTTCCTCTGGCCCCCCGATATTTAATGCCTCCGGCGGTACATCAGCTCCTAAGCTTCGGTCTCCTAACATGGTACCCATGGCACCGTCGACTAGCAAAATCCGCTGTCCTAAAGCCTCCCTTAATTCCACCTCGTTTGGCTCCTTTTCCCCTAAATTTCCAACTGACCGCCCGGTTCTAGAACAACTGCCCGAGGCCCAACCCGACGGGCGAACTCCTCCGGATCTTGGCGGATCAAATCAAAGGTATTGTAATGCATGGGGATGACCTTTTTCGGTTGCAGCAGTTCAACGGCCCGCACTGCATCCTCGATCCCCATGACGAAGTTATCACCAATGGGCAGACAAGCCACATCGATGCCCTCACTACCGATGAGTTCCATATCGCCGAACAGACCAGTATCGCCCGCATGGTAAACCGTTTTCCCCTCGGCTTTAAAGATAAAACCACAGGGATTACCTGTGTATTCGATCGTCTCACCGATGACGGCAGAACCGTGGAAAGCAGGGGTGAGTTTGACATAACCGAAGGGGAACTCATAACCACCACCGATTTGCATAGGGTGAACCTGAGCTCCTTGACGCTCACAATACATGGCTAATTCAAAGGGAGCGATGATTACCGTTTGAGAATTACCGGCGATCTCCAGGGCGTCTCCCAAGTGGTCGCTGTGGCCATGGGTGACTAAAACAGCATCAACTTCTAATTCCTCCGGTTGTCGGGCTGCCTGGGGATTATCCCGCAAGAATGGATCAATGACCAGACTGTAGCCTTCACCTTCGATGAGAAAGCAGGCATGGCCCAAAAAGGTAATCTTCACATCCTCCACCTTCCTTAATTTGGATTGTCCTGGGTATGGACGATCACGGACTCGGTGCCCTCACCGTTTCTCCTAACCGATAGTACGTTCTCTACCAAAAGGCCCCAATTCGATAGTATTCTAACATCATTGTAGCTGACTGCTAATCAAGATACAAGTTAAAGGCCCCAGGAAACCCTGGGGCCCCGTAGATTAATCATCGTCATCATCATCGGGCCGTGGCCAACCTCCCATAGGAGGTTGAGGGGGCTCCTGGGGAGGTGGTTGGAGCTCAGGTTCCGGAGTAGGCTCTGGTTCAGGAGTAGGTTCCGGTTGCGGCGCTGGTTCCGGTGTTGGGGCTACTTCCGGAGCAGGTGTTGGTGCTGGAGCGGGCCTGGGTGCAGGTCGCCGCGGTGTCGGCGCCTGGCGAGGAGCAGGCTCTTCGGGAACCTCCATCAAAGGCTGGACGTTAATCTGGGCTTCCGGTTGATTTAGGCCCATGGTATAGGCCCAGGAGACATGGTGACGTCGGTCGGCCACATGATTATCATGGACGGCAAAGGCCACATGGTAGATTTCTCCCGGCACAAAGGTATGATCATCGGGATTCCCGGTGTCCAACTCCCGGCGGAGTTCTACCACCCAGCGACCATCCCGATAGGAGCCATTGGCCATGATATCGGAGGCGCTACCTTCCGGTTCCCGCAGAAGGGTCTTGGGCAAAATATCTCCTGTCTGCCAGTTACCATCGGAACTGAAGGGAGCCGTATTCTCATCCCGTATCAAATGGAATAAGACTCGATTCCGTTCCATCTCCTCCCGCCGGGCCGCTCGAAAACCCATCTTCTCCTCGTTAAACATGTGCTCGGGAGCAGCAGTGGCTGTGACAAAAGAAGAACGACCATCATCGATGAAGCGATCTTCCAACACATAACCGTCCACCCCATAACCCACAGGGTTAGAGCGGGCCGCCTGCCAATGCCACAAATCGAGGAATTGACCCTGCTTCTTCAAGGAGGCCAATTCTTCTTCGGAACGGACCTGGTTCCAATGTTCCCCTTCATCGTCCTGCCGGCTGATCAATAAGTATTTGCCCAATCGTTCCTTATCCCGGCCTTCCTGTCCCCAAAAGGCATCGGACTGGACCTCATCGGCTGGTACAGCCGCTGGCATCCCCGGCAAACTGTTATGGCAGGTGATAAAGCAACCGGCGGAAGAAAAGTCGGCACCGGCCCCTTCCGAAGCGGGGATGGTCCTCCCCCCCGTCAAAAGGAAAGAAACCTGGTCTTGGTAACTTGGTTCTGCCCCTGGTCGAGGTCCACCGGCGCTCTGCCACTCTTCACCATCGAAGCGCCAGAGGGTATGGTAGGTACCCGGATCCCGATCATCCCAAGCTAAACGCATATACAAATAATCTTCATCATAGGCAGCCTTGATCTCCAAATCGATGGTCGACGCTAAACCGGAAATGGGCTCCCCTTCCAAATCCTTGGAAGCCACCAAGGCAGCCCCTAAAGATTTTTCTTCATCACCGTGACAGCTTTGACATGATTGACCCCCTAAGGTCTGTTGCGATGCCACGTGTTCTTCTCCTACTAACCACTCCCAAGAAACTTGACCGGGGTACCATAGGGTCGTCGTAAAACCGTCGATTTCTTCCCAGTCACCAGGAAATTCGAAGAGTTCCTGGGGTTTGACCTCCAACACTGTTTCTATGGCCGGCCGGGTCGGCTCCTCCGCCGCCTCCGGTTCCGCCAGTTGGCGATTCCCCATCCAGTAGGCGGCCATGACTCCGCCGGCGATGAGAACCCCCAGGACAATGGGTATTATCCGACGCCTATCACCCAAAACATATCCCTCCCGCTGATTTTTTTTGGGGTCTAACCCTAATTTAACCAAGGGGAGGGCGGTTCATGTACGACTAGACTAAGGATCTAATCCAAGTTTTCCGTTCGCCGGGGAGGAAATCGATGATGGGGATTTCCACCAGGGTATAACAACCAGGAGCTTGCCTCACAGCGGCCCGGGCCGCAGCAACCATGATTTGGGAGGTTAAAGCCGGGTTGTTGATCCGCATTTCCCAATGGAAGAGCTGATTATGGGTCGCTCCAGAGACTCCTTTCCGTTCTAAAGACACACCGTGGCCTACATCGATGAGCTCCTTCACATTTTCCACTGCAAAAACCCGGGTCTCATCGTTGACAAAGTAGGGATCTGTCTTGACCGCGTCTTCCACCTGGGCAAAATCGGCCCCCTCCTCCAGTTCCACATAGACCATCCGCCGATGGACTCCGGTGCCCAGAGGGATAGTCAAGGAGACGGCATCCCGAACCCCCGGTAATCCCTTGACGACGGTAGAATGACCCATACTCATGCCTGGACCGAAATTGGTGTAGGTGATCCCCCGGGGAGCCATAAATTCCAACATCCCCCGGATCATAGAATCGGTACCGGGATCCCACCCGGCTGCGATTACGGCCACCCGGCCTTCTTTTTGGGCCAGGGAGTCTAGTTCCTCTCGTACATCGGCCAATTGGCCGTGGATATCATAACTATCAACGGTATTTATCCCCCGTTGCAAATATTCGCGCGCGTAGGCCGGTGCACTGCGACTAGGCACCGTCAGCAGGGCCACATCAACATGACCTAAAGCGGCCACATCGGTCACCACAGGGATGGAAGGCAACTTTTCCTCCCCGGGATGGCGGCGGATAATGCCGACCAATTCCATATCGGGGGCTCCTTGCACAGCTTCTACCGCCGCCCGTCCAATGTTTCCAAAACCTACAATGGCAACCTTGATCGCCATCTTCCCTCTCCTTTCCCTCGTGTCATCATGGCCTTCCTTTTCGTGGCCCGCCGTTTATTCTCCTGCCCTAGGACCAAAAGAAAAACCCCGGGTCCAAGCCCCGGGGCCAGTGGAACATCTTCTATACACGGGCGTTCGTAATGGTCACCACCATCGATACTTCTCCACTTTGTTCCAAAGCCATATCAAAGAGGTCCTGCAGACCCTGCCAAACCGACTGGGCATCGCCGGTTATATAAGTACTCACAGGTCCCACATCATAGGATAGATTAGCCCCATCTAAAGCAGAAATACAATTATTGATCACCTGGTCGGCCTGACCACTCTCTAAGGGATAGAGGGCTACTTCCGCTGAGATCAACGACAACAACTCCTTTCCCAAATCTCATCGATCTCAGCATCTCCCCTCCCCCCCAGCTTTATACACCCCTTGGCCCCGATTCCCAGCCACCCAAGTACTCGGCCCTTTGAAGAAAAACCTTAAGAGTCCTTAATATCGTCTTGCAAAAGACCGGTCTACTATCCCTACCCATGGGCGATGAACATCACCGATGATCTGCCTTGTCTTTTCGCCGTCTTATCAGCGGAATACCCCTCAGACCATTCATTTTTTGCCAGTCCGGCAACTAAAATATTAATAATCTCCGACCAAGGCCGGTCCCAGAATCAGATTACAGAGTGTAGACTTCTTTATCCACCGCGGGTTTTCAAGCTCCACTTTCATAGTCCATCGAGGACCGGCGCCTGAACCTTGACCCTTGCTGAGCTCCCTTTGCCTTTTCTCTATTAGGAAGTGTTGTAACTGGTCCGCAACCCACAATATTTGCTAAGAAGGGTGATGTCCTTGAATAAAAACAAGAGGCGAACCATCCTGATGGTCCTCCTGCTTACGCAGGGATTAGTCCTGCTGGGTATTCTCCTCTCTTTACGCAGTTTCGGAAGGGAGCAGTTCTTCGGGACTTACCAATTCCAGGCCCAGGAAGAGCGGATCCTTGCTGCTAAGGGACAACTGGAGATCAATAATCCCTTGGGTTCCATCACCATCCAAGGCACATCCCGGGAAGATATCTTCCTGCGGAGTCACAAAAGGGTCTTTGGAAGGAAGGAAGCCGAAGCGGCGGCAGCCTTGGAACAACTACAGATCGTCGAAGAGATCATCGATGACCTCCTCATCATCCAAGTCCTCCCTCCCCAAGGAGAAAGTCGGGACCAGGTCCATTTGGAACTGGAGATCCCGATTCGGACCAACCTAGATATTAACAGTTCACTGGGCCAGGTGACCGTCGCCCATCTGGAGGGAGACAGCCGTATCCGGGCTCAACTGGGAGAAGTGGAAGTGACCGATATGGAAGGCAATCTTGATATCCAAGGGGGCATGGGTATTATCCGTTTGCGGGACATCAAAGGAAAGGACTATCTACGCTTGCAAGCCAATATGGGCTCCATCGACTTCACGGGACAATTGGCCACGGAGAATTGGCTGGAAGCCAATATGGGCCACATCAGCCTTAACATCCCCCGGAGTTCCGCTTTCACCATCGGGGCCATCTACCCCATGGGCAACTTGGAACATGATTTTCCCTTTACGGGTCAGGAGACCTCCCATCGGCTCCAAGGCCAGATTGGTCAAGGTCCGATTCAGGGCCAGTTAGAGATTATATCTAGTATGGGTGAAATCTCGATCAAAGGGAGTGATTAACTTGTCGGATCGATCCTTGGTCCCCGTCCTCGCCTTCTTTTTTCCTTTAGCTGTACTTGGCCTTTGTTTTGCCTACTCCTTAGCCATGCGTTACCTCACCCACCGGGAAAGGATGGCTATGATCGACCGGGGAATGGAGCCTCCCTATGTTCCCAAGGATCCAACGGAGCTTTTGCGGCGGGGAACGGTCACGGCCCTTATGGGCCTCGCCCTCCTCATCGGCCTAGGCACCATGGGCCTGGGGCCTTGGCTCTTGGGGGGGCTACTTCCCCTCTTTGCTGGGCTAGCCATGCTAATCTCCTATTATCTCAGTCTATCTACCGTAGATGATGACGAGGAGCCAATAAAACAGGTGGAGGCATAACCTCCACCTTTTCTAACTAATTTCCCTCGTCGCCGGCAAGGTAGGGGTAGGACGCCTCAGCAGGTAGACTTGGACGCCCATAGCCAGGAAGACAACGATAGCACAAAACAAGAAGGGCGTCTGAAGGGAGAAACGATCGGCCAAAAGACCCCCAAGGACAGGACCGATAAGCATACCAACCCCTAAGAAGGTCTCATGGTAACCTGCTTTGTGCCCTTTTTCGTCTTCACCGTCCTGGCAATAGAAGAGACTGGAAAAATAGGTCATACCGACACATAAGCCGAAAAGGAACAGGCCGATAGCAAAACTGAGAGCACTCTGTGCCCGCCAGAGGATCAGAAAACCGAAAATGCCGATGGACTGAAGCACCAAGAGGGGCCCAGGGCGATAGGGCCAGCCAGAAAATCTTAGCAAGAATAAGAAGACAACAAACCAGCCGCCGTAGAAAATGGCCAGCAGAACACCGATGGTCGAGGAGCTAAATCCATGGGCCAAACCGATTTTGGGAAAAAGCATCCGGAGTAAACCGACGGCGATAAAATTGGCGACGTTGGCCAACCACCCCACATAAACCCAAGGGGAAATGACCTCCAGATCATCATTTGTTTCAACCACCTCTTGGACCGGCGGCTCAGCCACCTTGAGGATGAGAGCCATAATTAAACCGATGATAAAAACTCCGAACAAAACGGCACCGACCATGCTCCATGCTAGCGCCCAACCGGTCACCAAGGGACCCACAAGCATACCAATGCTGAAGGCGATATTGAAACGCCCCAGACGTTGAAGCAGTTCATCCCCATGGGCACCATCACCGACCCAGGCGGAGATTAAAGGCCAGAAAATAGCTGCTGTGATGCCGGCCACCAGGTAGGATAGGGAGACAAACTCCAAACGGGTAGGGCCCAAAAGGAGCAGCAGGGCCACTATTTTCAAGGCACAAGCCAAAAGCAACAATCCTCGGCGACCAACCCGATCGGAAAGACGGCCGAAAAATACACTAAAAATAATTTTCACCCCGTAATGGGCGGTGCCGATGGCACCAATGAGAAAAGCCCGTTCCGTGGCCATGGCTGCCGCCAGAGATCCAACCAAAAAAAAGACCCCCTGGGCCAGGTCCATGAGGCATGCGGCGAGAAACATCGGTGTCTTAAATACCATTTACATCCCTCCTGCACTCCAACCCGCCAATCGGCCTGTGGAAAAGGCCGCCTGGAGATTATAACCACCTGTAATACCATCGATATCTAATACTTCCCCGGCGAAATAAAGGCCGGAAATTAGTTTCGACTCCATCCGCCGGGGATCCACCTCCCGGACACAAACTCCCCCCGCGGTGACGATAGCCGCCGCCAAAGGTAGACTTCCGGTGATCTCCACAGGGAGTTCCTTCAAAACGGAAACTAAGCGGGCCCGTTCCTCCCGGTTGACCTGATTAGCCGTCTTGCGGGGATTCAAACCCGCCTCTTCGATGATCACCGGGATGAGGGCTTTCGGAAGTAGATCATCGAGACTATTGTTCAGCTGTTTGCGACCGTGTTTTTGCAAATCCCGCTGCACTCGCCGATCAAGGGTCTCCCTGTCCAAGGCCGGTTTCAAATCGATTAACAAGTCTAAAACCCGTCCCGGGCTCTGCAACCAATAATCAAGGGCTTCGCGGCTGATGGTCAAAACGATAGGTCCACTGACGCCAAAATGGGTGAAGAGCATTTCGCCAAATTGGGAAGCTAAGATCCTCTGCCCTGCCCGGAGGGTGACCTGGACATTCCGCAAACTCAACCCCTGCAACCCCCGAACCCAAGGGGTGCTGGCCCGCAAGGGCACCAAGGCAGGGCGTAGAGGTATCACCCGGTGACCGACGGCTTGGGCCATACGGTAACCATCACCGGTGGACCCGGTGCCGGGGTAAGAACTGCCTCCGGTGGCCAGGATGACCCGGGAGGCCAAAACCTCTCCCCCATCGGTGCGCACCCCGACCATCTGCCCACCTTCGACGATTAACTCCCGTACTGGACAGTGGTATTCAATTTCCACCCCTAGGTTTTCCACCCAACGTCGCAGAGCATCGACCACTTGCTGGGCATCATCGGAACGGGGGAATACCCGACGCCCCCGCTCCACCTTCGTCGGCACACCGAGGGCATGGAAGAATTCGATGAGATCATGGTTGTTAAAACGGGCAAGGGCACTATAAAGAAAGGAGCCGTTACCGGGATATCCGGCGATCAATTCCTCTAACTCCCCGGCATTAGTCAAATTACAACGACCTTTGCCGGCGATCTGCAGTTTACGCCCCGGTTCCCCCATCTTCTCCAACAGGAGGACTTGGCTGCCCATTTCCGCAGCACTGCCGGCAGCCATTAGGCCTGCGGCTCCGGCTCCCACAACAACGACTTTCCCCATGGAATGGCCCTCTCCCTATAGATTATAAAGATCGTCCTCGTCGATCAAACCGACACCTAGCTCCTGTAAAGCGGGAATGGCCTGCTCCACATTCTCGATGCGGACGATGACTAGGGCATCGTTTTCCGCCTTCTCCACAAAGGCATACATATATTCCACATTTAGCTTTTGCCCTTCGATAGCTTCCAATACGCCGGCCAACCCCCCCGGTTCATCGGGCACCCGCAGGGCCAAAACCTCGGTGATCCTGACGGCAAAGCCCTGCTCTTTCAGCACCCCATGGGCTTTGACGGG
>JBMNRY010000058.1:0-13580 GCA_050944915.1 Limnochordia bacterium
TGAAAATCATGCTGCAGGTCCATGAGCAAATCGCTTAAGCCCTTTACATGATGATTATAGATCAAAGTGACCGTTCCCGCTACTTCTTCACCAAGTTCCCATTCCCGCTGGACCAGGTAGTCCCGGCTGAGATCCCGAATGGCCTCGGAGCGGTTAGCATAGCCCTTTCCTTCGATGATCCGATCGAAGCGTTTTAACAGACGGGGGTTAATGGAAACGCCAAAACGAACCAACTTTTCCACCATCTACTTCTCCCCTAACTCAACCAAATATTTTTCCGCTTCCACCGCGGCGACGGCACCATCACCAACGGCGGTCACCACTTGTCTTAAGGGGGTGGTGCGAACATCCCCGGCGGCAAAAACACCCCGCTGGTCAGTGGCCAAATGGCCGTCGGTGATCACATATCCCTCTTCATCCAGTTGAACTTGTCCACCTAACCAGTCGGTATCGGGGGTGTTCCCGATATAAATAAACAAGCCTTGTATCTTCAGCTCTTCCTGGGATCCACCGGTGGGGTCTCCCAAAAGAAGCCCGTGGACCAGTTGGTCACCGGTGACCCTCAGGGGGACTTTGTTCCAAAGGATTTCGATCTGGGGATGGTCCAGGACCCTTTCTTGGAGGATCTCTGTGGCCCGCAAGCGATCTCGACGATGGATGAGATAGACTTTACGGGCAAATCTAGTCAAGAAGAGGGCTTCTTTCACCGCCGAATCGCCGCCGCCGATAACGGCCACATCCTTATCGCGGAAAAAAGCTCCATCACAGGTGGCACAATAGGAAACACCTCGACCCAAAAACTCTCTTTCGCCGGGAATACCCAATTGGTTCGGCCGAGCGCCGGAGGCGATGATCACCGCTGGAGCCTTGAGGGATCCCATGGAGGTATCGACCACATAGGTTTTACCCTCCCGGCGTAAGCCCTGGGCCTCCCCCAGCTGAATCTCGACCCCAAATTGACGGGCCTGGCTCTCCATTTGGTCCATCAATTGCGGTCCGGTGATACCATGGGGAAACCCGGGATAATTCTCGATCTGATCGGTATAGCGGGCCTGACCACCACAGAAGGCCTTTTCTAAAAGGACCGTCCGCAGCCGGGCCCGACCGGCGTAAAGGGCAGCGCTTAAACCGGCGGGGCCACCGCCGACGATGAGTAAGTCATACCTGGTCAATCTGTATCCTCCTTTGATAGCCTACTTTCCTAATAAATAATTCCCCGCCAAGGGCCTAGCCCCTTTTTGGGTTCCGCCATCATCTGGCTGGCTTTCCTGTCGCTCCCAAAGTAAATGTTCCCATTCCCTAAAGATGGTGGACGCATTTTGGAAACAAGTCTTAGCAGCATGGGATTTCCCCAGTATTGCTAGGCAAGCCAGCTCGTCCCCCCCTTATGTATATATGTCAAGCAGTGTGAAAAACTATGAACACAAATGGAGGTGCCATTCGGTGCAAAAACCCGTACAAATCAAATACGCAGAGCTCTCAGCCGATGGTTTACGGGAGTTGGCCAATGCTGAGCTGAAGATCAACGAAAACCTCCGCCAACAGAATCGTGGGGAACAGATTTACCTGTTGGCTGTCACCCGGACAGATAAAACCTGACTCGATAAATGCGGAAAGGGAGTGGGGAAATGAAGGCAACAGGAATCGTCAGGCGCATCGACAGTCTAGGACGCATAGTAATTCCCATGGAAATCCGCCGAACCTTACGGATCCGTGAAAACGATGCCTTAGAGATATTCACCGATCGAGAAGGTGAAATAATTTTCAAGAAGTATTCACCTATCGCCGACTTAGACGAGTTCGCCCAAGAATACGCCGATTCGCTTTTCGAATCGACGGGACATATAGCCCTCATAGCTGACCGAGATGAGATCATCGCCATTGCCGGAGCTTCAAAGAAGCAATTCATCGGCAAGACCCTAACTTCCGATGTGGAACAACTCATCGAAGGACGTCAAGCCGTTGTGGTCAACGATGCCGATACTCCCCTCGTCGATGATTATATCGTTCAACATAAAGTTCTCGCACCCATCATCCATAACGGCGATTTAGTCGGGGCCGTCATCCTCATTTCGGAAGAAAAGGAGCTTGGTGAGCTGGAAATGAAGCTATGCGAAACGGCTGCCGACTTCCTGGCCAAACAACTAGGTTAAGCTGCTCCGTTTGTCCTTTGACCGTTGGGAGAGACCTCCCAACGGTTTTTGTTTTGGCGAGGTTGACGGATCCCTTTAATTCTCGGTACAATGGAACTATCATGTGCAAAAAAGGAGTCAATTATGTCTAGGCCAAAAGCAAAATTTACCGAAATTTTGTCGTCTTTTTTTAAGATCGGCGCCTTTACCTTCGGTGGTGGGTTGGCCATGCTCCCCCTCATCGAACGGGAGGTCATCGAACGCCGGGGCTGGGTAGATAAAGACGAGATCCTCGACATTTACGCCCTTTCCCAAACGGTGCCGGGGGTTATCGCCGTCAATTCGGCCATGCTCATCGGCTATCGACTCCGGGGGATCCCCGGCGCGATCACGGCTTCCATCGGCGTCATCAGCCCCTCTTTGATCATCATCATCCTTATCGCCATGCATTTCGACCAACTCATGGCCAATGCAGTCATCGCCAAAGCCATGGATGGAATCCGAGCTGCAGTGGCCGCTTTGATTTTAACGGCAGCCGTGCGAGTGTGCCGCCGAACCATCAAGAATCGGGCCACCTTGGGGATCGCCCTGATGGCCTTTTTGTTGACTAGTTTCACCAATCTCAACGTAGTCTTTATCTTCATCATCGCCGGCTACTTTGGATACCTCATGTACAAAGCAGCTGAAAACCAATCGGGTCCTAGTCAACATACCTCCCCACTAGAAAGGTGAGTTCCATGTTACTCTATCTAAATATAATCTTCATTTTCTTCAAAATCGGCTTGTTGACTATCGGTGGAGGCTACGCCATGCTGCCTTTGATCCAAAAGGAGCTTATTAGCCGGGGTTGGTTGTCGGCCCGGGAGTTCGTCGACATCGTGGCCATCGCGGAAATGACCCCGGGGCCCATCGCCATTAATGCCGCCACCTTCGTCGGTTATCGCCTCGACGGTGTCCTAGGCTCCATCGCGGCCACCACATCCATCGCACTGCCTTCTTTCCTATTGATCATCCTCCTGTCCAAGTTTCTAGAGCAGTTCGAGACGAGCCCTGTGGTCCAGGGAGCTTTCCAGGGTATTCGCCCGGCGGTAGCCGGATTGATCGCCAGTGCTGCCATCTACATTTCCTATACGGCCCTAGTGGGTTTTGGTCTGGGCAGCGGCAACTGGTGGCAGGGCCTGGCCAACACAAACCCTGTGCAGCTGGCCATTACCGTGATCATTTTTATCAGCTTGCAAAAGACGAAACTCCATCCCATTGCCGCCATTATCCTGGCCGGGATAACGGGGGTCATCTTCCTTTAAGCCTCGAATAGTAGTTGCTGTCCATGCATAGATATTAACAACCTTTCCCGCCAAAGGATGAGGAACATGGGCAGCAAACTAGTGGTTTTGATCGGGCACCCTAACGTTGGGAAAAGCGTGATTTTCAATTTTTTCACCGGTGGCCGTGCCCAGGTTTCTAACTACCCGGGCACGACGGTGGAAATCACCAGGGGCCGCCTCATCCGAGGAGATCTCCATTTGGAATTCCTCGACACCCCCGGCATCTACTCCCTTTGTCCCCTCACCGCCGAAGAGGCCATCACCCGCCGCATCCTCTGGGAGGCAAAACCCGATCTATTGATCCATGTCATCGATGGAAAGAACCTGGTGCGCAGCCTCCCCCTGACCTTCCAACTCCAAGAAACGGGTCTACCCCTCTTGCTGAACATGAATATGATGGACGAAGCCGCAAAACTAGGCTTATCCTTCGATCTCAACGGCTTAGAAAAAATCTTAGGCCTCAAAGTCATCCCCACCGTCTCCACCAAAGGCCAAGGAATGGAGCAATTGCTGCAACAGGTGATGAACCATGTTAACCTATGAGCCCTCCATAGAACGACTGATTGGTTCCATCGTGAATCACCTGAAAGGGGACTATCCTTTTCACAAAAGGTCTGTGGCGATCCTTCTCCTCCAAGAGGATCCCGAAATCTGGCGGACGGTGGCCCAGCGGGAAGGAAAGAACTGGTCCCAAATCGAAACCGTGCTCCAGCGGCGACTTCGGCAAAGTCCGAGGCCTGCCTACATAATCGCCCAAAACCGATTGCGCCAAGGGACCCTTATCGGAGACCAAGTCATCAGTTATAGTAAAAGTCGCCCTTCCCTGACTAATTTTCTAGATCAGCTCACCCTCTGGCCCCCTACGGCCTATCCCCTGGCCTTGGCCCTCCTATATTTCGGCCTTTACCGTTTCGTCGGCCGCCTCGGAGCCGGTTCCTTAGTCGATTTCTTGGAAAGGGAAATCTTTTCCCTCCGACTCCTGCCCCTGGTCCAGAGTTGGATCGCTGGTGGGCCCCATTGGTTTCAAGAATTCCTTTTGGGCGATTTCGGTCTCCTGTCCTTGGGGCTGCGCTATGCCGTAGCCATCATTCTGCCCATCGTCGCCAGTTTCTTTTTCTTCTTTAGCCTCTTGGAAGACACCGGCTATCTACCAAGACTTGCTTTGTTATGTGATCGGTTATGCAAAGAGTTAGGCCTTAATGGTCGAGCGGTCATTCCCCTAACCCTAGGGCTGGGCTGCGCGACCATGGCTACCATCGTTACCCGCACCCTAGAAAGCAACCGGGAACGCATCATCGCCACCTTCTTGTTAGCTTTAGCCATACCCTGTTCAGCTCAACTAGGCCTAATCCTGGCTTTGTTGAGCCATTCACCGCCGGCTTTGGTCCTTTATGTCCTCATCATGGCCCTAGTCTTCTTAGGTGCCGGCCAGGCTGCCCACCGCTTCTTGCCCGGTGAAATCAGCAACTTCTATATGGAGCTGCCTCCCCTGCGCTGGCCTGTCTTGAGCAATATCGTGATGAAAACGACCAATCGGATCACCTGGTACCTAAAGGAAATCATCCCCGTCTTCATCGCCGTCAGCCTTACCCTCTACGGAGCCCAAACCTTAGGCTTCCTACCGATTTTAATGGAATCATTGCAAGGGCCGATGACGGCCTTAGGGCTCCCTCCGGAGTTGGGACGAATTTTTCTTTTAGGTTTTTTTCGCCGGGATTACGGGGCTGCCGGTCTTTACGATTTGCAGGAAATCCTTACTCCCCAACAACTGATGGTGGCAGCAACCACTTTGACCCTCTTTGTACCCTGTTTGGCCCAAGTGAGTGTCATGGTTAAAGAACGGGGTCTACTGGCCACCACCATCATCATCGGCCTTGTTTTCTCCACCGCCTTCGGTACCGGATTTCTTCTAAATCTTCTCTTAGGGGGATGAAGATGTTCTCCAAGAAGGGGCCCCTACCTTTGACCGCCTGGCCTGTAGGCCAAGGGGGGATGATTACCGAATTGAAAACGGAGGATAAAGGCCAACTACAAAAACTAATCAGCCTTGGCCTCATACCCAATGTGGAAATCATCCTCCTGCGCAACCGACCCTGTTGGATTGTCCAGGTTGGTTTTACCAGGCTAGCCCTCGATGCTGAGTTGGCGGAAATAATCATGGTGGGATAAAAAATAGGGGGTTTTCCCCCTATCCTTTGATGGCGATGCTCCATATTCAGGCCTAAACTATTACCCCAGTTATTACTGTTCTTCAGGAAAGGAATTCCAGGTATCCCTACCATTGATCATGATTTTCCATTCCCAACAGCGATCTCCCACCTAGGACATGGGTCGAGGACAGATATTACGACCATCCCACCCCTGTCCCATATCCATGCAAACCTTCTCGGTCCCAAGACCCTTTACATTACACTTTATTCTCCCGGGCCCCTTGTTTTAAGGGAAGACTCGACGGCGATCTATCCATTAGTTCCCAACAGCGAAGATTGCCCGCCCTATCGACCTCACCCAAAGGGGGCCAAGATCTCTCTGGTCGGGAGGGCAATGCTCTTACTTGAGGAAGAAATGGAGGGCCGATGCTACTGCCAAGAGATAAACAAGGGGATGGACTTCTTCACTCTTACCAGCGGCGACCTTCACCAAGGGGTAGGTAATAAACCCGGCGGCAATCCCATCGGCGATACTGTAAGCGAAGGGCATAATGGCGATGGTCATGAAAGCCGGGAAGGCTTCGGTGAAGTCTTCAAAATCGATTCCGCGAATGGCACCCATCATCAATACCCCAACGATGATCAAGGCCGGTGCCGTAGCTTGTCCCGGTACCGTTAAGGCTAGGGGGGCTACGAAAAGGGACAACAGGAAGAGGAGTCCTGTCACCACCGCGGTTAAACCAGTGCGACCACCTGCGGCGACTCCGGCAGCGCTTTCCACATAGGTGGTGACGGTGCTGGTCCCCAGTAAAGCACCTCCAGCGGTACCGATGGCATCCACTAACATGGCCTCCTTCACCCGGGGCAGCCGTCCTTGCTCGTCGAGATAGCCGGCTCTAGTGGCTGTTCCGATTAAGGTACCCATGGTGTCAAAGACGTCAACAAAAAGCAGGGCGAAGATGGTAAAGAAACCTAAGCGGAAGGCACCCACGATGTCTAATTGGAACAGGATCGGTGCCAGGGATGCCGGTCGACCGAAGATCCCTTGATAGCTGGTCACACCCATGGGGACACCGATCAGGGTTGTCAGCAGAATACCAATAAGAATAGCGCCTCGCACACCCAAGGCCATGAGGATGCCGGTGAGGGCTAAACCGATGACGGCCAACAAAGTACCCGGTTGGGTCAAGTCGCCCAAGGCCACCATGGTGGCGGGAGAGGACACGATTATGCCAGCATTGCTAAAACCGATAAGGGCGATAAAAAGGCCGATCCCTACGGAGACAGCCCTCTTGAGAGTGGAGGGCACCGCCTCATCCATAAGCTCGATGGCTCCAAAGACGGCCAGCAAGAAGAAGACGATACCGGAAATGAAAACGGCTCCAAGGGCTGTCTGCCAACCGGCCTTAGCAGCAACGACGAAGGCAAAGAAGGCGTTTAGTCCCATTCCTGGAGCCAGGGCAAAGGGATAATTTACATAGAGCCCCATCAAAATCGTCGTGAAGGCTGTAGCCAAGATGGTGGCCGTCGTTACCGCTCCCCGATCCATACCTGCAGCAGATAAGATATCGGGGTTAACAAAGATAATATAGGCCATCGTCATAAATGTGGTAATCCCAGCGATTATTTCTGTGCGAACGTTGGTGTTATTCTCCTTTAGTTTGAAAAAGGATTCAAGCACGTTATTCCCTCCTTGTTGTAAAGCCTAGCCACCACTCACCGGCGGGAAAAGGGTGATTTCATCGCCATCTTGTAAAGGATGTTCTAACTGAGCATATTTCCCGTTGACCATCGTGATCAAATAACCTTCTTCTTCCTCTTTGATCCCTAAGGCCTGGCGGGCATCGGCCAAAGTAGCTCCCTCGGCCAATTCCAATGTCAGTTTATCACTTTCAAAGCGGTCCCGCATCATGCCAAATAATTTAACCATTACCTGCATGTAGTGTGACCTCCCTTAAGTGGAATCATAAGTTCATGCCATTAGTTCCGTCCTCCTGTCAATATAAAATTAGGGAAAACTCCCGACAACTGCCAATTACCAACAGTATTAGATTCTCCCTTTTTCCCGGTTCTCCTCTCCTGCTCTCGGGAACAAGGAAATAAATGCCGGGAAAAAGAAGGAATTTAAAGACCATCTTTTGTTTGTAAGGGGTGTTCCGCCGTGTTCGATTGCATCGTCGTCGGTCTAGGACCAGCAGGGGCCATAGCCTTACGGGAAATCTCCCAGGCCGGTTTAAACGTCATCGGTTTGGAAAAATCGGCCCTACCCCACCGGAAAACTTGTGCCGGTGCCCTTTCCGGTTTAGCACAAAGACATGCTCCAGCCGGAGTGGATCAGCTCTTCCTGGATCAGATCCACATGGTCGAGCTAAGTTGCCCACCTCATCTTAACAGAAGATGGGAATTTGACCAACCGGTGGCTTGTCTCATCGACCGGGCCCAATTCCACGCTTTCCTTTTGAAAGGCCTGCCTCCGGAGCAAATCCAATCCCAAACCAAAGTGTTGGGGATAACGGTCGATGATGAGGGCGTGCTGGTCCATACCTCCCGGGGTATGCTAAAAACGAAAACCCTTATCGGCGCCGATGGAGCCCATAGCCAGGTGGCTCTTAAGGCCGGTCTTATTCGCCCCCGCTGTGGCCTCGGTCTGGAAGTGGCTGTTCCCCAACGGGACTGCCAATGGCGGGAAAGGATTTACGTCCAGTATGGGCAACCCCCTTGGGGTTATGGTTGGATTTTCAGCAAAGGAGACCACCTAAGCGTTGGGGTTGTTTCCCTTCGGGAAGAAAAAACCGATTTGCGACCCTATCTCCAGAATCTGTTAAACCGCCATCAGCTTTCAACCTCAGCCAAGGCTCTGGGCCACCCTATTCCTTTAGGTCCGAGCAAGAAAGGCCCCATCGCCCGGGAGGGGATCCTCCTGGCCGGCGATGCCGCCGGTTTGGCCGATCCATTAACTGGCGAAGGCATCGCTTATGCTTTGACCAGCGGCCGTCTGGCGGCACAAGAGGTTATCAACGCCTTAGAAAGAGATGATTACCGCTTCTCAGATTATCAAAGGGAAGTCTGGCAGCGCTGGGGAAGTCAATTGCATTTATCTAGTAAGATCGCCGCCTGTTTTTATCGTTTCCCCCGGGTCACCAATTGGTTCCTTCAGCATTACCCCGAAGTAATCAAAGGTTACTTCCACTCGGTGGGCCAAGCTGTCGACTATGGGCAACTAGTAGGGCAAATCAAAGGCAAAATCGTCCCCTTTATCGATGGTTGGGCCCATATGTTCGATGAGTAACCAACAACCGAGGGATAATAGCACCTGGAAGGGATTAACTCCATGGGATCCTAACAATCCCCAAAAGGTAAAACCGCCTGCGATCAAAATCAAATTCCAAGGATAGATCCGCCGCCAACCCATCAAGGCCCCCGACACACCCAAGAGAAGAGCGGGAATAAGCCAGCCTTCCCCCCCAGGCTCTAGCCAGGGATTTAAAGGCGCCAGGCAAAGGGTAAAGAGATAACCGCCACAGCCGATGACCAATCCGCTCCAGGGCCCCCACCGGTGGCCCCCCCGCCAAGGGGGGAGGAAAATCAGACCTAATGGTTTCACCACGGGACAAAGGCAAAGGAGGAGGACCTGTCGGTGGTATCTTATTAACCACGGAAAGACTAAGAACAGAAGGGAACCCAATAGGAAAGCATTGCCGGGAGCGACGGAATACAAAAGCCAAAGGGCCAAGGGCAAGAGCAATCCTAGGGCCAATGGCGGAGAGGACCAACCGGCCCCAAAGATAAGCACCGGAATCCACAGAGGGTGCCCATCCCCCAACAACAAAGCAGCCAACAGGGCTAAAGATAAAGCGAGTCCAAGGTTTCCCAAGGATCTAAAGGGGCCTCCGATCCGATAGGGCCAAGTATGTTCCTCCCACCGATCTTTCGGAGGCAGTGACCGGGCCATGGCGGCTAAAGCTTTCAGATCCTCCTGGGGCGTAACCCCTCCCGGTCCGGGAATGACCTTTAGTTGACCTTGAGGTCCCATCAAGATGTGTTCCCAGCTGATGGCGCCGTGGGTGATGCCCCTCCGATGGAGAAAGGATAATAGGGCTGCAATTTGGGGTATCAGCTTCCCATCGGGCCTTTGGGGTACCGCCCTTTCGAAAACCATAGCCCCCGGAATATAATCCAAGACTTGTAGTAAATGGGGATGCCCCAGAGGGCTTAGCTGCCCCACCCGGGCCTCCAAATCCCTTCCCCGCAGAAGCAAAACATGCCTTTGGAGCCGCAAATCCCAGGCTAACTCTAAAGGTCCCACCCGCCGACCTTCCAGGCGATATCTTCTGCCCACTAGCTTATGGTTAAACATCTTCCCCTCCTCAAGCTTAGGCTTCCCCAATTCCCGGCGGATTAGCAGTGAAAGCAAATAATTTCTGCCCCTTGGGGAAAAATTTTCCCGAGGCTATTGACATTCAGCAGAAAATGGCTATATTAGAAATTAGCAAGTTAGCACTC
The DNA here is from genome assembly GCA_050944915.1 of Limnochordia bacterium. GTDB lineage: Bacteria > Bacillota > Limnochordia > JAAZLZ01 > JAAZLZ01 > JBMNRY01. The sequence continues at coordinate 10,111 of JBMNRY010000058.1, forward strand.
ACTTGGGGAGAGTGCTAACAGATACAGGGTCTACTAAAGGAGGGAACAGACTATGTTAAAACCGCTAGCTGATCGGGTTGTGGTCAAAGTCGTCGAAGAGGAAGAGGTAACCAAGGGTGGTATTGTATTGCCCGATACCGCCAAGGAAAAACCCCAACAGGGTGAAGTGATCGCCGTGGGTCCAGGTCGGGTCCTCGACAATGGGGAAAGGCAAACCCTCGATGTCCAGCCTGGAGATCGGGTGATCTTCGCCAAGTACGGCGGGACTGAAGTGAAGGTCCAAGGCGAAGAATACTTAATCCTACGGGAAAGCGACATCCTCGCTGTAGTAACTCAATAAGGGGGTTGATGATCTATGGCCAAACAAATAGCTTTTGACGTCGATGCCCGACGCTACTTGGAACGGGGCGTTAACGCCGTCGCCAATGCGGTTAAGGTGACCCTCGGCCCTAAAGGGCGCAACGTAGTCCTGGAAAGAAAATATGGTTCCCCTACCATCACTAAGGACGGGGTGACGGTAGCCAAGGAAATCGAACTCTCGGATCCTTACGAAAACATGGGCGCCCAACTGTTAAGAGAAGTCGCCTCCAAAACTAACGATGTGGCTGGCGACGGAACTACTACCGCCACCGTTTTAGCCCAAGCTATCGTACTAGAAGGGCTGAAGAACGTGGCCGCTGGAGCTAACCCCATGTTGTTGAAACGGGGTATCGATAAGGCGACAGAAGTAGTCGTCAACGAATTGCGCTCCATGGCCATCCCCATTAAGGGTAAAGAAGATATCGCCCATGTGGCTTCCATCGCCAGCAATAATGATGAGGAAATTGGAAACCTCATCGCCGAAGCCATCGACAAAGTCGGTAAAGATGGGGTTATCACCGTCGAAGAATCAAAGGGCACCGGAACAACGGTAGAAATCGTCGAAGGGATGGAATTCGACCGAGGTTACGTCTCCCACTACTTCGTCACCAACACCGAAGCCATGGAAGCAGAATTGGAAGATCCCTATATTCTCATCCATGAAAAGAAGATTTCCAACATCCATGAGTTGATACCGGTGCTGGAAAAGGTAGTCCAAGCCGGTCGACCTCTGTTGATCATCGCCGAAGATATCGAAGGTGAAGCCCTAGCCACCTTGGTGCTGAACAAACTCCGGGGAACCCTCAACTGTGTGGCCGTGAAAGCACCCGGTTTCGGCGATCGCCGCAAGGCCATGATGGAAGATATCGCCATTTTAACCGGTGGTCAATTCGTCTCCGAAGAATTGGGCGCCAAGTTGGAAAATGTCACCCTCGATATGTTAGGCCGAGCCCGCCGGGTCAAAGTGAACAAGGAAAAGACGACCATCGTCGAAGGGCGGGGCGATAGCGCCAAAGTCAAGGGTCGTGTGGAACAGATCAAACGGCAAATCGACGAAACCGACTCTGATTATGATCGGGAAAAACTCCAAGAACGGTTAGCTAAACTAGCCGGTGGGGTTGCCGTCATCAATGTGGGTGCAGCCACCGAAACGGAACTGAAGGAAAAGAAACACCGGATTGAAGATGCCGTCAACGCTACTCGGGCGGCCGTTGAAGAAGGCATCGTCGCCGGTGGTGGAACAGCCCTCCTCCAGGCCATGAAGGGCTTAGAGCAGTTAAAGCTAGAGGGCGATGAAGCCGTAGGTGCCAATATCATCGGGCGGGCCTTGGCCGAACCTCTGCGCCAAATCGCCAGCAACGCCGGTTGGGAAGGCTCCGTCGTCGTAGAACGGGTAAAAGACTCGGCCGACGGCATTGGATTCAACGCCTTTAAAGAAGAATTTGAAAACCTCATCGACGCCGGTGTCATCGACCCGGTGAAGGTGACCAGGACGGCACTGCAGAATGCGGCCAGCATCGCAGGTATGGTCCTGACCACCGAGGCTCTCATTTCCGACATCCCCAAGAAGGAAGAAGCAATGCCCAACATGCCCGATATGGATTACTAAAAGGGAGCGGCTAACCGCTCCCTCAATTCTCTTTCCCTAGTTTTTCTCGAAAATAGTCTAGTTCAATCGCCACTTCCTTGAGCAAAGCTTGGGTTTCGGCGATCAATTGAACATCAATCTCCTCCCGCTCCTGCCAACGGGCTAAAACATCCTCCAGGGCCTCCTGGACCCGATAGGAACAGGCCTTTTGGTATTCCAACTTATTCATCAAATCGATCAAAGGATCACCCCGAGGATTAGGATACCCAAAAAAGGAGGGCAGCCTCCAAAATGAAGACTGCCCTTAAGGTCACCGCCGCAAGAGATGACCATACCCCATTCTATGTGCTGTCTAGAAAAAAGTTGCCTTTATTCTGCCCCATGGCGGCGACTTTGTAGATAAAGGCTGCATTCCAGCCTTTTTTTGTGCAAGTCACAGCCCAGTTGATACGGTTTATGAATATCACCGTTAAACAAATGGGCATTGGCATGGCAGCCGCCACCGCAATAGTAGCGGGCCCAGCAAGAAGGACAACTCTCCTTATTAAACAAATGGGCCTGACGGAATTCTTCCACCAAGGTCTCGTTTAACCGACCATCGGCCACGTTTCCCAGACGAAAGCCTTCCCGACCGATGAATTGGTGGCAAGGATAAAAGTCTCCCCCCGGGGTGACAGCCAAATACTCAAAACCGGCACCGCAGCTGGTGAGCCGTTTAGGCAGACATGGACCGGTAAACAAATCCACCTTAAAATGGAAAAAATCGACGGTCCGGCCTTCTTGTTCATAGGCTAACAGCAACTCCGTTAGCCGCTCATACTCCCGGCAAATCTGGGGCAAATGTTCCTCGGTCAAGGCATAGGGCACATCTTTAAGGACTACCGGTTCCAAGGAAATCTGTTGAAAGCCCAAATCTGCTAAATGGGCCACATCCTCGGTAAAATCCAAATTGGCACTGGTAAAGGTTCCCCGGACATAATAGTTTTCATGGTTACGGGAGCGGGCCATTTCCAGAAAAGCCGGTAAAATCCGCTCGTAGGAAGAATAACGGCCGTGGGCCGGTGGGCGCATCCGATCGTGAATTTCCCGGCGACCATCGATGCTCAACACAACCCCGATATTAGCCTCGTTGAGGTAGGCCATCTTATCGGGGGTCAACAAGACACCATTGGTGGTCAAGGTGAAATTGAATGTTTTATCTTTGATCCCTTGGGCGTATTCCACCACACCCTGGACCACAGGCCAATTGAGCAAAGGCTCCCCGCCGAAGAAATCGACCTCCAAGACCTTCCGATCCTGGGAGTTGGCCACCAGCCAATCGACGGCTTTGATAGCCACTTCTAGGGGCATCAAATCTTCATCGGTGGTAGCAAAACAATAACGGCAAGCCAAATTGCAATTATGGGCCACATTCAAACAGAGAGCTTTAAAACCCGTAGGCTCCGGCTGCCAATTCCTCCAAGCCGAGTCGTCGCCGTAAAGCTGACCCCTTTGTTCTAAGGCTTCGATTTCATCCCACGCC
>JBMNRY010000059.1:0-13565 GCA_050944915.1 Limnochordia bacterium
TATACAATTTCCTGGAAAGCAATTATCAACCAGAAGACTACCCGATGCAGTTTTCTTTAGCAATTTATGGTGGAGAGAGAGGGATTCCCTTTGGGCACATAAGCACCCAGCGGTTTGGCGCATTTTCCTGCGCTTGGCCAGGGTCAACGGACAAATCGAGAATAGGGGTACCGGATTGAAGATAGGTTGAGGGGGGGTAGAAGGTGTGAGAAAAAGGTCATGAAAAAACACCGCCGTCCTGAACTAGCTCTAGGACGGCGGTTCTATTGGTTCATTTTATTAAGCTTACTAAGTGGCGCGCCTGGCAGGAATCGAACCTGCGACACTCGGATTAGAAGTCCGATGCTCTATCCCCTGAGCTACAGGCGCCTGTATAAAAATGGAGCGGGTGAAGGGAATCGAACCCTCGTAGCTGGCTTGGAAGGCCAGTGCTCTACCATTGAGCTACACCCGCTTGCCACTCCAATGGTCGGGGCGAGAGGATTTGAACCTCCGGCCTCCTGCTCCCAAGGCAGGCGCGCTGACCAAACTGCGCTACGCCCCGAACTATTAGGCGAGTTCTATCTTACCATGGTCGACCTTAGATGTCAAGATTCCTGGGCCGCTAGTTCAGCCAATACTTTAACCGCCGCTTGCAAAGCCTTTCCTCGGTGACTAATGGCGTTTTTTTCCTCGGGAGATAGCTGGGCAAAGGTCTTTTCCAATGAAGGCACGTAAAACAAGGGATCGTAACCGAATCCACCGGAACCAGCAGGGGCATAGCCGATAACCCCTCGGCAATGGCCCTCTACATAGGTAGACCAACCATCGGGTTTGGCGATGGCGATCACACAACGGAAACGGGCCGTGCGCTTCTCCTGGGGAACATCGGCCAAAAGCTTAAGCAATTTCTCGTTATTCTCCCCATCGGTGGCCTTAGGACCGGCAAATCGGGCAGAATAGACACCGGGACGGCCATCAAGGGCATCGACTTCCAACCCCGAATCGTCGGCAAGGGTGAGTAGGCCAGTGGATGCGGCGATCTCTTTGGCCTTTTTTAAGGCATTACCGACGAAGGTATCTTGATCTTCCACCACCTCAGGCAGTTGGGGAAAATCGGCCAAAGAGAGGATTTCCCAAGGCTGTCCCCCTAAGATTTCTCGGATTTCCTTGACCTTGTGTTCATTCCGTGACGCGACTACTAGTTTTGCCAAACTTATTCCCTCCGATATCCGATACCACTTCCTGGGGCAAGATTTCCCGCTGTTTGGCCACCAACTGGCGAATCCCCTGCTGGCCTAAGAATAACATTTCCTCTAACTCATCTCGACCGAAGGGTTGGGTCTCGGCAGTACCTTGGATCTCGACAAAACGCCCGGCAGCAGTCATCACCACATTCATATCCACCTGGGCCTTGACATCCTCATCGTAGCATAAATCAAGGAGGACGGTACCATTGACAACTCCCACGCTCACCGCCGCTAGGAAATCAGATACCGGTATCTGCTCCCATTTCTCCTGGGCTTTTAATATGGTCAGGGCATCGACCATGGCCACGAAGGAGCCCGTTAGGGCGGCGGTCCTCGTTCCTCCATCGGCTTGGATAACATCACAATCGATCCAAATGGTCCGCTCCCCGATCTTATGTAAATCAACGACACCCCGGAGGGAACGGCCGATCAACCGCTGGATCTCATAGGTGCGGCCGCCTACCTTGCCTCGACTTGCCTCCCGAATGTTCCGGGTATGGGTGGAGCGGGGTAGCATGCCGTATTCCGCCGTCACCCAACCTTGGCCCGTCCCCCGCAAGAAAGGCGGTACCTTATCCTCCACCGTCGCGGTGCAGATGACCCGGGTATCGCCGATTTCCACCAGGACCGAACCCTCCGCGTATTTTATATAATTCCGCGTTATCTTCACCGGCCGCAATTCATCGGGACTGCGCCCATCTATACGTTGCAAATCCAATTCCCCCAAACTCTTCCTGCCCACCAACCTGCTTTCCCCAGGTCGATGGAGAGTATTTAGATTCCCCTGTCCCTAATTTCCAACAGAAAACTACCCGTTTCCCTTCGGCAACCTGCCCTAGGATCCCTGCCAGAAATTGCTCTCCCCCTTCGCCTTTCCTAAAGGCAGATTTAATCCCCCTACCCCATCATTATGACGCCGATAACTCCGACCCTGCTTTCCTCGATTCCAACATTGGTAAAGACGAGCTCCTTAGAACAGCTTCGCAGCAAACCCAGCATTCCTCTCCTTTGCCTAAAGCCATGAGTTCCGCTCCTTCCCAAATCATTACCCAAAAGGGTTGTGATTACACCCCATCTACGAGAGCAACTTCTAGCGCCTATCGCCACACAAAAGAGTGTTTTGTTAATATTCCGATATCTAAACGACCCCATCCCCTAGCTCAAAGAGACCATCTGCTGGGCGGCTAGCTTTCGAGCCCCCTCTTGGTCATACGTAGCATAGAGACCGATGGCCCATAACAGATAATTAGCATCTAATAGATACCTGGGTGCCAGGGGTTTAAGCCGGGGAGGATCATGGCCCACCACTGCCTGCAAAATCCAACGGGGATCCGTCGCGTTGACCAATGCTCCACCGGTACCGACGATCCATTCTACTTCCGTCAAATCCTTACCCCACTGGAAGCGCAAGGGCCCCGTCGGTGTCATTACCTCTTCTACATAACCCACATGACGGTTAAAGGCGATTTGCAAAGCGCTGGCGGCCAGGGCGCTGTCCATGGCCAGCTCCCCCTCATCCTGGGGTAGATGATCGGGCTTAGCGGCCAGGAGCTTTACATAATCATCCCCGTCTTGACCGGGAGGAAACCAGGGAGGACAGCCTTGATGACGGATCTGCTCCCACAGAGAAGGGGCGCTGTGGCGCATCCCCAAATCCCCTTCCACCGTCCTTTTCAAGTAGGGTTCCGGTAATCCCCGCCACAGGACCGTGGGATCTGTAGGCTTGCCCCAGGCTGCCGAATGGATATCGGTGGTCGCCCCGCCCACATCAACGACGACCAGATCGCCATAGAGGGATGCTAACACTTGGGTCCCTTGCAAAACCGCCGCAGGGGTAGGCATCAGGACATCGACAAAAGCAAGGATATCCCCTAAACCCTTGCTGTAGACGATCCGCTCCATGAACACCTGTCTGATGACTTCCCGGGCAGGAGCCACGTTCAATCGACCCAATTGGGGTAATACATTTTCCGTCACCCGGGCATCATAACCGGCGGTTTCTAAGATCTTTCCTACTTCATCGGCTACTTGACAATTACCGGCCACTACCACGGGGATCTCCAGGGCCAATTCCCCTAGTTTGTGGGCATTGGCGACAATAATCTCCCCATTGCCCCCATCGGTACCACCGGCCAGGAGGATGATTTCCGGTTTCAAAGCCTTGATTCGTTCCAAGGCTTGGTCATCCAAACGGTAGCTAAAGACATCGAGGACCCGGGCACCGGCCCCTAAGGCTGCCCTTTTGGCGGCTTCAGCGGTGAGCCTGGGAACCAGACCGATGGCTACCATCCGTAGACCGCCGGCGGCACTGCTGCAAGCCAATTTAGCATCAAAGCGCAATCCCCGGGGTAGCTGAGCCAAAGCCTGCTTCAGACCATGGATGACATTGGTCTCGGCTGTCGTTGGTCCCTGGGCTTGGCCAATTAAACGTCCTTCTTGGACCACCCTCACCTTTGTATAGGTACTACCTAAATCGACTAACAAACACGCCATGGTTACACCTCAAGCTGTCGCACCAAATCCCGGAAGAGATCCCCCCGTTCGCTAAAATTGCGGAACATATCATAGGAGGCACAAGCCGGTGATAATAAGACTACATCACCGGGTTGGGCTGAGCGATGGGCTGCCTCGACGGCCTCTGATAAATCGGCCACGGTGATTATCTGCACCTGGTGGTGATGTTGGTTGACTGCAGCCGCGATCTTTTCGGCGGTATCGCCCAACAGGATCAAAACCTTGACCCGGTCCACGATCTCTTGGGCCAACTCTTCGAAAGGCAGTTGTTTATCATAGCCTCCGGCGATGAGGATCACCGGGTCTCGGAAGGAACGGAGGCCGGCAATAGCCCTGGCAGGTGAGGTGGCGATGGAATCGTTGTAATAGCGAACACCGTCGATGGTTCCCACCGGTTCCAACCGATGGGCCACACCGGTAAAACTCCGGCAAACCTGCCGGATCGCCTCCAGTGTCGCCCCCGCCTCGGCGGCAGCTAGGCTAGCGGCCAGTACATTCTCCACATTATGTAGACCTAGTAGTTTTAATTCTCCCTGATTACAAATCATATCATCGATGGAACCGGTGCACAACATCAAGTCCCCCTCAGCCAACCAGGCCCCACACTCCAGGTTCCGCTGGCGACTGAAGGTACAGATACGTCCTGGAGCCCAGGTAGCCATTTGACGGGTAATTTCATTATCTTCATTGAAAATGGCTAGGTTTTCCCCTTCCTGCCACCGGTAGATGTTCTCCTTGGCTTCGATGTAGCTGGCCATATCGGGGTGGACATCTAAATGGTTTGGGGTTACGTTGGTCACCACCGCGATGGAGGGACTGACATTCATCAGTTCCAACTGAAAACTGCTTAACTCTAAGACCACTTTAGCCTCGGGGGTGATCTCCTCCAGACGGTCGATGAGGGGTGTCCCGATATTCCCCCCCACGTAGGTTGAATAACCGCTGGCAGCTAAGAACTCACCGACTAAACTGGTAGTCGTCGTCTTACCGCTGCTGCCGGTGATACCGATGATGGGGGCGGGACACAGGCTGAAAAACAGCTCGATCTCGCTGGAGACAGGGATTCCCTTTTGTAATAAGTTTTGAATGGGCGGGAGGTTTTTGGGCAAACCCGGAGTAAGAAAGACCAGGTCGAAGTCCGTCAATCCCTGGAGATAATCCTCTCCCAGGCGAAAATCGATCCCTAAGGACGCCAACTCACCATAGGTCGGCCCCAGTTCAGCGGCCGTTAACCGATCACAGGCCGTTATCTGGGCACCCTGGGCAACCAAATATTTAATTAAAGCCCGATTGCTAATTCCCAGACCGACGACCCCAATCCGACCTCCGGAAAAATTCATACTTCTGCCTCCCATTTAGCTTCAATTCCCCATGTACTCCCCAACCAACTACAAAGTTTGCTACACCTTCTATAGCTTCGGTAAGATTACCGATTGAATCTGCCCTAACTCCTCCCCGAGGAAAAAAGCCCCTTTCTGGGCGAACTCCTCCGCGGAACCGGTGGTCAAGAAAAGATCGGGACCAGACTTCTTCATGGCCAACTGGCCCCGGTCCTTGAGGATCTGGGCCCCCCGGGCAACGGCCGATTCCGCGGGATCGATGGTGCGCAATCCCGGCCAGCGGGCCTTAATCTGGCTGTCCAGGAAGGGATAGTGGGTGCAGCCGTAAATCAAGGTGTCGATCCCTTGCTGGCGCAGGGGTTCTAGGTAATCCCCTAGGGCAGCATCCATTTGGGGACTCTCCAACAGCCCCCCTTCGATAAGGGGGACGAACAAGGGACAGGCTTGGCTGAACACCTGAACCTTTTCTCCCCTTTCATGTAAGGCCTGTTCATAAGCCCCGCTCTTAACGGTGGCCTCGGTGGCCATAACTCCAATGCGGCGGGCGGTCGTTTCCTGTAAAGCTTGCTGGACCCCCGGCTGGATCATACCTACTAGAGGAACGGTGTATTCCTTCTCTACCAGGGGCAAAGCAAGAGCCGATGAAGTATTACAAGCGATGAGGATTAATTTCACCCCTTGCCCGACTAAGAAAGTGATGATTTGTCGGGCAAAGGTGATAATCTCCTCCGGCTCCCGGTTACCATAGGGTAAGCGGGCCGTATCGGCCAAATAGATGATTTGTTCCCGGGGCAGTTGCCGTCGTAGCTGTCGCACGACGGTGAGACCCCCTACTCCCGAATCATAAACCCCCAGGGGGGAACTGGCTGCCATAGATCCACCTTCCCAACTAAGAAATCCTACCTCATATCCTATGCTGAATTAATCTTTCTAGCTCCCTTAGTTTAACCAAAGGCAAGCCTTTCCACTACAACCAACGACTACCAGAAAAAAGGCCCCTAACGAGGGGCGACTAAGGTCATATCGGGAGCCAAGGGTTGACTTAAATCTACATGCCCCGCCAGGGTTTCGATTTCCCTCCCACCGACGAGGATCTGTACCTTATCAATTCCCGGCAGTTGGGCCAAGGTGTTGACGATGGCATACACGGTGGCCAGCTCCCCGGTGGTCCCTCCCCAATGATCGGTAATCAGCTCGGAGCTAAAGTCGACATAGGCGATCCCATCGGTAATGGCGATGCTGCGCACCTGGGTGCCGGCCGGTACGGGCAAAATCCCATGCTCACCTTGCCGGGGTCCCTCCAGGAGTTCCGTCAGCAACCGCCGAGGAGTCACTTCCTCCCCTAAATCCCGGACTACCGGTAAGAGCCGGGTACCATCGGGAGAAGCCAGATAAATGTAGAAAACCTCTTCCTCCGGGACCGTTGTCGGTACCGGTGGCGGAGCGAGGACCTGATAGACTACCCCAGCTACCAAGAGGATCAGGGCCAGGAAGACCAATCTTCTAAACATGGGACCACCCCTTACTGCCCTACGACTTCTTTAGGCACCGGTCCTAAAGAACGGTTCCGGGTTTTTTGGAAATACTGGCTGATACCGGTAAAGAGCCCTTCGGCACTTAGTTGCCGGAATTCTTCCGTCACGAGAAGGGCTTCTTCCTCAGGATGATTGAGGAAGGCGATTTCTACTAACACCGCCGGGATACGGGCTTCCCTGAGGACGTAGAGATCACGGCGGTTTTTCACTCCCCTGTCGATACGGCCTAAGCTATTCACCAAGGCCTCCTGGAGACATTCGGCCAAAGGTCGGCTGTCTTCCCGGGCCGGGTGGAAAAAGGTCTCTGTACCCTGGGCTTCTTGGAAACGGAAGGCATTGGCATGGATGCTGATGAAGATATGGGCCCGATCCACCCGGGCATCCCTCACCCGATCGGGGAAATCCACATAACGATCATCGGTACGGGTCATGAGGACTTCCACACCGACGGCCTCCAAGAGTCTCTGCAACCGCAGGGCCACATCTAGGACGATATCCTTTTCCATGGTTCCCGATGGGCCCAGGGCCCCAGGGTCAATCCCACCATGGCCGGGATCGATGACCACGATTAAACCTTCACCCGTTGGTTCCCCAACGAATACGGGCAAGGATCGTTCCTCTGCTGCCTCCGATTCTACCTCTCCATCTTCTTCTACTTCTTCGTCCAAAGTACTTTCGGCTACTACCAATTCTTCCGGAGGTGCCAAAGAGGGAAAGACGATGGTTAGACCGTGATCATCAACCCTGGCCTCCATGTCTACCTCTTGAGCCAAATCGAAAACAACCCGCACGATATTGGGCAGGAACTGGCTGGCCCTCACCTGCTTGATGAGGTCATTATCGATCATGATTTGCCGTTCCTCCGCCGTTAGGGAGGCATAATTAATATCGACAACTAAACGGGCGGGATCGACCAGTTGGAGAAGTTGATAATCCGGTCGACATTGGGTGATAATCTCTAACTCACCCCGTTCTTCCCACCAACAAAGACCTTCCACCGCTTGGTTCAGCCCGACGATGACCCCCGGTGGAGTTGAGCTAGGCTGGGCTTCATAACCGACGGCTGACGCCAAATCGACGACAACCCGCACTACACCCGGTCCGAACTGGCCAGCCCTGATCCGCTCCGCCATCCCACCCCGGGCGGGGAGCTCACCGCCTTCGATGCCCATGTTCACATCTTGGAGATCGATAACCAAGCGATAGGGATCCACTAACAAGATGGTCTCGTACTGGACCGGAGCGCTCGTTTCGATATTTACATAGGTCCGTCCGTCCACAAGGGCTACTTCCGCGCCTAAAAAGACGTTGCTTCCCCCCGTCAAATAGAGGGAAGCCGTCTCCATATCCCAACGCATCGATAACTTTAGGGCTTCGGCCAGGAAGGCCAAAGGCACCACAAGGCGATCATCTCTGATTTGGGGAGGAACCCGCAACTGACGGGCCTGGCCATTGACGAAGGCCTGGCGGGATCCGACCTGCAACTGGATCCGGACATCTTCTCCCTGCAGTTCCACTTGATCGGCCCGGTAATCGATTAGTAAGCCTAAGGCTTGGCCGATGGCCCGCAACGGCAGCAGTACATGGCCATCGATAACGACGGGTGCCACATCGGAACTGAGGGCCCGTCCGTCTAAATAGACTTGCACGGGGGATGCCCCGGCGACACAAACCAGCAAGGAGACAAGAAGCAGGGCCATAACCAAGGTCCGCATCGAGTTCCATCCTTTCCTCTTGCATAGGTAGGTTTTTCGACACGAGGAAAGGTTTTCCTGCACTTAACTAGGTTAAATAGGAATCTAAATCCTCTTCCCAAGGGGAATCTAGACCCCCTGGGGCCGAATCCCCTTTCATTTCCAAGAAGGTATCCCGGCCAAGGAGCTTGATTGGACAATGGGATTCGGAAATATCGGCTGGACACCGGGTCTTTAGAGATCCTTTGGTGGCCGGGGTCCGATAAACTGATAATAGTCGACCTTGATGTTGCCATTGTATAGTTTTCGTTTTCGCTGGGCCCTTTGGCCATAATGTTCTTCAAACTCTTCATCAGCCGTTAGCACATAAACAGACCAGGTGGGATCTTCCCGGAAAACTAGGCCCATCTGGCTGTATAACTGTCGCAATTCCCTTTGATCACCGAGGCGGGCACCGTAGGGCGGATTAGTGATCACCACCCCGTAAGGATCCTGGAATTTCGTCTTGGCGACATCTTGGACCCGAAAGTCGATGTGTTCAGCCACTCCAGCCTCCATTCCGTTTTCCTTAGCGATCGCGATCACCTTAGGATCGATATCCGCTCCAACAATTCGCAAAAAGCTATCTTGATCTATGGCTTCAAAGGCTTCTACTTTGGCTGCCCGCCACAGCTCTTTACCGATTTGGGGCCAATCTTGGGATGCAAAATCCCGGTTTAAACCGGGGGCGATGTTTAAGCCGATCAGTGCCGCCTCGATGGGGATGGTTCCCGAGCCACAAAAGGGATCATAAAGGTGACGGTCTTTATTCCAAAAACTCAACTGGACCAAGGCTGCCGCCAGGGTTTCTTTTAATGGTGCCTCCCCGGCCGATTGACGGTAACCCCGCTTATGGAGCCCCACACCGCTGGTGTCGATGGTCAAAGTGGCCACATCCTTTAAGAGGGCCACCTGGATGGTGTATTCCGGTCCTGTTTCGGGAAACCATTCTAGTTTATATTTCCCTTTAAGTTTTTCCACCACCGCTTTTTTGACGATGGCTTGACAATCGGGAACACTGAATAGTTGGGATTTAACCGATTTGCCGATGACGGTGAATTTGCCGTCTCTAGTAATCCACTCATCCCAAGGCAGTGCTTTCGTACCTTCAAAGAGCTCTTCAAAACTGCGGGCGGAGAAGGAGCCCATTTTCAAAAGAACCCGATCGGCTGACCTTAACCAAAGATTGGCCCGGGGGATGTCGGCTACATTCCCGGTGAAGGTAATCTTGCCATCTTCCACAACGAGATCTTTATAACCTAAAGCCAAGAGTTCTCTTTTGACTACGGCCTCTAGACCAAAGGTCGTCGTGGCGATCAATTCTATTGTCGACATGGATATACTCCCCAATCGCTCCTTTGGAGGAAATTATCCCACCCCAGCCGTTCTTTCATGCCCGGTGTTCCAAGATAGGCCTGTCCATGGTGGTCATCCACCGAAGAAGACTTCCCAAACTCCTGCCTTGTTTCCCCTTCTGGGATGGGATTAGCCTCCCCAAGGGTTCGGTAAGGAACTTCCTTTTCCTTTAGAGCTGTCCCCTTATTTTCTTCACTTTATGGGAGGAAGAGTAGTCCTTCATTGTAATAATCACAGGCGAGCAAAAGAATACAATGGTCCGAAATACTCCCATTGAGACATGTGTTGTATTGAGTCCAAAAAACGCGATAGGACTAGCCGCTTGTTAGGGACGGTGTGAAGTAGAATCAGGCAACGGCAGTCTGGATCAGAGCAGCTTGGGATTGTGTATAATCGTCATCTGTACCGCGCCTTGGTAGCGAAATAGTAACGAGCACAAATGAGCAAAAATGGGTTCCTAACCTCAGGAAGTCGAAACAAGCGCATACACCACGCCAACAAATGGCTTAGAGTAACTGAAAACTGTTGACACCTACCCAAAGGAAGAATCTGGAACCGCCTCCTTGACACACTTATATACATCTAATTATAATAGTCCTAAGAAAACCTAATTTTTCCATAATTATCCCTTTTGTTTGACGTAAGTGGATTCAAAGAGATTTCTGCTTCCCTGACGTAGAATTAGCTACGTTTGTGTCGGAACATGTAAGAGCGAATCATATACCTTCCTTGAAGCTACGGCATCAAAAACAGAGGTTCCCTGAAGCATCATAACCAGTAGCTAATACTATCGAAAGGTGTGATGATATGGCGAATATAACCTTGAGCAATGTTGTTAAGAGATTTGGTTCTGTTATCGCCGTAGACGATGTAAGCCTGGAAATTAACGATCAGGAATTCATTGTACTAGTTGGACCATCGGGTTGCGGAAAATCGACTACTCTAAGAATGATCGCCGGCTTAGAAGAAATCACCAGCGGTGAGATTCACATCGGCGATAGGCTAGTCAACGATGTGCCGCCGAAGGACCGGGATATTGCAATGGTCTTCCAGAATTACGCCCTTTACCCACACATGGATGTTTATAATAACATGGCCTTTGCGTTAAGACTAAAAGGCTTTTCCAAGAGCGAGATTGACAGACGGGTAAAAGAAGCGGCTTCCATGTTGGGAATCGAAGGCTTGTTATCCAGGAAGCCCAGAGAACTTTCGGGAGGACAAAGACAGAGAGTAGCCGTTGGGCGAGCTATCGTTAGGGAGCCCAAGGCTTTTTTGATGGATGAACCTTTGAGCAATTTGGACGCCAAGCTCCGTGTTCAGATGCGTACTGAAATAACTAAACTCCAAAAGCGTCTGCAAGTCACCACCGTCTACGTGACCCATGATCAAACAGAAGCGATGACGATGGGTGACAGGATTGTAGTGATGAAAGATGGCGTGATTCAACAGGTTGGACCTCCCTTGGAAGTATATCGCAAACCAAAAAACATGTTTGTCGCGGGGTTTATCGGGAGCCCGGCGATGAATTTTCTTGAAGGAATTCTCCGGCGAGTAAACGATGTGTATCAGGTTCAAATCGGGGATAAACAATTGGAACTCCCCGGAGAGATGGCAGGCAAAGCGCTTGAGAAATATATCGATGCAGAGGTCTTCTTTGGGATTAGACCAGAGGATATCAAATATGGAGCAGCATCGGCGGACAATCCGAACAGAGTTGAAGCCTTAATCGAGGTTGTTGAACCGCTAGGTGCAGAAACCTACGCCTATTTCACCCTCGCCGGAGGAAACGTAACGGCTAGACTGGAGGCAACCGAAAAACCGAAAGTTGGTGAAGTCCATCCTTTCGTCTTTGATATGAAGAAAATCCATTTGTTTGATAAGGAATCGGGAGAGGCCATTACATGAGATGACGGGAAGGTTCTGCAGCTTTTTTTGCCAAGCGAAATATGGATTTGCTGGGAATACAGTAATCGCCGCGGCAATACATACTCCTCCCGCCTTTCCTTTTATTCCTTGGATACCGGCTCTACCGGACATAATATCTGATATTTTTACAATACCCATAACTTTATTAGGCTTTTGGTATTATCAATAATTACCGTATACCCAGGGCCCAGTTGATGTGCAGGTCTAATGACAGAGTATTCTTGTTTTCAGTAGAGTTTGTAGCGTTAAGTCTATCCAAAACCCCTTACTCGGTGTTCTTTAGTCCCTATGTTCTAAGACTTTATGATCAATCGAATCAAGGATGGAAGCAAAGAGGTTCGGAGGTGATTAACCCGGTCTGAACGCGCGATGAGAAGGCTCACAAATTGGGTAATTTCACGAGGTTTAAGCCGACCAAAAACAAAGGGGGTTTGTTTTATGAAAAAAAGCTTTCGGTGGCTGTTTTGGGGTTTACTTCTGGTCCTAGTAATGGGTAGCCTAGTGAGTGCCAAGCGAGAAGTCCGTTGGATGCAGTGGAAGACATCGGAGGTAGGCCAGGCTGTCATGGATGAAATCAAGGCCACCTTCGAAGCGGAAAACCCCGATATTACCTTAACGATCATCGACTCTCCCTTTACGGGCTTTCGGGATAAAGCCATTACCCTCCATCGGGCCCGCCATTCGCCAGATGTCTTGATGATCCAAGTGGATTGGCTGGTGGAATTCGCGGAAATGGGCGTGATCCAGCCCCTAGATCCCTTTGTCGCCAAATCCGATGTCTTGGAGGAGATCTTCCCCATCTTCAAGCAGAAGTGGAAAGATAATCTCTATGCCTTACCCCTCCATAGTGGTTGTGTCGCCTTGTTCTACAATATCGATATCTTCCAAAAGGAAGGCATCGCCGGACCTCCCACAACTTGGGATGAATTCGTCGAAATCGCGAAAAAGGTGACTAAACCCGAAGAGAACCAGTATGCCGTCACCGCTACCCTGCAGTTAGAACCACCGACAAACCTCACCTATGATATTTTCCCCTTGATCTTCCAGTTTGGTGGAGAAATCTTCGATGAAGAAACCAATCGAGTCGTCTTCAACAGTCCCGAGGGCGTACGGGCTATTGAGTTTTATGTGGATCTGATTAATAAGCACCAAATCGCAGTACCGGGAGTTCTCTCCAATGGAGAAAAGGAAAAACGGGGCAACTTCGCCGCCGGGAACATCGCCATGATGTTCGAAGGTCCTTGGGGGATCGCCATTCAGCAGAATCTGAACCCCAATCTGAACTTCATGACGGCACCCCTGCCTAGGGGAATTACCGATGGTACTGTGGTGCGGGGTTCGTTGAACACCATCACCACCCAAGCTAAAGATCCGGACGCAGCTTGGAAATTCATCGAATTCATCTCCGGCCCCGTGGGGAATGCCATCTGGTCCCGCCATACGGGAGACTTCCCCGCCCGCCGAGATGTGGCCGAAATGGATTTCTTCCGGCAAAACCCAATGGCTCAGGCCTTCATCGAGCAGATGAGTCGACCTAACGCCGGTTCGCCCAATTTGGGCTTGCCTGAATCCATCCGTCTGAATAAAATCCTCACCTCGGCCATTCAGAGTGCCGTCCTAGGAGAAAAAACGGTCCAACAGGCTTTAGATGAAGCAGCCGCCGAATGGGAAAGTGTCCTCGCCCCATACTTCCAATAAGCATCGGGCCCGGGGTTAACCCGGGCTCTCCCTAAGGACGGTGATTCTTTTGCGATTTACACGGACAGAAATCCAAGCTTATGCCTTTATCGCCCCCAGCATCATCATCCTCTGTGTCCTTTTGGTCTATCCCCTGGGTGATGTTTTCCGACTCAGCTTTTATGAAAGCAGTATTTGGGGTGACACCTTCGCCGGGCTAGCCAATTATCGACGGCTTTTAGCCGACGGGACTTT
>JBMNRY010000060.1:0-13104 GCA_050944915.1 Limnochordia bacterium
GCTCGGCTAGTCTGGAAATGATGGAAAAGGCAATTTTGGCCGGATATCGTTTAGGTGGTGGAAGAAAGGAGGATTTCATTTTCATCGATACCCTGCCTTACGTAAATTCCTATATGCGCTTGGGCGGGTTTTTGTCCCGGGCCTTGGGACTGGTGGCTTGGGGCCGTCCGGTGGTCATCAAGGGAACCCAACGGGCCTATCCCCATTTGGTCCGATTGGTACGGGAGATCTGGGCCCAGATAGACCAAGATGGAAGGAAATTGGGAATAGAAAGCGAATTTAGCCTCCAGTAGGTACTTCCCGGGGATCCCCCGGGCCTTTTCCGTTAGTGAGGATGATGGTTATGGCTGTGATTGTCGGCGTTCAAAGGGCAAGTATCGCTGAGGAATTAGAGATTACCCCCGGGGATCGTTTGCTGGCCATCAATGGCGTGGAAGCCAAAGATTGGCTCCATTATCAAGAAGAACAAACTAAAGATTATGTAGAAATCCTCATCGCTAAGGAGTCGGGCGGGGAGGTCCTCTTTGAGATCGAAAAGGATCCCACCGAAGACATCGGTTTAGAATTTGACTCCTTCCTCTTCGATGGTTGTCGGGTTTGTCGCAACAAATGTCTCTTTTGTTTCGTCGATCAATTGCCCCCGGGGATGCGCAAGAATCTCTACGTCAAGGATGATGATTATCGCTTATCCTTCCTGCAGGGAACCTTCATCACCTTGACCAACCTTAACGGTCGGGATTGGCAGCGGATTGGCGACCAGCGGCTCAGCCCTTTATATATTTCTGTCCATAGTATCGATCCCGATGTCCGGGAAAGACTCTTAGGCAATCCCCGGGCCCGCTTAATAGGCCAGCAGATCCAATGGTTGGCCGCAGAGGGGATTTCTTTCCATGCTCAAATCGTCCTCTGCCCGGAGATCAACGATGGGTCGGTCTTGGAAGATACTATTGGGTATTTATATCGGTGTCATCCGGCTCTGGTTTCCTTGGCGATAGTGCCCGTAGGTTTGACCAAGTATAGCAACCGGCAATTGCGGGCTTTTACCGTCGATGAAGCTCGAGACATCATCACCGGTGTGGAAAAATGGCAGGCCAAGGCCCAAAGGGAGTTGGGTACCAGGTTAGTGTGGGCTGCCGATGAGTTTTACCTGCAAGGCCAGTTACCCCTACCTCCTTGGGAAACTTATGAAGGATTTCCCCAGTATGAGAATGGGGTGGGTATTGGGGCCACCTTTCTAAGGGAAATGGAAGAGATCAATTGGGATGCTTATCGGCATTTGGAAGGTCAAAGGGTTTTGCTAGCCACCGGTAGGCTGGCGGCTCCTTTAATCGGTGCCTTCGCGGCCCGTTTGGGAACCATCGGTATCGAGGCCCAGGTGCTGGAATTAAGCAACGACTATTTTGGCCCCCAAACCACCGTTGCCGGACTTTTGACGGGCCGTGATTACCTGCGTTTAACTGACCTAAAGGAGCAGGGCCCCCTTTTCCTGTCGGCGATGAGTCTGAAGCGGGGTGGAAATATTTTCTTAGATGATGTATCGTTAGAGGAGCTGGGAGAAGGTTTACAAAGGGAGATTTATCCCGTCCAAGGGCCCGAGGAAGTATTACAGGTGTTGGTAGGAAGGAGTAACGGGAATGGGTAAGCCATTGGTAGCCATCGTGGGACGACCCAATGTAGGAAAATCGGCCCTATTTAATCGCTTGATTCAGCGCCGGCTGGCCATCGTCGAAGGGGAGCCCGGCATTACCAGGGATCGCCTTTATGCCGAGTGCCATTGGCGGGGCCGTACCTTTGTCGTCGTCGATACCGGTGGACTCGATTTCGAGGAGGAAGGCATGGCCCAATTGGTTACCCTCCAGGCTCAATACGCCATTGAAGAGGCGGATTTGCTGCTATTTGTGGTCGATAGCCGCCAGGGCCTTACCGTTCAGGACGAGGAAATCGCCCAGCTGTTACGACATGTGCAAAAACCCATCATCTTAGTGGCTAATAAGGTCGATCATCGGGAATTAGAGCATGATATTTTCGAATTCTACAATTTGGGTTTAGGTGATCCCTTTCCCATCGCCGCGGAAGCAGGCCGCAACATCGGGGATCTCCTCGATAAAATCATCGAATCCCTGCCTGGGGATTTGCCAGAAGAGGAGCCTGCCGATGATCGTTTGAAGATCGCCATCGTCGGCAAGCCCAATGTGGGTAAGTCTTCGCTGGTAAACACCCTCATCGGAGGGGATAGGGTGATCGTCAGCGATATCCCGGGCACCACTAGGGATGCCATCGATACCCCCTTTCGCCGCCATGGGAAAGATTATGTTTTAATCGATACGGCGGGGATGAGGCGCAAAGGTCGGATCGATGATGCCGTCGAAAGGTATAGTGTTTTTCGTTCCCTGCGGGCCGTCGAACGGGCCGATGTCTGCCTGTTGATGATCGATGCCACCACGGGAGTGACGGAACAAGACCAACGGATCGCCGGTTTTGTCCATGAATCGGGGAAAGGGAACATAATCGTCATTAATAAATGGGATTTGGTGGAGAAGGATTCTAATACCATGGTTGAGTATGAACGGGAGTATCGCCGTCAGCTGGCTTTTCTCCATTATGCCCCCATGATTTTCATTTCCGCCAAGACCGGTCGACGGTTGCCCCAAATGTTGGATCTAGTTGATTATGTCCACGAGCAGACCAATATAAGGATCAGCACTGGCAAATTGAACGACTTGCTCCATGAAGCGGCGGCCCAGGTGCAGCCACCGATGAAGAAGGGCGTCCGTCTCAAGCTTTTTTATGCCGTGCAGGCCCAGGTCAAACCGCCCACATTCATCCTCTTTGTCAATAACCCCGATTTGTTTCATTTTTCCTACCGCCGCTATTTAGAAAATCGGCTCCGGGAGCATTATGGGTTCCACGGCAGTCCCATTGTGATCAAAGCCAAGCCTAGGAGTTAGTGGAGGGAGAGTAATGCCTGATCTCATATTAATCATCGTAGCCTATTTCATCGGTAATATTAGTTCCGGCTATCTAGTGGGCCGGCTGAAAAACATCGATATTCGGCAATACGGTTCTGGAAACATCGGCGCGACCAACGTTTTACGTACCTTAGGTGTCTTGCCTTCCTTGATGACCCTCGTCCTCGATGTGGGCAAGGGCGTTGTAGCAGTCCTTTTGGCCGCTAGGTATGGTTCGGCTCCATGGATTCCGGCGTTAGCCGGTGTTTTTGCCATCATCGGCCATATCTGGCCTGTTTTTTTAGGATTTCGAGGCGGTCGAGGTGTAGCCACTGCCTTTGGCGTTGTCTTAGCCCTGATGCCCATGGTGGCCCTTTTTATCGCCGTTGTGTGGTTGTTCTTAGTGTTCGTCACCCGCTATATTTCCGTCGGTTCCATCGGAGCCGCGGCCAGCCTACCCGTTGGTGCCTGGTTATTGGGCGAGTCAACCCAAATGATTATCATATCTGCGCTTTTAGGCATCTTAGTGATTTGGCGCCATCGGCCGAACATGCAACGTTTATTGGCTGGGGAAGAATTCAAGATCGGGCAACGGGTCCCTGCAGAAAAGCGGTGAAGCCATTGGATACCCAAAGGGTGCTGATCATCGGTGCCGGTGGTTGGGGCACTGCCCTAGCCATTTTACTAGCCAATAAGGGTTATGATGTTTGGTTGTGGGGGCGCAACGAGGGGCGCATGGCTCAGATGGAGCAGACCAGGGAAAACAGCCTTTATTTGCCTGGGATCCCTCTACCCGAGGGGGTCCGACCTATAAGCGGCCCTGTGGCTTCTTGTCCGTCGGTGGGCGCAGTCTTGTTAACGGTTCCTTCCCAGGGCCTGCGGGGGATCCTCAGGGAGTTTAAAGACTATCTGTCCCAGAGGGATTTGATCATCAATGGGGCCAAAGGCTTAGAGCGGGGCTCTTTGTTACGTCTATCCCAGGTCATCGAGGAAGAATTGCCCGGTTCACGACGGCGGCTAGCGGTCTTATCGGGTCCTAACCATGCGGAAGAAATAGGCCAAGGTTTGCCAGCCGCGGGTGTTGTGGCCGGTTATCAGCGGGAGACTACCATCAGGGCCCGTCAGTTGTTGATGTCTCCCACCTACCGGGTCTATTCCAACGATGATGTAGCGGGGGTGGAATTAGCGGGGGCCTTAAAAAATGTCATCGCCTTAGGAGCTGGTATGTGTCAAGGTTTAGGTCTAGGGGATAATGCCCAAGGGGCGCTGATCACCCGGGGTATCACGGAAATCGCTCGGTTGGGGGTCCGGTTGGGAGCTCGTCCCCTTACCTTTTTGGGTTTGGCAGGGATCGGTGATTTGATTGTTACCTGTACCAGCCAGTATAGTCGCAACGCTTGGGCAGGCAGGCAATTGGGTCAAGGTAAGAAGCTAGCCGATTTCCTGGCCTCCACCCAAAAGGTCGTTGAAGGGATCCCTACGGTCCAGGCGGCGGTGGAATTGGCCCGTCTCCATCAGGTGGAGATGCCCATCACGACTACATTATATGAGATTATTTATCACGATCGCTCGCCCTTAGAAAGCGTAAAAGCCTTGATGGAACGGGGAGCAAAGGGCGAGTTAGAAGATGTTTTAGATCTATAAGGATTGACTTTTATGATGAGATAGTCCCTCCCTGGACGCGCAAGACCAGGTAAAATGAGGGACTATTTCTTTTTGTCCCTGAATATAAGTTAGTATGCGGTGAGCAGCTGGCATTTTTGTCGTTAAGAGGTAATATTTCACGGTTTTTTCCATATAGATAGGTTGACAACAAGGGTGGCGAGGACGGAACTCAAATCGAGGGAGGGAAGAATTTGATGGAAAAGTTTGACATTTTCCAGGATATTGCCGAACGGACTGGCGGCAGTATATACATCGGGGTCGTCGGGCCTGTGCGAACGGGCAAATCTACTTTTATTAAGCGCTTTATGGATCTACTGGTTTTGCCCAACATCCAGAATCGACATGATAAAGAAAGGGCCCGGGATGCTTTGCCCCAAAGTGGGGCTGGGCGCACCATTATGACTACGGAACCGAAATTCGTTCCCGATGAGGCGGTGGAGGTCAGTATCCTCGATGAGCTGAAATTCAAGGTGCGTTTAGTCGATTGTGTCGGGTATTCGGTGGGTGGTGCCCTCGGTTATGAAGACGAAGGGGGCCCCCGGATGGTGCGCACTCCCTGGTTTGACCACGAAATCGCCTTCCAAGAGGCGGCGGAACTGGGGACACGCAAAGTGATCACCGAACATTCGACTTTAGGCTTAGTGGTGCTCACCGATGGTTCTATCACTGATATCGCCTATGAAAACTATCTGGAAGCCCAACAACGAGTCATTGAAGAGCTGCAAGAGCTGGGTAAGCCCTTTGTTGTCTTGTTGAATTCCGTCCAACCGACTGCACCAAAGACCGTAGAACTGGCCCAATCCCTCCAGGAACAATTTGATGTGACGGTGCAGCCCATCGATTGTTTGCGGATGACCCAAGATGATATCGTTAATATCTTGCGGGATATTCTCTTTGAGTTCCCCATCAGAGAGGTAGGCGTTCGTTTTCCCCGCTGGGTGGATGAACTGGACCCCGATCATTGGTTAGCCGACAATTTTTATAAGGCTGTTTTCGAGACGGTAGAACAGATTACCCGTTTGCGGGATGTTCAAAGGGCTGTGGAACTGTTGGGAGAGTATGAATTTGTCGATAAGGCCCGCTTAAGCTCCCTAGAGCCAGGCACCGGTACGGCGACCATTGAGCTCAGGGCCCAAAGGGAACTCTTCTACCAGGTCTTAGGGGAAATGACCGGTGTGGATGTCAGTGGTGACCACCATCTGATCGGCTTGATGAAAGAGTTGGTCGTAGCGAAGAAAGCCTATGATAAAGTAGCCGATGCCTTAGAAGATGTTTATACTGTTGGATACGGTATCGTCGCTCCCTCAATGGATGATATCGCCTTCGATGAACCAGAGCTAATTCGGCAAGGCCACCGTTTTGGGATTCGTCTCAAAGCTTCTGCTCCTTCGATCCATATGATCCGCGCGGGAATTGTTACGGAAGTGACTCCCTTTGTCGGAACGGAACGGCAAGGGGAAGAAATGGTTCGCTATCTTTCCGAAGAATTCGAGCGGGATCCGGAGCACATCTGGAAAACCGACTTCCTAGGCAAGTCCCTCCACGATTTGGTCCGGGAAGGGATCGCCAGCAAGCTACACCGCATGCCAGAGAATGCCCAGGAAAAACTCCAGGAGACTTTGAGTAAGATCATCAACGAAGGCAGTGGTGGTCTGATCTGTATCATATTATAGGGGCAAGGCCGGGCCAGGGGCGCCAAAGGTCGGCCTGGCCAGCCCGTCTCATCTTTTGAGGTAGATCTCCTCCTGGTGCGGTGTTTTTTGGCATCGGGGATCATAATTTGCCAAGATGCTGGACAAGCTAATGCCGTAGTGGAGCGGGTTTAGGAGGAGGTGAAGAAGTGACGAAGGCAGAATTGGTTGACGCGGTGGCCACCGCTGCCGAATTAACGAAAAAGGATGCCGGTCGAGTTGTTGACGCTGTGTTTAACACCATCATCGAGGCTTTGGCCCGTGGCGAGAAGGTCCAGCTGGTGGGATTCGGTAGTTTTGAGGTCAGGCCCCGGGCCGCCCGTATGGGGCGCAACCCCCAAACGGGCGAAGAGATCCATATCCCGGCCCGTAATACCCCTTTGTTCAAACCAGGCAAGGCTTTGAAGGAGGCGGTACAATAAATTTTCGTTGAGAGCAGGGGCCCTGTTGCCCCTCTTTTTTGTGCTCAATTCCTTTAATCAACAGGAAAACGGTCCCCTTTGGGGAACATCTACTTTAATGCCCTCTTTTGGTTTCTTTCCCCCCTTTGGAATGATATAATGTAGGCTGGATGTTTAGATAACCTTTACTGAGGTGGTGCCCTTTGCAGAAACATGTTGTCGTAGGTTTATTGGGGTTAGGTACTGTAGGTACAGGCGTTGTGCGGATTTTACAGAAAAATGGCGCAGAAATCGCTCGCCGTTTAGGTACCGAAATTCAGATTAAGACCGTCTTGGTCCGAGATGTGGCCAAAGAGCGGGGGGTAGAGCTGCCTCAGGAACGGCTAACCACCGATCCTAAATCGATTATTGAGGACCCAGAAATCGATATTGTTGTGGAAGTAATGGGCGGCATGGAGCCGGCCAGAACATACATTCTACAAGCCATCGCCGCTGGAAAGCATGTGGTGACAGCCAATAAGGAAGTGCTGGCTAAGGCTGGAGAAGAGATTTTTGCCGCGGCGGACCAACATGGGGTAGATGTCTATTTTGAAGCTAGTGTGGCCGGCGGTATTCCGTTGATCAAGCCCCTCAAGGAAGGATTGACCGGCAATCGGATCAAAACCGTAATGGGGATCATCAACGGAACGACCAATTACATTTTAACTAGAATGACCGAGGAAGATGTCTCCTTTGAAGAGGTACTAGCCCAAGCCCAAGAGCTTGGTTATGCCGAGGCTGATCCTTCTTCCGATGTGGATGGCTATGATGCCGCCTATAAGCTGACTATCTTGGCTTCCTTAGCCTTCGATGCCCGGGTACCTTTGGAGAAGGTCCACCTGGAAGGTATCCGGAAGATTACCCCCGCGGATATCGAGTCGGCCCGTCAGTTAGGGTACGTCATTAAACTACTAGCGATCGGTAAGGAAAGCGATGCTGGGGTCGAGGTACGGGTTCATCCCACCTTCGTGCCCAAAGAACATCCCTTGGCTTCCGTCCATGGTGCCTTCAACGCCGTCTTTGTTCAAGGTGATGCCGTGGGCGATTTGATGTTTTATGGCCAGGGAGCTGGGGAGTTGCCCACCGGTAGTGCGGTAGTCGGCGATATGATCGATGCGGCCCGGAACTTGCAGAGCCGTGTTAACGGCCGGGTGAAGCGGATTGTTCAGGACAAGCCCATTGTTTCTATTGGACAAACGGTTTCCCGCTATTATCTGCGCTGCCTAGTAGTGGATCAACCGGGGGTCCTAGCCAAGATCGCTTCTTGCTTTGGGGAAAATGGGGTCAGTATCGAATCGGTAATTCAAAAGGGGCAAGGGGAAGATCCCGTTAGCCTGGTTTTTGTAACCCATGAGGTTCAAGATGCCAATATGAAAAACGCCCTCGATGGGATCGCTAAACTACCGGTAGTCAGGGAAATTTGTAATGTGATTCGAGTGGAGGGAGAATCCCTTCCATGAACGAGAACGTTCCGTGGCCGGGGATAAACGGCCATCACCGCCAAGAGTTGCCGCTGGATCAGCTTGCCGAGCTTTCTTTGGGTGAAGGCAAGACCCCCCTCTTACCGGCAAGGAGATTGGCGGAAGCGGTTAGTTTTAGCGGACAGCTTTTCATCAAGAATGAAGGTCTTAACCCTACTGGTTCCTATAAAGATCGGGGAATGGCTGTGGCGGTAGCCGCTGGGTTGCAAGCCGGTAGTAACGGTATCGTGTGTCCTTCTTTAGGGAACGCCGGTGCCTCCGCAGCCGCGTATGCCGCCCGGGCTGGCTTACCATGTATCATCATCGTTCCCGAGGATGTCCTTTTGCAAGGGGGCACGCTGCAGGCCCAGATGTATAAAGCCTTGGTTGTGGCGGTACAGGGTAGTTATGAAGATTGCCTGGAATTGGCACGGTTGGTGGCGGAAAACCACGGCTATACCCTCATCAATTCCCTCAATCCCTATTATCTCGAAGGACAAAAGACTTTGGCCTATGAGATCTGGGATCAGATGTCACAACCCCCCGATTATGTGGCCCTACCCATTGGGGAGGGGGCTTGTATCACTGCCCTATGGCAGGGATTCAAAGAATATCAAGAACAGGGTCGATCCTCAAGCTCTTTACCCCGGATGTTAGGTTTTCAAGGCCGGGGTGCTGATCCTTTGTTAGTGGAAAGGCCCATCGATGAGCCTGCTTCGGTAGCCGGAGAAATCAGGGTGGGAAATCCTGCCCATTGGCAGGGTGTCCTCGATGCCGTGGAGGAGTCGGGCGGTTTGCTCTGCAGCGTTAGTGATAGCGAGATCATGGAGGCCTATCGCCTCCTAGCTTCCCTCGAAGGCGTGTTTTGCGAACTAACGGGGGTTGTAGCTACCGCTGGAATATTAAAGCTTATGGAACAAAGGTATTTTCCTCCCCAGGCGAGGATCGTCATTATGGCCACAGGTCACGGCCTAAAAGACTTAGGTGGCATCAACAGTAATCATGAACCACCGGTAGTAGTCAATGCTGAGATAACCCAAATCGAGAAGGTGTTGAATACCTGGCGTAGTAGAAAGCTGGTGTTCTAGTGGTTAAACATCAAAGGGTAAAGATCAGGGTTCCAGCGACCACGGCCAATCTAGGCAGTGGTTTCGATTCCGTCGGCATGGCCCTAGAGATCTTCAATGAATTTCAATTCGAAGTCTTAAGTGGTTCTCAAGATGAGGTGGAGGTAGAAGGAGCCGGGGCTGAGGAATTGCCCAGGGACAGCTCTAATCTGGTCTTACAAAGCGCCCGGGCCGTTTTTGACCATTTAGGGAAAAAAACCGTTCCCTTGGGCCTAAGGATCAACAATGAGATACCCTTGGCTCGGGGTTTGGGCAGTAGTGCCACAGCCATCGTCGGTGGGCTCCTTGGTGCCAATGCTCTGTTGGGGGATCCTCTGACGAAGGAAGAATTGATTCGGATGGCTACGGAAATCGAAGGCCATCCCGATAATGTGGCCCCGGCCCTCTTAGGCGGCATCGTCGTCTCCTTCCAAGGTTCCCAACGGGTTTGGACCCAAAGGATCGACCCTCCATCAAATTGTGGTATTCTCTTAGTTATTCCCCGTTTTCATTTAAGCACTAGTGATGCCCGGGCGGCGTTGCCTGCCCAGGTGGACTTTGCCGATGCCATTTTTAATGTCGGTCGGGTGGCTTATTTAGTAGCGACATTGAGTAAAGGCAGTCTTCAAGGAATCGGGGAAGCTATGGAGGATCGTCTCCATCAGCCCTACAGGCAAAGGTTGATCCCCGGGTTAGAAGAGGTGTTTGCGGCGGCCCGCCGGGGTGATGCCACCGGTGTCGCTTTAAGTGGAGCCGGTCCCAGCGTATTAGTCATCGGAGAAGAAGATCTAGCCGATTTGGGTCGAGAGCTCCAGGGGATCTTTGCCCAAGCCGGTATTGAATCGGATGTGATCCAAACTAGACCCTGGGGTCCCGGAGCAATCTGTTTTATCCAGTAGAATGGGAGAGAAGTCTATGCGGATATTAGTCCAAAAGTATGGTGGCAGTTCGGTAGCTAACCCTGAAAGGATTAAGAATGTGGCCCAGCGGGTGGTGGCCGCCAAGAAGGCCGGTTATCATGTGGTGACCGTCGTTTCGGCCCTTGGTGATACCACCGATGAGCTTCTGACCTTGGCTAGTCAGGTCACCGATAAACCTCCCAAAAGGGAGATCGACATGCTACTCTCGACGGGAGAACAGGTTTCCGTCGCTTTGTTGGCTATGGCTGTCGATGCTTTGGGTGAACCGGTTATCTCCTTGACGGGAGCCCAGTGTGGTATTATTACCGATGCTAGTCATACTAAGGCCAAAATCCTCCAAATCAAGGCGGAACGGATACTGGAGGAGTTAACCCAGAACAAGATTGTCATCGCCGCCGGTTTCCAAGGAATTACCAATACTAATGATATCACCACCTTAGGACGGGGTGGTTCCGATACAACGGCGGTTGCTTTAGCAGCGGCCTTGGAAGCTGAAGCTTGTGAGATATACACCGATGTCGATGGCGTTTATACGGCGGATCCCAGGGTCGTTCCCGAGGCCCGGAAATTATCGGCGATCTCCTATGGTGAGATGTTGGAAATGGCCCGCTTAGGTGCCGGGGTTATGCAGCCGCGAGCCGTCGAAGTCGCTGCCCAATACGGCATACCTATTGTTGTGCGCTCCAGTTTTTCTGACGCTCCGGGGACCATTATCAAGGGGGAAGCAGATGTGGAAAAAGATGTTGTGGTAACTGGGGTAACCCATGATACCAATGTGGCTAAGTTTGTGATTATCGATGTACCCGATCAGCCTGGTGTTGCGGCCAAACTATTCTCCAGCTTAGCGGATAAAAACATTAATGTGGATATGATCGTTCAGACTAACAAACAAACCGGCCGTACCGATATGCTCTTTACCGTTTCCCAGGATGAGATGGGGCCAACGAAAGAGATCCTCGATGAGATATGCGCTGAACTAGGGGCCGAAAAGGTGATCTGCAGTACCGATGTGGCCAAGGTGTCCATCGTTGGCGCCGGTATGGTTAGCAACCCGGGTGTCGCTGCCGCGATGTTTGCAGCCTTAGCGGAAGAGAGTATTAATATCGAGGTTATTTCAACCTCCGAGATCAAGATCTCCTGTTTAGTCGCCAAGGATGCTGTCACCCGAGCGGTACAAGCAGTGCACCGGAAGTTCGAACTGGAGGAAGAATAGGGTTTTCTTTGGGGCTTAGGCCCCTTTTTTTTGCCATAAATTCGCCATGTTATTTTTCCGCTCTCTAGTTCAAACTAAACTTGAACTAGGACTCGGAGTGGTTATTGGTGAAAAATGGAAAGACGCCATGGCTTCCTGTAGCCATCTTCGCCGCGGGCAGCTCCTTATTCTTGTTGAAGCGCGTTCCTAAAGTCTTAGGTGGTGCCATTATCAAAGATATTGGTAACCGCTTGGTCAAGGATCCCTACGTCGAGAACCTTTGGGAACTGATATCGGCAACAAAACGGGTATCACCCCAAACCCTCATTGAAAACAGTCTCCGTTCCGAATGTGGCCAGCCCCTTAAGAGACCTTTGGGTAGCCCGAAACGGATCATCGATTTCGACGGGCTTGTTTTTAATATCGCCCAGATGGCCACAGAACCCTATGGGGGTATTGTCGATACATCGGTGGTCATCGGCCCTCAAGCACAGCATCCCCTAAAGCTTCAGACTCCCCTGATGGTTAGCGGCATGGCCTATGGATTGGCATTAAGCCAGCGGGCGAAGTTAGCCTTGGCCAAAGGGGCAGCAGCGGCAGGTACGGCCACAAACTCCGGTGAAAGCGGGTTTTGGATGCGGGAGCGGAAAGCGACCCGGTATTATATCGTGCAATACCACCGGGGTCAGTGGAATAAGAACTTGGATTGGTGTAAATATGCCGATATGTTGGAGATCCAAATCGGCCAGGGAGCTAGCGCTGGCACGCCCCATGTGAGCAAAGGGAAGGATCTCAAAGGCTCGGCCCAACGATTCCTGGGCTTAAATAAGGGAGAGAATGCCTTCATCGCCGCCGGACACGATATGGTCGATAAGCCGGCGGACCTCAGGGCTTTGGTTGACCTTTTACGGGAAAAAGGTGGTGGTGTGCCTGTCGGCATCAAAATGGGTGGGAGCAACCAATTGGAGGAAGATATGGAGATCGCCGTCGAGGCCGGAGTGGATTTCATAGCCCTCGATGGCGGAGAGGCGGCGACGGTAGGTAGTGAGCCGATCCTCCAAGATGGATTCGGTTTACCGACCCTCATTGCCCTTAGTCGGGGGGCCCGATTTTTGGAGGAACGGGGACTTAAAGGTCGCATCAGCCTTATCATCGGTGGTGGTCTTTATCACCCGGAACACTTCCTTAAGGCCATGGCCCTCGGTGCCGATGGGATATATTTGGGTAGTGTATGCCTGTTCGCCATCGCCCACCAACAGATTTTTCTGCCCTTGCCGTGGGAACCGCCCACAACTTTAGTCTATTATACCGGGCGGTACAAAAAGCGCCTCAATGTAAAGAAGGCCGCCCAGGGCTTGACCAATTTTCTTAAAGCTTGTACCGCCGAAATGGCCATTGGAGTTCAAGCCTTAGGTAAGGATTCCCTTAGGGCCGTCGATAAGCACGATTTGGTTTGCCTCGATGAAAGGACGGCTCAGATCACCGGAGTCAAGCTGGCCTGGGAGCCTAATGGACAGAGCGTTAAGGAATATCTACCGCCCCCCCATGAAGGAATCCCATCAACTTAACAATACTCAAATGTCGTCCTATCAAAGGCGTCTCTTTATGTCGAAGGTGCGTTAGAGTAAAATTTTAGTAGGTGGTAGGAAAAAGGCAGATGGATAGCAAAAAAAGACCTCGCT
>JBMNRY010000061.1:0-12699 GCA_050944915.1 Limnochordia bacterium
ATAAGGAGGGATATTAATGAACAAGAGTGACCTAATTGCCAGTGTAGCAGAAAAGGCTGGTTTGACTAAGAAGGTAGCCAGCGAAGCTGTTGAGGCTACCCTCGCGTCCATCGAAGAAGCCCTGTCCAACGGAGATAAAGTTACCTTAGTCGGCTTTGGGACCTTTGAGGTGCGCAATCGTGCCGCTCGTCGAGGCGTCAACCCAGCAAACGGGGAACCCATCGAAATCCCCGCCTCTCGCGTGCCCGCGTTCAGAGCAGGTAAAGCCTTGAAAGAAGCTGTTAAGTAGTTGTACAGGGCCCGCCGCGCCAAGGAAGGCATCCACGCGCGGAATGGTAATCCGGGCGGCGGGCTAACATCTACGATTTATTGACCTTGGCCTCATCCCAGAGGGCATCCATTTCCTCAAGGGTCATCTCTTCCAGATTCCGACCCTGTTTGGCCGCTTCGCGCTCGATATACTGAAAGCGTTCCCGGAATTTCTTGTTGGCTCCTTGGAGGGCCAACTCGGGATTAACCCCATAATAACGGGCCACATTGACGATGGTAAAAAAGACATCTCCCAATTCATCTTCCAGCTCGGTGGGATCCCCCTTTTGGGCCGCTTCGTAAAACTCCCCTAATTCCTCCCCTACCTTGGCGATGGCACCCCCCACATCGGGCCATTCAAAGCCCACCTTGGCCGCTTTGGCCTGCAAATCCCAGGCTTCCATCAAGGCGGGATAATCCTTAGGGATCCCTGCCAGGATCGATTTGCGCTCCTTACCCTCTTGTCTTTTGATGGCCTCCCAATTGCGCAGAACCTCTCCGACCCCATCGACATCGGTGGTGCCAAAGACGTGGGGATGGCGGCGGACCATCTTATCGATGATCCCTTGCACCACATCGTTGAAACGAAAGGAACCGGTTTCCGATGCGATCTGGGCGTGAAAGACCACCTGCAAAAGGACGTCCCCCAACTCCTCACAAAGCTCATCTAGATCACCGTTCCCCACCGCTTCCGCCACTTCGTAGGCTTCCTCGATGAGGTAAGGCCGCAGGGACCGATGGTCCTGTTGTCGATCCCAAGGACAACCCTCAGGACTCCGTAAGATAGCCATCACCTCTTGGAGGCGGTTGATGGCTGGCTTTTCATGGGCGGGGATGAATAGGGATGTCAAATGATCGAAATAGTCCCCTTGATCCAAGGCGTAAAGGGGTAATTGTCTCTTCTTTTCCCCTTGGGTTCCCGACCCGGTGATGATCTGAACGGGATGATCCTCAGGGAGAACTTCTAAGAGTTTTAATTTCACTTCCCCGGCGATATAGCGATCATAAACCTGCATGATCACTAAAGGCTGGGCAAAATTCAGCTTGTCCACATCTAATTCGAAGGCATCGACGATGGACAGTCCTTCCTCCAAGGGAAATCCTGCAGTCACTAAAAGGGGATCGAGGAAGCCCATGGCCGGTTTGACCGTTACCCCTTCGGGCCAGCGCTGGAGCAAGAGGGCCACAGTCCGCTCCCCAATGAGGGGATGACCAGGGACACAGTAAAGGATGGGACCCTTCTTGGCCGCCGCCAAAAGCTCCTCAACGATGGCTTCATAGACGGCTTCGAAATCGGTTTCCTTCTCATAGTGATAATCGAAAAAATGGCAGGCAATACCCCGCTCCTTTAGTTCCTCACAGGCGGGGTGTTTCTCCGTACGGACATAGATGGGTATTTCCCCGTTAAGAAGCTCCCAGGCTTCCAAAGTCATATGTTTCAGCGGTCCCGGCCCTAAACCGAGGACGGTAATCGGTTTTCCCACAAACGACAGCCTCCCTTGATGGTTTTCCCCCTTAGCATCTATTCTAGCAAAGATCTTCCCCACTAGGGGCCGAACCTAAAGATTAAGCAGACCCCATTTTTGTAGTCTGCTCACCAGCCACGGCCCATACCGGGGAATCAATTCCAGATCCCGGGGCCGAATCCCTCCAAGGATAAGTAAAGTGCAAAAATAGGTGGCGGCACCGCCGATGACGGCGGCCATGGTGGCCGCGGCATTGGCCCAAAAGGGAAGGTTGCTCCCTAGGGACCATAGGGAGCCGTAATGAAGACCCAGGGTGTAAATGAACCCATAGATGAGTTTGACCATCCCATACATGGCCCCAACGGCCAAACTAGGTTTGAGGATCATAGCCCCGGGTTCCCAGCGATAACCGACAAGCTTTTGTACAGCCCCGAGATTCAAGATAGCAGCCAGGGAAAAACCTAAAGAGGTGCCCCATGCAGCACCCTTGATCCCCATTTCGGGCAGGCTGATGAGATAGTAATTGGTGATCAGTTTACAAAGGGTCCCGGCTAAAAGATGCTGCACCGGAATGAAAACCTCCCCTAAGCCTTGGAGGATCCCCGCCGTCGTTTGGTACAACCCTTGGGCCAAGGTGGCCAGGGAGAGGATGGACAAAGGGATACCGACCTGGGGATAACCGAATAAGAGGTAGGATATCTCTGAGGCTAGGGTGTAAAGGCCAACGGCGGCCGGCAACCCGACTAAGATGGTGACCCTAACGGCCTCCTGGGTCCGGTGGCGGACAATTCTCCTGCTCCCTAGGGCTAGGCCTTCGGCGATGGCGGGGACGATGCTGGCCGCCAGGGCGACGGTGACTACCGCGGGGATCCCCATCATGTTTAAAGCCATCCCTAAATAGCCATACCACTCCCGAACTTGTTCCACGCTCAATCCCCCGAGCCGTAACCTAGAGGGAACTAGAGCGGCATCGATCATTTGCATCAGCGGCAGCAGTACCGCTCCTAGAATAACGGGCCAAGCCAGGCTCACCAACTTATAAAGGATCACCCCGTTGCTTTCCCGAGGGAACTGCCTTTTTGGAGCCACGGCCAGGAGCCGTCTCCTGACGGGGAAATAATAGGCGAGAAAGACTAAAACGCCGACGGCAGCCCCGAAAACGGAGCCTAAGGAGGCCCCCGCAGCACCTTTTTCCACCCCCATGGGCATGCAGTAGTAGGCCAAGGCCAGGGTGGCCACCACCCGGACGATCTGTTCTCCCACTTGGGCCACGGCAGAAGGGGTCATATACTGCAGGCCATGGAAAAATCCCCGAAAGGCGGCGATGAGGGCTAATAGGAGGACCGAGGGAGCGATGGCGACTAAGGCCCCATAGGCACCAGGATCTTGGAGAATATTTTCCGTCAACCACCGGGCGGCCCCATAGAGGGCCAAGGTGGAGAGGCTACCTAAAAGGATCATGATCCCTAGGGCAAGGCGAAAGATGCTGTGAATTCCCCCCACATCGCCAAGGGCCGCCTTTTCCGCTACCAGCTTGGATACAGCCACCGGCAGGCCGGCTACCGACACGACGAAGGCGAAATAGTAGATGGGGCGGACCATCTGCAACAGGCCCATCCCTTCATCGTGGATAATCCGGGGAAGGGGGATGAGATAGAAAACGCCCAACAGCCGACTGACCGCTCCGGCCGCCGCTAAGATGAAAGCCCCCCGCAAAAAGGCATTGTTGCGCACCATGCCCCCTCCTCCCCTTGATATCCCTTCAAATATACTCTTCGGGTAAGGGGATTATGAAGGGGCTGTAGGGCTTTCTAGCCAAAGAAAAAACCCAGGGTCACTCCCTGGGCTAGCCATAAATACTATTAGTGCTCCATTTGTTTGGCCAAAAAACCGGCAGCCGTTTCCACCAACTTGCGTTCCAATTGGGTGACCTGCCCCTCTTCGGTGGCTAGAATCACCGCGCCGATGGCATCCCCCGCCACGATGATGGGGGCGATGACGGCCCCGGCAAAATGCCATGCTTCATCTTCTTCGCCGTCCACATCGGCGGACATGAGGATCTGCCTTGTTTCCATGGCCCGTTCCACGGCGATGCCGATGGCCCGTTCCAACCATAGTTTTTTGGGCGCCCCAGCCACCGCCACCACCACATCTCGGTCGGTGATCAGGGCTATATGGCCTGTGGTTTCGTTGAGCGATTCGGCATACTCCTGGGCAAATTCCGTCAGTTCGCCAATGGGCGAATACTTCTTGAGGATCACTTCCCCTTCCCGATCGACAAATATCTCCAACGGGTCTCCCTCACGGATCCGGAGTGTCCGCCGAATTTCCTTCGGGATCACCACTCGACCCAAATCATCGATCCGTCGAACGATTCCAGTAGCCTTCACCCCACACCCCTCCTCTCAGGCGCCACCCCCGGGGAGAATATCAACAGGGTGTTACCACTGATAGTATATAATCCCGTTAGCAAATTTATGCATTTATCCCTTTCAGACGGGAACTTCCTGCCAAGCCCCATGGAGGTCGGTGAGGACGGCGTTGAGTTGCTGGAGCAATTGCCGATCATCTAACCCCTTGACCCGGAGCTTAATCTGGGGATTACGTCCTTGTTGGACCATGATCTGTCCCCGATACTTCCTGGTGAGAACAGTCATCAAATCCCACGGCAGATCCATCCCCGTGAGGAACTTGGCGATGACTTGATCCTTTTCCCGGGACAAGGAGGCGATCCCCAATTCCTTGGCGAGGATCTTTAAGCGGGCAACGAAGAGGAGATTCTCCACCGGTGCCGGCGGTGTGCCGAAGCGATCGATGATTTCTTCCCCAAGTTCATCGGCTTGGGACAACTCCCGCACCGCGACCACTTTTTTATACAAGGCCACTTTCTGTTGGGGATCGTTGATGTAATCATCGGGTAGGTAAGCATCCACATCTAAGTCGATGGAAGGTTCGGGCAGTTCCTGAGGGACCTCCCCTTTCAGTTCCCGCACCGACTCTTCCAGGAGGCGACAGTAGAGATCGAACCCGACGCTGGCGATGAAGCCGTGCTGTTCGGGACCGAGGATATTACCGGCACCCCTAATTTCTAGATCCCGCATAGCCAGTTTGAATCCCGAACCTAACTCACTAAATTCCCTGATGGCTTGGAGGCGTTTTTCTGCATCTTCCGTTAGAATCTTATCCCGATTATAGGTGAAATAGGCGTAGGCCACCTTATTGGAGCGGCCGACCCGGCCCCGCAACTGGTAAAGTTGGGCCAAACCCATCCGATCGGCATCACAGACGATCAGGGTATTGACATTGCCGATATCCATACCGGTTTCGATGATGGTAGTACATAACAGGATGTCGTATTGCCCTTGGAGGAAATCGAGCATCACCCGCTCTAGCTGCCTTTCGTTCATCTGGCCATGGCCGATGACGACCCGGGCTTCGGGGACCAACTCTTCCAGATATTTTTTCATCTTTTCGATGGATTGGACCCGGTTGTAGACAAAGTAAATTTGGCCGCCCCGATCCAATTCCCGCCGGATAGCTTCTTCCACCAATTCATCGTTAAACTCGGCCACATAGGTGCGTACCGGGTAGCGGCCTTCGGGAGGAGTCTCGATGATGCTCATATCCCGGGCACCCGTCAGGGACATATGCAGGGTCCGGGGAATGGGTGTGGCCGTGAGGGTGAGGACATCTATATTCTTTCGCACCGCCTTAAGCCGTTCCTTTTGGGCCACCCCAAAGCGCTGTTCCTCGTCGATGATCATCAAGCCTAAGGACTTAAATTCGATGGATGATGATAATAGCCGATGGGTACCGATGACGATATCGACGGTGCCGTCGGCTAAACCTTTGATGGTTTCCTTCTGTTCAGCGGCACTTTGGAAGCGGCTGAGGACATCGATGCGGATGGGATAGCCGTCGAAGCGCTCCCGAAAGGTCCGTTCATGCTGTTGGGCGAGGATGGTCGTCGGCACTAAAACGGCCACTTGCTTTCCGTCCATCACCGCCTTAAAGGCGGCCCGCATGGCCACCTCCGTTTTACCATAACCGACATCACCACAAAGGAGCCGATCCATAGGCCGTGGTGATTCCATATCCCTTTTCACTTCTTCCACCGAGCGCCTTTGGTCGGGGGTTTCTTCATAGATAAAGGCATCCTCGAATTCTTCCTGCCACGGAGTGTCCGAAGAGAAGGCATGGCCTTCTAAGCGCTGCCTTTCCGCGTAGAGCTCCAAAAGCTCCTTGGCCATCTCCTGGACCGATTCTTTAACCCGCTTTTTTACCCGGGCCCATTCACTGCCACCTAGTTTATTAAGGCGAGGCGCGGCCTCTTCACCACCCACATATTTCTGCAGTAGGTGAATCTGGTCAGTAGGCACATAAAGCTTATCCTCACCAGCATATTTCACCACCAGGTAATCCTTATGGACACCGCGAATATCTAGGGTTTCGACCCCTAGATAGCGCCCGATACCGTGATTTTCGTGGACCACATAATCCCCGGGCTGTAGTTCTGAATAATGGGCTAGGGCCGCCCTGCGGGCACTATCTTCCGTCTTTTCCTGGAGCCTCGGTCGTCCTTTACGCTTTGTGCGGCCGAAGATTTCGCCGTCGGTCAACAGAATGAGCTTATGGCCCGACAACTGGAAACCACCGGAAAGGGCCGCGGGTGTGATCACCAGCTGACCCGGTTGGAGATCGACTACATCGAGGAGATAGCTGGTCCCAACCCCTTCCCGTTTTAAACCTTGGGCCAAGCGCTGGGCCCTCTCCGGTGTGGAGACGGCCATCACAACCCGGTAGTCGGCCCGCCGCCAGTTCTGCAGCCCCTCGACTAACAAATCGATGCGACCGTGGAACGTTTCGGCACCCTTGGCACCGATGTTAATGGGTTTACCCGTTTCCACCTTACCGATTCGCCGAGGCAGCCCGGTGATAAAAAGGACTTTCCTGCCTTCCATGGAGGCCGCGATGTCCTGCCAAGGAATGAAGTTCTCAACGAAGTCGGGTAACACGGCGCCCCTTTCCAACAGGCTGCTGACCAATTCCCCGTGCTCGACGGTCCACTGCTTCATTTGGGCAGCGATCCGTACCGGATCGTCGATGGCGATTATACCCCGGGGAAAATAGTCGAGGAGATGATTTAGTTGGGGATAAAAATAAGGCAAATATTGCCTAACCCCATGGAACTCCACCCCGTTAGCCAGTTTTTCAGCATGCTCCCGTGCCCGGACCTCTAAACTGCGGGCTTGGTTCGTCCGGCCTAAACCGGTCAGTCTTTCTATCTGGGCTTGGGCGGCAGCCAAGATCCGTTCTCCAACGGCTTCCCTTTTCTCCTCGGCCAGTAAGTATTCATGGGCGGGCCCGATCCAAACCTGATCAAAGCTCTGCACCGAACGCTGGCTGACGATATCAAAGGAGCGAAGGGCATCGATTTCATCACCGAAAAGTTCCATCCTTATGGGTTCTTCCCGGGCCGAGGGGAAGATGTCGATGATATCCCCCCGCTGACTAAATTGACCTCGTCCTTCGATCATGGGCACCCGACGATAGCCCAATCCTACCAAACGGTCCATAATTTCATCGAGGGCGACGATTTCCCCGACCTGCAGGTGGATCAAGCTCCGGCGCAAATCATCGACGGGAACCAGCCTTCGGGATAAGGCGGGCGGAGTGGTGACCACTAGGGTTGGTTTGCCCCGGGCCAGCCGTTCCAGAACATTGAGACGCTGGACGACCACATCGTAATCATCACCGATTTCTTCGTGGGGTAGAATTTCCAGGGCCGGGAAGTAATGGACATAATCCCCCCGCAGGAAGGAGTTCAGATCTTCCACTAACCTTTCGGCCTGGATTTGCCCCGAGGTGATGACCAGCAGGGATTCCCCCCCTTGGCGCTGGAAAAGCGCGGCCACATAAGCTGCCTTTTCGGGACCTATGCACCCTGTCAAATGCTGTTTGGGGAGCCCATTATTGAATTCAGCCATTAGCTGCTGCATCTCTTGACTATCTTTAAGAACTTCAACGATACCGCGTAGGGACACCCTATTTCTCTCCTTTGACAGTGTACTGAATATTTCCACAATATTTTTTTAGACAGCTAGCGGCAAAAGGGGCTCCAGCGAAGCTAAAGCCCTTTCCCAATTTATTCAAAAAGAAGTGTACAACTATTCCAAAGGGCATGGACCAGCCACGCCGCCCCGATGGCCAAAGGCAGCGAGCCCCTGGCTAAACTAAAGGTTAGCAGGCCAAAGAAACCGTGGCCGACGATACTAGCTAAGCTAGCCGACCAACGGGCTTGGCCCCCCTTGCGGGCATCGTAAATGGCCTCCAAGAGCCCAAAGATGATGTGGACCCCGAGGAGAGGTTGATTCATCACAACAGCCAGACCGGTTTTAGCCAACTCTTCGATCGCGGGAACCAGCAGGGCTACAGCCCGTTGCCCCCATAAACCGACGACCAATCGATTGGCTCCATAGGCCAAAAGCGCTGCTGTCAGCCCTGTGAAGAATAAGGACAGGTACATCACCCATTATATGCGCCCATGGTTTTTTCTACCCCTTGTTCCAACCACATTTCTACCGCTTCCACCGCTCGATGGACCATTTCGCCGACCAGAGGGATTTCCTCCCGGCCGAAGGGAGATAAAACGAAGTGGCTTAAGTCAAGATGGGGTGGTGGGGGCCCAATACCTAGCCGCAAGCGCCTTACTTCCCTGCCCACAGCTCCGGTGACGGACCGCATGCCGTTATGGGAACCAGGACTTCCATGGGCTCGCATTCGCAATTTCCCCAGGGGTAAGTCGAGATCATCATAGATGATCAAAACATCGTGAGGCGGTATCTGGCCGTCCTTCATCACTGCCTCCACCGCCTGCCCACTATTATTCATATATGTTAACGGCTTCACAAAAATGACAGAGGTATCCTTAGCCAAGGCAGCCCGAAACCTACTGGGCCTCCAAGATAGGCCCCGTTTACGGACCAAAGCTTCAACCACCATAAATCCTAAATTATGTCTGGTCAGCTCATACCTGCTGCCGGGATTACCTAATCCCACCACACACTTGAATGCCATTATTCCTCGTCAGCAGCTTCCTCAGCAGCTTCTTCCACAACATCGTCTTCGGCAACTTCGGCCCCTTCTTCCGCTTCTTCTTCAGCGACCGGAGCGACTACCGAAACGACCACTTCTTCCGGTGAAGTGAGGATGGTGACTCCCTCCGGTGCCTCGATATCGGCCACGGTGATATTCTCCCCAACGGCCAATCCCGAAACATCGATGGCGATTTCGTCGGGAATATTGGTGGGTAAACAACTGACCTCTAGTTCCCACAAGTTGCTGGCCAAAACCCCACCATCGGAAACCCGGTCCTCTTCGCCGGTGATTCTGATGCTCACAATGGTGCTGATTTCCTCGTCCATGGCTACAGCGTGGAAATCCACATGGAGTAAATCGCCTTTCACAGGATCGACTTGGGCATCCTTAAAGAGAACCATCTTCTCCTTACCGGCTAAATTCAATTTGACCAGACGGCCGAGGGCGCCCTCATTCAGTAGGCGGGAGCATTCCCGGGTATCGACGATAATCCCTTGGCTCGGTTCTTTGGAACCGTAGATAACTCCCGGTATTTTACCAACGGCCCGTAGTTTTCGGGCTACACCTTTACCAATTTCGGCCCTGGGCTCGGCCGTTAATTGCACATCAGCCATTGCTATTCCTCCTTTATTGCCACGTCCAACCGATGGTGACGCTAATTAACCCGTTTATTATACCATCCGGGATTTTTCCCCGTCAAATTTTAGTCGAAGAGTTTGCTTACCGACAACTCTTCGGTGATCCGCCGGATAGCCTCGCCGAAGAGGCTGGCGACCGATAAAACCACGGTATTCTCGGTTTTTCTCCCCTCAGGGATGGGGATGGTATTGGTGACGACCACTTCTTCGATATGGGCGTCTTCCAACTGCTTGACCACCGACGAAGAAAATACGGGATGGGTACAACAAGCAAAGATCCGGCTCGCCCCTTGGGCTTTGAGATTCCTGGCCACCTGGGCGATGGTTCCCCCTGTATCGATGATGTCATCGATGATGATGGCGTTGCGGTTGGTCACATCACCGATGATATGCATGACTTCAGCCACATTAGGTTGGGGCCGCCGCTTGTCCACAATAGCCAGGGGACAATGGAGTCGATGGGCCAACTCCCGGGCCCTGCCGACCCCGCCTACATCGGGGGAAACGACGACGATATCACTTAAGTTTTTCTCGATAAAATAGTCGGCTAAAATGGGAAAGGCCCGCAGATTGTCCACGGGAATATCGAAGAAACCTTGGATCTGTCCCGCGTGTAAATCCATAGTCAAAACCCGGTCGGCACCGGCGGCCGTCAATAGATTGGCCACCAATTTGGCCGTGATGGGATCCCGAGGCTTGGTTTTGCGGTCCTTGCGGGCATAACCATAGTAGGGTATAACTGCGGCGATTTCCTTGGCGGAAGCCCTTTTTAGGGCGTCGATGATAATCAACAGCTCCATAAGGTTTTCATTGGCAGGAGAAGATGTGGGCTGGACAACGAAAACCTTCGATCCCCGCACGGTCTCACCGATACGCAAGTCTACCTCGCCATCTTGAAACCGTCTAACCTCCATATCCCCAACGGGTACACTTAAATAATCGGCAATCTCCTTCGCCAAATCGGGATTGGCCGTTCCCGAAATGATCCGGATCTCTCTACTTCGTATGGACATTTTTATTTATACCTCCGTCTGACGCTGTTCAGCCCTGCTCTTTTTGCCTGCGTTCCTTAGCCCAGTTTTCCCGCACACTCTGTCTGGCCCGGGCGATCCCTAGACTATCAGGGGGTACCTCTTTAGTGATGGTGGATCCAGCAGCCACATAAGCGCCCGAGCCAATGGTCACAGGCGCGACTAAATTACTGTTACTGCCTACGAAAGCTCCGTCTTCCACGATAGTAACATGTTTGTTCTTACCATCATAATTACAAGTGATTACGCCTGCTCCGATGTTTACCCCCTTACCGATGACGGCATCACCGACATAACTAAGATGGGGTACTTTACTGCCAGCCCCCAATTGACAATTCTTTAGCTCCACAAAATCCCCCACCTTGGCCTGAGGGCCGATGTCACTGCCCGGCCGGATATAGGCATAGGGACCGATGGTCGCGCCATCACCGACCCGGCACTCCATCAATGTGGACTCGCTAACCTGAACACCAGAGCCCAAACGGGAGTCGACGATCCGCACCCGTGGGCCAATTAATGATTCTTCTCCTATGGTTGTATTCCCTTCTAGAATAACCCCAGGATATAGAATCGTATCGGGACCGATTTCCACTTGAACATCGATGAAGGTCGATGCCGGATCCAACATGGTCACCCCATTGGCCAAATGATTCCGGCGGATCCAGTCCCGTAGAATAGCTTCTCCTTGAGCCAAAGCCAGGCGATCATTAATTCCTATGGTTTCCTGGGGATCTTCGACCATCCAGCCGGCCACAACGGCACCTTCCCGGACTAAAATATCGATAACATCGGTTAAGTAGTATTCCCCTTGGGAGTTATGGGCATCGATCTTTTGCAAAGCTTGAAACAGCTGGCGACTTGCAAAACAGTATGTCCCCGTGTTCACCTCCCTAATCCTTCTTTCCTCGGGAGACGCATCGCCTTCTTCCACAATGCCCAAGATATTACCAGTGGTCGGGTCCCGCAAGATCCGCCCATAACCGAAGGGATCCTCCATTTCCGCCGTCAAAATGGTAGCTTGAGCCCCCCTTTGGCAATGATGTTCCACCAGCCGGGCGATGGTCGCCGAGGTGATTAAGGGGGTATCCCCGGCGATGACCAGAACCGTTCCGTCGTCATCGGCCAACAAATCCTCCGCCTGTTGAACGGCATGGCCGGTACCTAATTGTTCTCGTTGCCATCGGACCTCTACCCCCTCGGGCAGGATCCTTTGCACAGCTTCTCCTTGATAGCCTAAGATAACGATGGGCCGGTCTACACCAGCCCCTTCAACATGTCGGATAACATGGGAAATCATGGGAAGGCCACACAACTCATGTAGTACCTTCGCCTTCTTGGAACGCATACGGGTTCCCCGGCCCGCAGCGAGGATCACGGCTGCCAAGCCCATGCCCCAGCCTCCTTCGATTAGCTTCGGCCTAGCTAATTCTTTCTATACATAAAGACGCTCTTCATGAACCCGGCCGTTAGAGGTGATGAATATATACTATGTGCATTTTTCAGAAAAAGATTCCGCTGCTACATTTATTTTACCATTTAAAGGGTCCGGGGAGCAAGGAAGGTCCGCCGGCTGGACCGACGAACCTTCCCTAAGGGCCGTTATTGTTGTTGATTTTGTTGGAGCTGACTTTTTTGTGGGTAAGAACCGGACTGCTGCCGGCGGCCGAATTCTTCGGCAAACTCATAGAACAGTTGGGCTTCCTGATGTCCATCTCGATTGGCTAGGGGCCGCATTTGCATATTCTGTTGGTTTTGCTGTTGGCTTTGCCCTTGGTTGTGGGCCATAATGTCACCTCCTAGGCAAATTTCCTTTCATCTGTAGTCTTGCCCCTTTTCCACAAATCTTGAAAGGGAATGATTGGCGGAGGTAACCGATAATCCCTATTTAAACAAAAAAAGAGCGGCTCACCGCTCGCTGAAAAAAATGGCTGGGGTGCCAGGATTCGAACCTGGGCATACCAGATCCAAAATCTGGTGCCTTACCGCTTGGCGACACCCCAACCGGACACTAAGAAATATACCAAAGAAATTTCCCCTTGTCAACCCCACCGGCAGGAAAGTACGCGTCAAGGTTTAGTAGGCGAAAGACGGTAGATTGAAAAAGTAAACTCGACCCCCTGGAGGCATGGGGTGGAAGTTAGTTCTGCAAAAACGATG
>JBMNRY010000062.1:0-12581 GCA_050944915.1 Limnochordia bacterium
GGCGCCTTTGAGCGGGATGCCGAAAACATCGCCCAGGTGCAAGCCATTGTCCTTTTAGGTACTAAGGCGGCCCCCATGGGATTGAAGGTCTGTAGTTTCTGCGGCTTTGCCAGTTGCGAAGAAATGAAGGCCAAGGGAGGCCTTTGCGCTTATAACTCAGGTGATTTAGGTATCGCCGTCGGTTCCGCGGTGAGCGTAGCCGCCGATTGCCGGGTTGACAACCGTATCATGTACACCATCGGCTTAGCAGCTGTCCGCTTGGGTATTCTCGGCGATGATGTCCCCGTAGCTTTGGGCATTCCCCTGTGGGTGGGAGGTAAGAACGTTTTCTTTGATCGGCGGTAGGAGTCTTCCAGGGAGGAAGAATTGATTTCTCCGCCCTAGTATAGGTAAACTCTTGAAGATGCTCCTCCTTGGTCCCCGTGGAGGAGCTTTCCCTTTTCTGCAAAGGGAATATTTGCCACTGTCCCGAATTCTTTCTGGTAGAGGACAAGAAGGAGTGGGGAAGACAATGGGGACCAGGGCATTGGTCCAAGTGCGGGATCTGCGGAAGTATTATCCCATATTTGCCGGGCCTTGGCGCCGGGTAGTCGGTTATGTCAGGGCTGTCGATGGAATCACCTTTTCCCTGGGAGAAGGGGAAACCTTAGGTTTGGTCGGTGAGTCGGGATGTGGCAAGACTACCGCTGGTCGGACCCTTTTACGGCTGTACGAACCGACAGGGGGAGAGGTCTTTTTTGCCGGAAAGAACATTTTTGAGCTCCCACCTCGGGAAATGACGCCCCTGCGGCGAGAGATGCAGATGATTTTTCAAGATTCCTCTGGAGCCCTGAATCCTCGCCTGACTGTGGAAGCTTTGATCGCCGAGCCCATCTATTGGCATCGATTGGCACCGGGTAGGGAAGCTCTCCGGGTTGGCGAGCTAATGGATGTGGTCGGGTTACCTGCCAGTTGTCGGCGGCGTTTACCCTACGAGTTGAGCAGCGGCCAGAGGC
Source organism: Limnochordia bacterium (assembly GCA_050944915.1). GTDB lineage: Bacteria > Bacillota > Limnochordia > JAAZLZ01 > JAAZLZ01 > JBMNRY01. Next base: position 996 of record JBMNRY010000062.1, read on the forward strand.
AAAGGATAGGTATCGCCAGGGCTTTAGCTTGTCAGCCCCGCTTTATAGTCTGCGACGAGCCTGTCTCTGCTTTGGATGTTTCCATTAAGGCCCAGATCATCAATCTCCTCCTGGAGTTACAAGAGCAATTTGGCTTGACCTATTTATTCATCAGCCATGATCTGGCCGTTGTCAATTACATTAGCCATCGGGTGGCGGTAATGTATGGGGGACAATTGGTGGAACAGGCCTCCGCCGATAGGCTATTTACCCAACCCCTCCATCCCTATACCCAGGCTTTAGTTGCGGCACTTCCTCGGCTGCAGGGAGGATCCCAGCGGGCCCTCCTCCAAGGGGAGGCAGGTCTAGTGGAATCAAGCCAGGGCTGTGTTTTCGGGCCCCGTTGTCCCCAGTTGAGGGATGAATGTCTCACTGGTAGGCCATTGTATAAAGAACACAGCCCAGGCCATTGGATTGCCTGTTATTTATATCAATAGGGGAGATTATCGCTAGGAGGGATATCTATGAGTCCTTGGTTAATCGGGTTTATCGGTCTCATCGTCGGTGTCATCGGTACCGGTTTGGGAGGAGTAGTGACGGGACTTTTCGGCCGTCCAGGGGATAAGGTCCTTAGTTTTTTTCTGGGCTTTGCCGGCGGTATTATGTTAGCCATCGTATTTGCCGAGTTGATGCCGGAAGCTATCGCCGAAACTAATTTATTGATCGCTATGATTGGTTTTGTCCTCGGTGTGGCCAGCTTGCTCGTCCTCGATGAGCTTATGCCCCATGTTCACCATGGTGGGGGTCACGATGGGGATGCGAAGCTGACCAAAATGGGTTATATGTTAGGCCTGGGGATCGCTTTACATAATTTCCCCGAAGGATTAGCCATCGGGGCTGGTTTTGTCTTCGAATCTTCATTAGGTATCGGATTGGCCATCGTCTTGGCGTTGCACAATATCCCCGAGGGCATCGCCATGGCAGCACCTTTAGCTGCTGGTGGTGTTGGAATCCGTCGGGTGATTCTTCTCACCTTCTTGGCCGGTATCCCCGTCGGTATCGGGGCCTGGCTTGGCGCCCTCCTCGGAGGAATTTCCCCTATTGCTTTAAGCCTTGCTTTAGCTTTCGCCGGCGGCGCCATGCTTTATATTTCCTTCGATGAGCTTCTCCCCGAAGCCCACAATCACGCCCAAGGGGGTCACTCCGGTGTCTACGGCGGAGTCTTTGGCGTCCTTGTAGGCTATTTTCTTATCCACTTCTTCTAATAGGGGCCGTGGGTTTCCCCACAGCCCCTAAGGGTTAGCTACGGATCACTAGTTTTTGTCCGATTTCGATGATGTTCGGCCGGGTGATATCGTTCCAATCCATGAGATCTTCGATGGTCGTGTTGTATTCCCGGGCGATTTGATACAATGTTTCACCGCTGCGTACGGTGTGGATCTGCTCTTTCTTGGTGGGCAGCTTGATGAGACTGCCTACCTGGAGCATGTCCGCGGGGATCCCTTTATTCAGTCGCTGGAGAACCTCTACCGTTGTCCCATATTCTTGGGCGATAGACCAGTAGGTGTCGCCAGAGCGGACCCGGTAGGTCTCCGTTCTTTCCTTTTCTTGGCCGGGGATGAGGACTTTTTGGCCGACGTAGAGATTGGTGTGGGTGGTGAAGCCGTTGACTTCCATCAAGACATCTACCGGCACCCCATACATTTTTCCGATGGCATGGAGGGTATCGGTCTGTCTCACGGTATGATAGCGTTCCCCGGTCGTCTCGACAAGGATCTTTTGACCGACAATCAGATTATCGGGGGTGATACCTTTGTTGAGATCGAGAAGACGGAGGAGACTCATGCCGTGTTCCTGGGCGATCCGCCAGAGGGTATCGCCCCGTTGGATTTGGTAAGTCATCGTTGCGGCACTAACCGGTGTGGTGAGCATTAAGATGAGTATCATTAAACCGATAATTCTTTTCAATGCAATACACCTCCACTAGATTTATACCATCTTGTGGGGGTGTTGTGCAAAGGTGTCTTCTGGGCCCCTATGGTAAATTTGTTAACCAAGGCTTAACTTATGTCCCGTGGTCGAATCTGGAAATCGCGGGGCCATGGTGATGGCGCCCTGGGGACAAATTTGGGCGCAAAGACCACAGCCGTAGCATTTTTGGGTATCGATGAGGGCCGAGGAACCCATTTGTAATGCTCCAAAATAGCAGCGACACAGGCAGAGGCCACAGCGGCTACAAAGTTCGGCGGTTACCTGGGCGCTGTAAGCGCCTTTGTGGAGTACGGGGACATCATAATCGATGGTGGCCACTAGGGCTCGACAGTCTCCGGGAAGACAGTTACATAACCCACCGATGAAAGGGGTTTTAAAGGTCCAAATGGAGTGGATATAACCCCTTTTGTTTAGTTGGCCGATGAGTCGCCTCGCTTCGTCAACGGATATTCTTTCGGCACCACCTCCCCCGGGAGCCTGCCAGTAACTGGCATCGATGAGCTCGACGGCACCGAGGCTATCGGGCCGAAAGGTAAAGCCGAGGCAATAGCCTTCATCCAAGCCCTTAGTGATGCGACGACAAACACAGGGTAGGCGGACAAGGCTGTGGACAAGGGAGAAGATCTCCTCCACTTCCTGTAAAGTCACCGTTTGTCCGTAATGATCGATAGCTAGCCTTTTGGTGATGAAGGAGCGGATGACGGGCCGTAAGGGGGTGGGGACTAGGCGTAGATAATGGATGGGATCTCGCCGGCCAACTAGGCGGGCTTGGCGGGTGAAAAAGTCTTTGATGTATCGTTGTCGATCTAGATCGGCCAACAGATCCTCGCTGTACTCTAGAGCCTGGAGGTACCAAGCTCTTCCTTCCCCGTGTTGTGTACAGTGTTCACACATGGAAATCCCCCCAAAACAAAGGATGTCCTCCTCTGGTAATGGTTCCTCCTTTTACTTTCTCTTATCCCTTGGGAACTGAAGTCGAAGGCTAAATCTCTGTAAAAAATGCTGTTGCTGGATGAAAAGAGATTGTTAGGGCTAATAGGAAAGGGTGCCCTCTGTGGGCACCCTTGAAAGTTATTTCTTCCCTGGTATAAAGGATGGGGTCAGGTATTGCGGTGGGATTTCGGTATCGATGGCCTCGGGGTTTAAGATGTTGCGGGGCCAGCCGCCATTCTTGAGGCTCAAGATACATTCGCTTAAGACTTCCCCTGTGAGGGTCATGGCATAGAGGCTGCTGCCGCCGGCAGCGTGGGGGGTCAGGATCAGTTCATCGCTGTCGACTTTGGCCAGGGGATTATCGACCACGTGGGGTTCGTTTTCGTAAACATCGATTCCGGCCCCGGCGATCCAGCCTTCTTCAAGGGCTTTAACCAAGACTTCGTCTCGATAGACTCCGCCACGGCTGGTGTTCAGCAGGTAGGCCGACTTTTTCATCATGCGGAAATGCTCTTCTTTGAGCATCCCCCTCGTTTGGTCGGTGAGGGGCAGGTTGAGGCTGACGAAATCCGACTCTTTCAGGAGGGTTTCCAAATCGACCACTTCGCCCCCCTTGGCGGCCACGGTTTCCGGTGCGACGAAGGGATCGTAGACCAGGATGCGCATCCGTAACGGTGCGACCAATTCGGCTAACCGAGAACCGATGCCACCGAAGCCCATGATCCCCAGGGTCTTTTGAAACAGACAGGTGGACATGGTTAGATCCCTGGTCTTAAAACCTAATTGCCGGATGTTCTTATCCATGATCTTTAACTTGGTGGCCAGGGCTAGCATGTAGCCTAAGGTCATTTCCGAGACCGATTCCCAGACCCCTTCGGGGGCGTTGCTCACCAGGATCCCCCGTTTTGTACAGGCCTCCAAGTCCACATTATCAAAGCCGGCGCCGAAACGTCCGATCCAGCGGAGTCGGTTGGCTTTGGCTAAGGAAGAGTCTTTGATGGGCCTAATGAGGGAAATGAAAGCATCGATGTCTTCCATTTCCTCGGGGAGCATCAATTCGGTGGACAGCTCTTTGCCCAGGAAGCGTACTTCAATCTCTTCATCGGCTAGTACTTTCGACATTCCCATGTCAAAGCCTAGTTTTGGGTTACGCATATCACAATCTACTGCTACAACAAATTTCGGCATCTGCATCCCCTGCTTTCTGATGTTGTATTTAAAGCTGGGCTCACCGCCCATAGGCTTTCGAAGGATGGCCGTAGGTGAACGGCTTGGGAATGGTAGGCGACCGGATTACATCCGGTAATCCTTATTCACCGATGGGCTAAATTCGGATTGGACTTGGACCTTTGGAGTGTGTTACCATATAACGTGGGCCTTTTTTAGAATCAGGCCCCTCTGGGGTCCCATTATCCTTTCCAGTAGACAGAAAATTAGTCCCATATAAACATTAGGCTAATTCTTTCTTTTTCCTTTTTATTTCGTCCTTTAATCCCCACGGAGACAGGTTTTCCCGTGGGGCTAAGATGTCTGAGTTATCTTCGTACAACTAAGGAGGCAAGATCTTGAATAATTATCATACCCATACTTATCGCTGTGGGCATGCCACCGGTGAAGTCATCGATTATGCCCGGGAAGCGAGTAAACAAGGTTTGCAAGTGTTAGGGATCTCCGATCATACGCCGTGGCCCGATGGACGTTGGTCTGATGTGCGTATGACCCTGGAGGAGCTACCCGGCTATCTAAAGGCCATCGAAGAGGCCCAGGAAAAGTATCCTGAGCTCACCTTCTTAAAAGCTTTGGAGTGTGAATACATCCGGGATTTCCATGGTTTTTTCCAGGAACTAAAGGAAGATCTCGACTATTTAATCGGTGCCGTCCATTTTATCCGCCACCGAGGGGAATGGCTCGATGTCTATGGCGGTGTTCAAACTAAGGATGAATTGGCTACCTATACTGATCAGCTGTTGCTGGCCATGGACAGCGGTCTTTTTAGTTTCATGGCCCATCCCGATCTTTTCGCTAATTCCTATCTCCGCTGGGATGAAGAGGCTATAGCTTGTTCTCGGACCATCATCGAGGCCGCTGTTTCCTATGGGATTCCCTTGGAGATAAACGGTTATGGTTGGCGAAAACCCACCGTCGATACCCCCGAAGGTCGTCGACCTATGTATCCATGGCGATCCTTTTGGGAGTTGGCCGTTCAGTATCCCGTTGGTGTGATCATCAATTCCGATGCCCATCAACCGGAGGATGTGGGGGCTAATCTGGAACAGGGCCGGGAGTTAGCCAAGGAGTTGGGTTTGGAAATCGTCGAGTTTCTCCCTGTAGGAGAGAGGGGCTGCTAAGCAGCCCCTTTTATTATTATTTCCAAGGGAAGGCGATGTCCAAGTCAGCAGCTAATTTTTCCAAACCTTCGAAGGTTGGCCTGGGCAGTGGTACTCCTTCTTCCCGGGCTTTGGCCTCGGCAATGTGTTCCAGTTCCCCGGGTACATAGATCCGCTCGCAGCCGGGGGCTTTGGGCACGTTGTGGATTTGATCGATGAGACCGTCTAGTCGTGCTTGGAACTCTTCTAAGGGCATGAAGGCTTCGATGTTAATAGCTTGGATGAAGTGACCCGTTTGGGTGGGAACATCCGGTTGGTAAACCCAAACGCCTAGATCCTTAGTCAAGGCGGCCCCGGCCAGGACACCGGCTAAGGTTTCTACAAAGAGGGCTAATCCATAGCCTTTATAGCCACCAAAGGGCAACAGGGCACCACCTTTGGCGAAATCAGCAGGGTCGGTAGTCGGTCGTCCGTCCTTATCCAACATCCAGCCCTCGGGAATAGGCTCACCCAGGGCGGCATAGTTGCCGATTTTACCTGCGGCCACCACGCTCATGGCCATATCTAAGACGATGGGCTTGTGGCGCCCTGCCGGGGCGGCGATGGCGTAAGGGTTATTCCCGATATTGCGGCCTCGACCGCCGGTGACGGACATGGTGGGCGCGGCGTTGCTCAAGGCTTTGCCGATCATGTTTTCCCGGGCGCATTGCAAGGCAAAACTAGCTCCAGCCCCGAAATGGTTGCTGTTCTTGATGGTGACCACACCGATGCCTGTTTCCTTCGCCTTTTCGATGGCCAGTTTCGTGGCTTTGTGGGCGCTGAGTTGGCCCATACCGGCATTGGCGTTGACAACGGCATAGGAGGGACCTTCCCGTTCGATGGTCAGTTCCGCTTTGGTGTTAATACCCCCCTGCTGCATCTGCCGGACATAGCCGGGCAGGGCGACGACACCGTGGCTGGCTACGCCCCGGGCATCACATTCGACCAAGATCTCCGCGCCGGTAGCTGCATCGGCCTCGCCGAATCCGACCGTTTGGAGTGCTTTGGTTACAAAGGCGAGAAGTTCCCCATAATCGACATAGACTGTGTTCACTGCTTTACCCCCTATAACAAATTTTCTCAAAGGTGCTAATTAAATATTACATGAACAGGACGATGACTCCTGCGTAGTTTCGGCAGTTTCCAGGGAAAAGTTCTCCAGCTTAATAATAATCATAATTAATATTGACAAAGGCGGAAGGGCGGTTTATAATATAACCAACAAAAAAGTTAAATCATTACAGGGGGTTTGTTCGATGAATCTTAAAGGTACCCAAACGGAAAAGAATCTGATGACTGCTTTTGCTGGTGAATCTCAAGCACGGAACAAATATACTTATTACGCTTCAAAGGCTAGGGAAGAAGGTTACGAGCAAATAGCCGCGATTTTCGAAGAGACCGCCAATCATGAAAAGGAACACGCAAAGCGTTTTTTCAAATATTTGGGTCTGTTAAATGATACCGCGAGGAACCTTGAAGATGCTGCGGCCGGGGAAAACTATGAGTGGAGTCAGATGTATAAGGAGTTTGCCCAAACGGCTCGGGAGGAAGGTTTTGAGGAAATCGCGGAAGTCTTCCAGGAGATCGGGGAAGTGGAAGAAGAGCATGAAAAACGGTATTTGGCCCTTTTGGCTAGGGTGAAGGAAGGCACCGTCTTCAATCGGCCGGAGCCCATTCGCTGGCAGTGCCGCAATTGTGGTTACGTTCATACCGGTAAGGAAGCTCCCGCGGTATGTCCCGCCTGTGCCCACGCCCAGAAATATTACGAGGAAATGGCAGAGAACTATTAATCGAGGAGGATGGCCCGGTGAAAAAGAAACTAGGGGTTTATCGCTGTGGGGTTTGTGGCCAAATGGTGCAAGTCCTCAAAGTAGGTGGCGGTCAGCTAGTTTGTTGTGAACAACCCATGGAGCATCTGGCGGAGAACGTAGAGGATGCCTCCCATGAAAAACATGTCCCGGTAGTCGAAAAAACTGCCGATGGTTATCTCATTAAAGTCGGCAGTGCCGTCCATCCTATGGAGCCGGACCATTACATTGAATGGGTGGAATTGGTCGTCGATGGCAATTCCTATCTCCAGTTCCTTGCACCGGGTGACGAACCCCAGGCCTTCTTCCCGGTGGACGGTAGGGAAATTTTCGGTAGGGCCTATTGTAACCTCCATGGTTTGTGGAAGGCCTCGGTTTAGAGGTTTGCCACAAAACAGATTTAAGCTTGCGCGATACATCCCGGATGGTCGTTGTGGGGGGAGTTGACGAGACGGGAAACGGGATAGCAGCGCATTTCGTCGGCAGGGTAAGGACGGAGAAGACTGTGGTGAAAGGCAGGTTCGCCTGGCTTAAGCCACAGTCTTTCTGTTTCCCGAGTCAAGATCACCGGCATGCGATCATGGATAGGTGCTACCAGTTCATTGGCTTCGGTGGTGATAATGGCACAAGTCTCTATCTGTTCACCATCGGGGGATGTCCACCGGGCCCAAAGACCGGCCATGGCGAAAGGCTCTCCCTGGGCTAACAGGAAGCGGTAGGGTTTTTTTTGTCGGTCCCATTCGAAGAAACTATCGGCTAAGATCAGACAACGGCTGTTGCGGAAGGCGGCCTGGAAGGAAGGTTTTTCCGGTGCCGTTTCCCCGCGGGCGTTGATGAACCGTCGTTGGCCATCCCTAGACCAGGGGGGGATAAGTCCCCAGGAAAGGATTCTTGGTTCCCAAGGACTGACGATGGTTAAAATAGGCTGGCTAGGTGCAATATTATAGCGGGGTTGCCATTGGAGATGGGGTAAAGCAAAACGCTGTCCTAAAAGGTCCGGTTCCGTCGTTAAGGTGTAGCGTCCACACATGGGGATCACCTTCCTATGGGGGATTGCCTTCAGTATACTGGATGGCTAGGGGAAGGACAAGGTCATCACCCCATCGATGGCGAAGGTTATGGCTAGTTTCTTGCGGGGGTGTTCGTATGGTAGAGAAGGAGTGGTTCCGATCCGATGAAGATCGGGAACTGTTAAGACCGCCTAGTCCCGGCGAGGATTTTACCAGCACCGACACCTGGCGGGTATTGCGGATTCAATCGGAGATCGTTTATGGGTTTGAGACCCTCTCCCAGGTCCATCGGGCCGTGGCTGTCTTTGGTTCGGCCCGTACCCCGGTGGATCATACCTATTACCAATTAGCCCGGACCACCGGCCGGGAGTTGGCCCAAGGCGGTTTGGCCATCATCACCGGTGGGGGACCGGGGATTATGCAGGCGGCTAACCAAGGAGCCCAGGAAGGGGGCGGCCTATCCATCGGGTGTAACATCGAGTTGCCCTTTGAACAAGAGCCCAACCCCTATCTCGATATCGATGTCCGTTTTCACTATTTTTTCGTCCGTAAACTGATGCTGGTCAAATATTCGGTGGCCTTCGTCATCTTCCCCGGGGGAGTGGGAACCCTAGATGAACTTTTCGAAGCTTTCACCTTGGCCCAGACCAACAAGATCCAACGCTTCCCCATTATTCTCATGGGTTCTGACTATTGGGAGGGGCTCTTAACCTGGTTGCGGGAGCGCTTGCTCGGTGAGGGGATGATCAGTCCCGAAGATATGGATTTGATTTATGTATCCGATGATCCCCAGGAAGTGAAGGACATCATTTTGAATAAGGTCCAGGGGCTAAGATAATGAGCACCCCAGTGGCCGGAGCCATCATCGTCCATCGGGGGAAGATACTGATTGGCCAACGGAAAGAAACCGATTCGGTGCCCCTTAAATGGGAATTTCCCGGGGGCAAAATCGAGGAGGGCGAAACACCCCAAGAATGTCTCCAAAGGGAGATTTGGGAAGAATTGAGTTTGAAAGTCCGGGTGGGAGACTATTTTGGCCGGAGTGTCTACGCCTACGACCATGGAACCATCGATTTAGTCCTCTATTGGGCCTATTGTGAAGGCACTCCCTTGCCCAAACCTAGGGCTCACCGGGCCATTCGATGGGTTGCCATCGAGGAGTTGGGGGAATACCCTTGGGCCCCCGCCGATGTTCCCTTGGTAAAGGAGCTTCAACGGTTAGAGTTTCCCCCTTGATTTTACTATCCCTGTTGTGTTAGAATAACTCTCAATACAATCCACATATAGTTAAACTCTTATCAAGAGAGGCGGAGGGACTGGCCCGATGAAGCCCGGCAACCGTCAAACTAAGTTTGCACAGGTGCCAATTCCTGCAAAGCTGAGGCTTTGGGAGATGAGAGTAGGTCTGGGTGATGACCTCTCCGTTTCCGTGGAGAGGTTTTTTCTTTCCACGGAGGATTGGCCCCAAGAATGGTGAGATAGAGGAGGTCGTAGACATGCCGGTTAGAATTCCCGATGATTTGCCAGCAAAAGAGGTCTTAACGAGGGAGAATATTTTCGTCATGGGTGAAGCCCGGGCGGAAAGTCAGGATATTCGTCCCTTGCGGATCGTTATTCTAAATCTGATGCCGACGAAGATCGCCACCGAGGTCCAGTTGTTGCGGCTGTTAGGTAATACGCCTTTACAGATGGAAGTCGATTTACTTCAGTCGGCCACCTATCAGCCGAAAAACACCCCGCGGGAACACCTCTTGAAGTTCTATAAAACCTTTGATGAGATCAAGGATAATAAATACGATGGAATGATCATCACTGGGGCCCCCGTGGAACACTTGCCCTTTGAGGAAGTCGCCTATTGGGATGAGTTGACGGCGATTATGGATTGGAAACTGAAAAATGTTACTTCCACCTTTCATATCTGCTGGGGGGCCCAAGCCGCTTTATACCACCATTTTGGGATCCCCAAGTATCCTTTGCCGGCCAAACAATTCGGTGTCTTTGCCCACCGGCCCAATCGGTTTGATGTGCCTTTATTGCGGGGTTTTGATGATATCTTTTACGCCCCCCACTCCCGGCACACCGAGACCCGCAGGGCTGATATCGAAAAGGTGCCGGAGTTGGAGATCCTGGCCGAATCCGATGAAGCAGGGGTTTATTTAATCATCACCAAGGATGAACGGCAGATCTTTGTGACGGGCCATTCGGAATATGATCCCCTGACACTACAGCAGGAGTATCAACGGGATGTAGATAAGGGATTGGAAATCGAGATACCCCGAAACTATTTCCCCGATGACGATCCCAACCAGTCGCCCATGGTCACCTGGCGGGGTCATGCCAATTTGCTCTTCTCTAACTGGTTGAACTATTATGTCTACCAGGTTACACCCTATGATTTGGAGTCGACTCCCCTTGATGGGCCGCCGGTATGTCATACCCTTCCCCAGTGGAATCGCTATCGAGCACTGCCTTAGGAAAAAAGTTTCAGTTCTTGGAAAGGAGTTTTCTTCCAGGAGTCTAATAATGAGTATGGACAAGAGAATAAGCCTTGGAGTTGGTTCCCCTCCGGGGGATTAAAAGGGAAGTTGGAGTCGTTTCGACCAACCACACGGACCCGCCACTGTGACCGGTGAGCCCAGGCAAGATCCACTCGATTTAATCGGGGAAGGAGCCTTGGGGCCATGAATCGGGAGTCAGGAGACCTGCCCCTCCAAGACACGGAAGACCCTCGGGGAAAGGGGTTGGTGTCAAGAGCAGAATTATTGTAATCGCCCTCGGCCCGTGTTGGCCGAGTTTTTTTATTCCAACAAATGGGAGGAAAATGGATATGCCGAAGAAAATCATGAGCTTCTTTTGTTTGCTTTTCTTGTTGGTTAGCCCCGTCTTAGCCCAAGGGGAGACATATACCATCGTCGTAACCGCCAGTCGCATCCCCCAAGGTATCCTCGATGCGCCGGTGGCGGTCAGTATAGTGACCGCCGAGGAAATCGAAGCTTCAGGGGTCCAAACGGTTGAAGATGCCTTGCGATTGGTATCGGGTTTGACCATCAGAAGCCAAGGCCCCGTTGGTAGCCAGGCTAGTGTGAGCCTGCGGGGTTCCACCAGCGCCCAAGTATTAGTCCTCGTCGACGGGCGGCCCATCAATTGTCCCCGCTCGGGAGGGGTCGATCTGTCTAACATACCGACGGGGAATGTCGAGCGAATCGAAGTCTTGAAAGGCCCGGCTTCTGCCCTTTACGGAGCCGATGCCTTGGCCGGTGTGATTAATATTATCACCAAAGGGGCATCGGGCCGTGGCGGCTATCTCCACACTAGTCTAGGCAGCAACGGTTATAGGTTTTATCGGGGTCAGATTCAGGATGGGAGCGATACCTTAGATCTTTTCCTCCATGCCGACTGGACTGGTTCGGCCAGTTTTCCCCAGAGTTCCTTCGGTGATTACGAACAAATCGCTTTCGGTGGTAGGCTTGATTATCAGATTTCCCCCTTTAGCAGCTG
>JBMNRY010000063.1:0-12046 GCA_050944915.1 Limnochordia bacterium
GTCGAAGGTGGGGCAGATGATTGGGGTGAAGTCGTAACAAGGTAGCCGTATCGGAAGGTGCGGCTGGATCACCTCCTTTCTAAGGAGAGCGCGGTACACTGTTTAGTTTTGAGGGTCTTGCGACCATCGAAGACAACCCCTGGCGGGTTGTCTTTATTAATATAATGACCTTTTCCATGGGTGACCGCTAGGGTCTTTCCATAGGGGACGATTGAACAGAACGAGGGCTACTCAGGGAGAGGTATCTCAGCTTCGTCGTTGGTCCCGTCCGGGGCCTGTTGTTGTAATTTAATGGGGCGGATCCCCAGAGCAGCCCCATCGGGCATAGAAATATTTCAGCGAGAATCTACATTTCGCTGGGCTCCCAGACAGGGGATTAGTGAGGGAAGATAGCTTGTGTTTGGTCTCTAGGGGTGATAAACTGGACCGGGTAGCGACCTTGGGAGGAAAATCACCCGTTTGATGGTAATTAGATTTTAATTAGATTAGGTCTAGGTATTCTAGACCCTACATGATGGGGTGAGAACCTTGTGGATGTGGATTCTCGGTCTTTTGATCCTGGGAATAGGTTTATCGATCCTCCTACCTTCCTTCGTTGGAGGGGCTTGGAGTCCTACGCCGATGCCGGTGGTGCATAAAATGTTGGAGTATGCCCGATTGCAGCCGGGGGAGACCCTTTACGATCTAGGGGCCGGCGATGGGCGGGTGATCATGACCGCCGGAGGACTACCTGGGGTGCGGGCCATCGGTGTCGAGATCGACCCTTTGCGGTGGGCCTTATGTAAATGGCGGGCCCGGGGTCGGGCTAATATCCAGGTGCTGCGGGAGAACATGTTCCACCTCGATTTGCGGGATGCCGATGTGGTGACCTTCTACCTCTCCCAAGGGGCGGCCGATCTGTTGCAGGAAAAACTCCAGGCGGAACTGGGACCGGGAGCCCGGGTCATTTCGAATCGTCGTCCCATTCCGGGTTGGCAGCCCCAGTTGGTCGATGAAGAATTTGGATTATATGTCTACGTGATGGAGGAGCAAGGGAAGGGGAACAAATCTTGAAAAACTCTAACGGACAAAGGATGGGTAGGCAGGCTTGGGGGGCTGTAGCCATTACCCTGTTGACTTTAGCATTGATCATCGGACGCACATGGCAAGAATCGAGCTGGGAGACCTTCCGCTCCTTTCGTTGGAGCTATTTGGGCTTAGCCATCCTTTTGTTGGCCGCTTCCTTAGTTTTAGATGTGCTGCGGATCCACGCGATGACTAGGGCGGCCGGGTATCGCATATCTTGGCTTGTGGGTTTGCGAACGGTCCTCTCCGGCTATTTCGTCGCCGCGGTGACTCCCTTTCTCGCTGGAGGGGCCCCGGTGCAAGCCTATTCCCTCTACCGCAGCGGAGTCCCCTTAGGGGTGGCGACGACCGTTATCTTAAGCAGCGGCATTATGGCCCAGCTTTGTTTAGTCATCTTGGCAGTGATCTTAGTCTTTGGCCTGCAGATGCAGATCAGCCCCCATCAGGGGGTTCAGCAGTTGATTCGACTGGCATTGATCATCTATGCCCTTGGTTTAGGAGGTTTTTCCCTCCTGGCTTGGCATATCGATCGTTGTGCCCCCTTGGTGCGGCGGTTTTTAGGGGCCTCCCTGTGGCAAAGACTATTCACCAAAGAACGGAGGGAACGGTGGGCCCACGGGATCACCAAATTCCTCCAGGATCTGGGTCAGAGCTTTCGGGAGTTTTTTGCCGGGCAACGGGTATATATCCTTCTTGGTGCCTTGGCCTATCTTTGTTTCTTCGCCTGCATTTTCGGAGTGGCGCCGGTGCTTATGCGGGGGTTAGGTAAAGAAGTGAATGCTTTGGCCCTTATCGGACTCCAAATCCCGGTTTATTTACTAGTCTCGGTGATACCAACCCCGGGGGGCAGTGGCGGATTGGAGGCTGGGATGGCCATGGCCTTCGCTTCCCATTTACCCAGGGGTGAGGTAGGCATTTTCGTCGCCGGTTGGCGGTTGCTTAACTTGTATTATCATTTATGTGGCGGTGGTGTCGGACTTCTGTTAGTGACGACGGCCAAGGAGCATCAGGGAGGAGAACTTTAAGGGGGCATAAGGCCCCCTTTGTTGATCTTTAGGAAAACTAAGGGCTAGGCCCAGTGGCCTAGCCCTTAGTGAACGGTTTTTACCAGATGGTGTAGCCGCCATCGATGGTGAGGATATGTCCGGTGACGAAGGAAGAGGCGGGAGAAGCCAGATAAAGGGCGGCGGCACCGATTTCATTAGGTTCGGCAAAGCGGCCCATAGGTGTGGCCTTGAGGGCTTCTTCACCTTGTTCTGTCGGCATCCAAGGAGCATTCAACGGGGTCTTGAAGTAACCGGGAGCGATGGCATTGACCCGGATCCCATATTCTGCCCATTCAGCGGCCATGCCCTTGGTCAGCAGGTTAACGCCGGCCTTGGAGGCACAATAGGCGCTAACGGGACGCCGTTGGTTGATGATGAAGGAAGACATGGAGGATATGTTGATGATGGAACCGCCGTTATTCTTCACCATGACCCGGGCTGCGTGCTGACAGCAGAGGAAGGTGCCCCGGAGGTTAACGTTCATGATGGTATCGAAATCCTCCATAGGCAGGTCCAACAGATAGTAGCGGCGGTTGAGACCGGCACTGTTGATGAGAATATCGATGGTGCCGAATTCTTCGACGACCTGGTCGACCATTTTCTTAACCTGATCTTCCTTGCTGACGTCGACGGTCACAGCCAAGGAGCGGCCGCTGATTTTTTCCATTTCGGCGGCTTTGGCCGCGGCGTTTTCGCCATTGAGGTCGGCGATGACCACATAGGCCCCTGCGTCCGCTAAGGCTTTCGCCATTTCGGCCCCTAAACCTTGGCCTCCACCGGTGACGATAGCCACTTTCTTATCGAGGCGGAATGATTCCATGACGCTCATACAAATAAACCCCTTTCCAGAATTTCGTGATACAGATAAATTCGTAATCGGTTTAACAAATGCCTGCTTAACTTTGCGAATTTGACGTGGTCGGTCTTCTCCTAGTCTATCCAAAGGGGGATCTGTAATTCCCCAAGGGTTATAACTCCCGGTAGATTTCCACCGATTTACTCAGATAAGTATTCGCTTGGTCAGCTTGGCCCAGTTCTTTGTAAAACAGGCCTAAATCGGAGTACAATTCGGCCAGTTTTTTATGGTCGACGCCGGTGGCTTGGGCTAACGCTTGCCCGGCTTCGTTGAGGTGAATCATAGTCTTTTCCCCATCTCCCTCGGCGTGGAAGGCGCTGCTTAAAGCCAAGTGGAGTCTCGCCCGGCGGGAGAAATCTCCTTGATGGTCTAGGGCCTGCTGGTAGGCGGCGATGGCCCCTTGGCGCTGACCCTGTTTCAGCAATAGATTCCCATATTCCTCATAGATCTCCCCTTGGTAATCCTTCAGACCGGAGTTTTCCACTAATTGTTGGGCTTGATGGAGATAATCCAAACCGGCTTGGATATCGGCCTCGGTATTTAACCACCGGTGGATGATGGCCAGATTGACGTAGACTTGGGGGAGGCGGTTTTGGTGTCCGACGGCTTGGAAGAAACGGAGAGCCTTCTGGGTAGCTTCTAAGGCAGATGGAAGTTGGCCGTTGACTTTATGGATGTAGGCTAGGGCCATTTGTAGTTCACCGAACTTGTAGTAATCGGTGGTTTCGTTGCAAAGACTCAAGGCCCCTTCGATGTACCCTAAGGCCTCATCTAACCGTTCTAAGCGACAGAGGCCGAGGCTTAGATTGGTCAAGATCCGTAGTTTAAGGTAATCATCATCGATATTGGTCTGGGCTTCTAGTAGCTCTAAGGCCTGCTCTAAGTAGTTGACCGATTCTTTCCAGTTGCCCAAATCGGCGTAGAGAACTCCCAGGAGGTTTTGGGTGTTTACGAGACCTAAATGGTTTTGGGCTAGCTGAAACTCCTGGATGGCTTCTTCCAATTTGTTGGCCGCCTTGGCCCTTTCTTTGTTATGCCAAAGGGCGGAACCTAGGTTGTACAGGCAGGTACCCCGGCGGTGGAAATCGGAAGGAGAACACAAATCGAGGGCTTGCTCATAGCAGTTAATAGCCTGGGGCCAATCCCGGTGGCGGGCGAATCCTTGTCCCATGATGATTAACTGGTCCACCTTGGGTGACCGTTCGAGATCATCGACCCCTTGGGTTTCGTCTAGAAAAAAACTGACCGATTTATCGAGGCGGGAAGCGATGATCTGCAGGCTTTTGAGGGAAGGGTTAGCTTCGTTTTTTTCAATTTGACTGATAAAGCTTTTGGTAAAGTCGTTCCCGGCCAACTCCTGCTGGGTCATCCCCAACCTTTTACGCAAATATTTTACCTTTTCCCCCAGGGTCATACCGGTTTTCATATATAGCTCTCCTTTACCCATGGCATTTGGCGGTCAAGTAGGATTTCTTATCCTTAAGTTACCATATGGGGAACAAAATCGTCAAATAGAAAAAGAGGCCCCTAAACCAGAGTGTGTCGTAACTTGACATAGGTTAAATTACATAATATTATGGAAGAAGCCGAAAAATATGGAAAGGGGAGGCTTATGGATCGATTAGCAAAATTACGACCTACAAGGTTGGCGCACAGTCCTTGGACAAGCTTTGACCTTTGGGGAAGCGGTGAACAACTCCATCATCAAAGCCGAATGTGCATAATTTTGCCCGCATTAGATCCTGGACCGCTATTTCTTCTCCTTGAGGAGGAGGGCCTGCCCGATGAGCATTTACCCCTCTGGAGAGGGACTAAGGGGTGTAATGTATAATTAGATCCAGTATAATAGGATTGTAGCACTTCCCGGTGCAGGAAGGAATAAGCTAATGTAGGTGGTGAAAGCAATGGCGGTTAGGAAACGCTGTTTCGTTTGCGGACGATTTATCGCCCAAGGCTTACAAATACGGGGTTGTTACCTCTGCACCGGCTGTGAACACCGGATTGCCCGGGTGGAAGTGACCGATCCTTACTATAGGTCCTTGATGGCCAAGATGAAAACCCTGTGGGGGCGGGACTGTTTATAAGGGAGGGCGGTGTTCCTTGGAAGATACCCCGATTTTACAAGGAATCCGTAATTACATAGATGCTCAACTGACGGCGTTCCATACACCAGGTCATAAGCAAGGAAAGGGGGCATATGCCCCCTTAGTTGATCTGTTAGGGGAGAAGATCTTCCCAGCCGATGTGGGCGATGAGCTCATCGGCGATGCCGGCGAAGATCTACACCAATTAATCGAGATGGCAGAAAGGAAAACTGCGGAAATCTATGGGATGGATCGCAGCTTCTTTTTAGTTAACGGCGCCACTTCGGGTATCCAGGCCATGCTTCTAAGCCTCGGTTCCGGCCGGCAGATCCTCGTCGACCGCAACATCCATATCTCTGTATCTATGGGTCTGGTTTTGGCCGATTTGCGGCCCATCTACGTACCCCGTCGTTGGTCGGAAGAATTAGGGATCCCCCTTGATTGGGATCGGGATCATTATGGGCACCTTTGGCAAGAGCATCCTCAAACAGCGGCCGCCTTAGTTGTTTATCCTACCTATCACGGCTATTGCGGCCCTTTGGCAGATTTAATCGCGGATAAAGTTGGACAAGTCCTAGTCGATGAAGCCCATGGTCCCCATTTTCCCTTCCATCCCCAACTGCCCCCATCGGCCTGTGCTTTAGGGGCCAATTACGTGGTCCATAGTGCCCATAAGCTCTTAGGGGCCTTGACCCAAGGGGCTTATCTACATATCAAGGATGTACCGGCCCATGTCCAGGCCTGCGTCGATGGTTTATCGACTACCAGCCCATCGCCTCTGCTGTTAGCCTCCCTCGATGGGGCCAGGGCCCAACTGGCCTCTCAAGGCGGTCAGCTGTGGGGGCGAATCCTCGCCTTGGCCCGGGAAGCCCAAGAGCGGATCGATGCTATTCCCGGATTGTATTGTCTGGGGCCCCATTTCTATCGCCAGGGACTAATCAGCGATTACGATCCCGTTAAACTCCATATCTGCCTCCAACCTTTAGGCATCACCGGCTGGGAAGCCGCGGGCTACCTTAACGAGCGGGGCATCAGAGTGGAAATGGCCGATTGGTGGACTGCTTTATTTATCCTCACCTATGCCGATGGGAGGGAGGAGGTAGAGGCTCTGATCTCTGCCTTGGAGGAGTTAGCCCAGGAAGGACCAAGCCCCCGGGGACGCAGCTTAAGGGGGAAGAACCTGGCTCCACCCCCGATACCACCCCAAGGATTAACACCCCGGGAAGCCTTCTTCAGCCCCAAGGAGTTGGTTCCACTAGAGAGGGCCCGGGGCCGCATCGCCGGTGAGGCCATCGCCCCTTACCCTCCGGGCATACCCTTGATCCTACCGGGGGAGGAATATACCGAGGAGATCATCGCTTACTTACATCTACTCCGATCCTATCGGGTGAAGGTCCGGGGGGCCACAGATCCGAATCTATTGATGGTTTCCGTCATTTAACCGTATAATAATAGCAGAAAGGGGTGGAGCCTTGTGGCCCAGCGGGAGGTCGTCGATAATTTAGAACGCTTACTGGAAATACTGCCCCCCCAGATCCAACGGGCCCTTTTGGGGATCCCCCATCGGGAACAGCTCATCGAGATTGTTTTTGATTTAGGCCGGCCGCCGGAAGCCCGGTTCTTCGACCGGTATCTTGTTTTGAGTCCAACGCCCACCAGCCAGGAGGATATCAAATTCATCTGTAACCACTTGGGATCTTTCGGCGCCGATAACCGAGCGGGAATCGAGCGGACTTTGCATCGGATCTCGGCTCTGCGCAACCGCCGGGGAGAGATCATCGGATTGACCTGTCGGGTGGGACGGGCCGTCTTTGGGACCATCGAGATCATCCGGGATGTGGTGGAAACGGGACAGAGCATCCTCTTTCTCGGTAAACCCGGGGTGGGGAAAACCACCATGCTGCGGGAAGTAGCCCGGGTCTTAGCCGATGAATTTTCTAAACGGGTGATGATCGTCGATACCTCCAACGAAATCGCCGGTGATGGCGATATACCCCATCCGGCCATCGGACGAGCTCGGCGCCTCCAGGTGGCCACCCCCGAGATGCAGGCCCAGGTGATGATTGAAGCGGTGGAAAACCATATGCCGGAAGTGATCGTCATCGATGAAATCGGCAATGAACGGGAGGCGACGGCCGCCCGGACCATCGCCGAACGGGGGGTTCAGTTGGTCGGTACAGCCCACGGCACCACCTTGGAAAACTTAGTGGCTAATCCAGTGCTATCGGATCTGGTGGGCGGCATCCAAACGGTGACCTTAGGGGATGAGGAAGCCCGCAAGCGGGGCAGCCAAAAGACGGTTTTGGAGCGAAAAGCACCGCCCTGCTTCGATGTGGTCGTGGAACTGCGGGAGCGGAATTTGCTCATCGTCCACCGGGATACGGCCCTGGCCGTCGACCGGCTGCTGCGGGGAGCCATGGCCCAACCGGAAATCAGGACCAGGGATCGGCACGGACAGATCCAGGTGCTACCGGCCCAGGAACCGCCATCACCACCGCCGCGGAAAGTACAGCGGATCTTCCCCTATGCCATCAGCCAGAACCGATTGGAAAAAGCTATCGCCAACAGCGGCGCTTCGGTGGAGGTCACCAAACATCTACATAACGCCGATCTGGTTTTAACCATTAGAGGACAGTACCGGAAAATGCCGAAACGTTTAAAAGAAGCGGAACAGCAAGGTTTACCCATCGAAGTGCTCCGCAGCAATACCATCACCCAGATGGAAGAATTTCTGGGCCGCTTTGTCCACTAGGTGACGGCCCCTGATAAGGAGTAAACATGGCACAAGGCTTTTTTATTACCTTCGAAGGCATCGATAGCAGTGGCAAATCGACCCAGCTTCGTCAATTAGCCGGTTATCTAGAAAGTAAGGGTGTGCCCTACTTGGTCACCAGGGAGCCGGGGGGAACGGCCCTGGGACAAAGGATCCGGGAGTTGGTCCTGGCGAAGGATGATCAGAAGATGACCTGGATGACGGAGCTTCTCCTCATGGCCGCCGATCGGGCCCAACATGTGGAAGAGCTGATCAAACCCGCCCTGGAGGATGGACTTATCGTCCTTTGTGATCGGTATATCGACTCCTCGGCAGCCTACCAAGGCTACGGCCTCGGAGGGGATTTGGCCCTCATCGAAGAGATTAATCAGCTGGTCACCGGAGGTTTGGTTCCCCATTTGACCATCCTCCTCGATGTGGATCCTTCCGTCTGCCTGGCCCGGGCCCAGGATGATGACCGCATCGGCGGTCGGGGTCTGGCCTTTCAAACTAGGGTCAGGGAAGGGTATCAACAGATCGCGGCTAAACATGGGGAGCGTTTCTTGATCATCGATGGCCAAGGGACGGCGGAGGGAATCCATCGCCAGATCCTCCATGTCTTGAGAACCCGCTGGCCCCAGCGGTTTGGCGGTTAAGCCTGTCCCCAAGGAGTTGGTGCAGCCATGCGTATTCGACGGACCATGGGAGGCCGGGGAGGGCAAAAGGGATTAGCCCAGGTGGGCAAGGGCAATGTGGAAGGGACACCCCGGACCTTCGAGCAGGTGTTGCAGGAAGCAGCCGTTTTTGAAGGGGAAGTAGACCTGAAGGAATTGTTGGGGGAGATCGATGCCTTGGGGGAGGTCTTGGTCACCAGCCCCAACATGGCTACCCTGCAAGAGTATAAAGATAAGGTCCGGCTTTTCTTAAAGACGGTCCTAGCCGGTGCTTACCAGATCCATGAGGAAATAGTCTGCGATTTCCGAGGTAACCGGCGGATTCAAGTTCTGGTACGCCAGGTCGATGCTAAACTGGCCCAATTGGCCGATACTTTCGTCGCCAACCAAGGCCGCAGCTTGGCCCTGGTCAATTTGTTAGATGAAATCAGGGGATTATTGGTGGATTTTTTCCTCTAGGAGGCAGTAACATGTGGGAGTCGGTTCCTGGACAAGGGCATATTCAAGCAACACTCCAGCGAGCCTTGGCCAAAGGCAGCCTCGCCCATGCTTACCTGTTCATCGGTCCCGATGGATTAGGTCAAGAACAGATCATCCAGCAGCTGGGCTTGGCTTTAGCTTGCCAGGAAGGCTTGCCCCCGTGCGGCAGATGTGACGGTTGCCGGGCTGCCGCATCAGGAGACCATCCCGATTTTCATCGGGTAGCTCCCCAAGGATCTCGGATCGGCATCGATCAGATCCGTTCCCTCCAGGAAATCTTATCTTTACAACCCTACATCGGGCCCTGGCGCTATTGTGTCATCGAGGAAGCGGAAGCATTAACGAGGGAAGCAGCCAACAGCTTCTTAAAATTATTAGAAGAACCAGGACCCAAGGTGGTTTTCATCCTTTGTTGTCGTAATGTAGAAAGCATGCTGTCGACCATCATCTCCCGTTGTCAAAGTCTTACCTTTCGCCCGGTACCTGCCTCGGTCATCCGGGAGGAACTCCTGGCCCAAGGGGTGCCCGGCCCCAGAGCGGAGATGGCTGCTGCCCTAGCGGGAGGCCGGCCGGGGCAGGCCCGGTCCTTCTTAGAAGATAGCTTCCTTGAAGAACGGCAGGAAGCAGTAGAAAGTCTATTGGCCCTACCCCATGGTCGAACGGGGGATTTATTGGCCCTAGCCGAGCGCTGGTCGTCCCAGCGGGAATTGACCCATCGCTATCTAGATTATCTAGTCTACTGGTTCCGGGATTTATTAGTCTTGGTCAGTGGTGGTGGGGAACAACTAGTGATGAATAGGGATTACTTGGATAAGTTAAAAGAACAGGCCCAGAATTATCGCGCGGAAGGACTGCTGGAAGCTTTAGATAAAGTCCAAGGGTGTCGCCGTCGGTTGGCCGGGAATGCCAATCGGCGACTCTTATTAGAAGAATTATTCTTCACCTTGTCAAAAGAGGTGGTTTAGTGATAAAGGTTGTGGGTGTCCGGTTTAAGAAGGCCGGCAAAATCTATTATTTTGATCCAGGGGAATTACCCCTCGCGGTAGGTATCCACGTCATCGTGGAAACGGCCCGGGGTTTGGAATTTGGGGAAGTAGTCGTCGGTCCAAAAGAGGTGCCGGAAACGGATATCGTCCAACCCTTAAAACAAGTGATCAGGGTGGCTACCGAAGAAGATTTCCAGCATCTGGAGAAGAATCGTCAAAAGGAAGCTAAAGCCTACGATATCGGTTTGGAGAAGATCGCCCAGCACGGATTGCCCATGAAACTGGTCGATGTGGAATATACCTTTGATAATACGAAGGTGATTTTCTACTTCACCGCCGATGGTCGGGTTGACTTTCGGGAATTGGTTAAGGATCTAGCGGCTATTTTTAAAACCAGGATCGAGCTGCGGCAGATCGGGGTTCGGGATGAAGCGAAGATGATCGGAGGTTTAGGTCCCTGCGGTCGTCCCCTTTGTTGTGTGACCTTCTTGGGGGATTTTGAGCCCGTCTCCATCCGCATGGCCAAGGATCAAAACCTATCGTTAAACCCAACGAAAATTTCCGGCATTTGCGGCCGGTTAATGTGTTGTTTGAAATTCGAAAGCGATACTTATCAAGAAGAAGAAAAGGAACCGGAACAGGATACCGTCGAGGAAGTAACGGTGGAAGAACCGGTCGAGGCAGCGGAGCCTGAGGAACAAGGGCCACCTCCGGAGAAAGAAGAGAAGCCTCCCCGGAAAAAACGGAAACCTCGACGCCGTCGACCTCGGAAAAAGTCTTCGGGGGCAAAATCCCAGGAGGGAAAATAGGTGGGTCCCTTATATGTTTGTGCCACCCCCATCGGCAATTTAGGTGATATCACCGTGCGGGCCTTGGAGGTGTTAAGAAAGGTCGATCTCATTTTGGCGGAAGATACCCGCCAGGTCCGCAAACTCCTCCAACATTATGGGATTGACGTACCGGTGGAGAGCTATCAAGAGCATAACCACCGTCAAAAACTGCCGGGGATCTTGGCTCGCCTCCAGGAAGGCCAAGCCTTAGCCCTAGTTAGCGATGCCGGTACCCCCGGGGTTTCCGATCCCGGCCAGGAACTGGTGGAAGCCCTATGGCAAGCGGGGGGAGAGGTGATCCCCCTACCGGGTCCCAGTGCCCTTACGGCAGCCCTTTCTATCTGCGGTCTAGCTGTCGATCAATTCGTATTCACCGGCTTTTTGCCGAAGAAGGCCGGGGAGCGGGAAGGAATTTTAGAGCAGATTAAGGCCAGCGGTTGGGGTGCCGTGATCTACGAATCGCCCCATCGGATCGAAGCTACCTTGGCTTCCCTGCATAAAGTATGGCCCCAGTCCCGGGTAGCCCTGCTGCGGGAGCTGACAAAGATCTACGAAGAAGTCTTGCGGGGCAGACCTGCAGAAATCCTAGAGGAATTGAACCGTCGCCCCCGCAAGGGGGAGATGGTCTTGGTCATCGAAAAAGCCCAGACTGAGAAAGTCCCCATTCCCGATGGGGAGCAGATTAAAGGGCTAGTTAAGGATTATATGGTGGAGGGGATGGACAAAAAAAGGGCCATCAAAGAGGTGGCCCAAAAGCTAGGCATTAGTAAGAGGATCGTTTATCGGGCTGCCCTCCATCTACCGGCGAAGGAAGACCCTTAGGAGGCACCCTGGATTTCCCTTTGACAAACCCGGCAAAGGTTGCGGTCCCGGTAGACGATTATCTCTTCCGCCCGACCGCAAAAGATACATGCCGGTTCATATTTTTGCAAAATGATCCGATCGCCGTCGACATAGATCTCCAGAGGGTCCTTCTCACCGATCTTTAAGGTACGCCGTAACTCAATAGGGATCACTACCCGCCCCAACTCATCGACTCTGCGGACGATACCGGTCGATTTCATTCTCCACGCCCCCTAATCGATCCGCGATCCAGAATTTACCTAAATTATACTACAATTTCCAAAGATAGTCAATACAGGCTTTTTCGAGGGTGCGCGTCAAGGTTTAGTAGGTGAAAGACCTCGCTGGTTTTCCTTTGTTGGATAGTACCTCGTTAAACAGCACAAGCAAATCCACCAAGGCCTCGTAGCGCCTTTATCCAAGGTTGTGT
>JBMNRY010000064.1:0-11556 GCA_050944915.1 Limnochordia bacterium
CGCTGATGGCCTGATCACCCCGGAGGGCCACACCCTTAAAAGCTGTATTTTGGGTGTGTTGGGGACTGATTAGGTGGCGCTCAACTAAAATCTGCCTTTCCAGGGGACTGATCTGGGCCATAGGTAAAAACTCCAAAGTACCGATCTCCGCCTTGGTATCACAAGCCGATTGGGCCAAGCTGAGGATATGACTCAATTGCTCCTGGGAGGCCGTCGCCGGAAAGGGGATCCCTTGGATGTTGCGGGCCAAGCGGATACGGCTGCTGATGACCACATCCCGTCCCGGTCCTGTCCCTTTCATCCATTCCCCAAGTCCATTATTAATCAGATCGTGGAAGGCCATACCTACCACCCCCCTATTCCTGGCTCTGGAGTTCCTTAATGGTATCCCGCAGTTTCGCCGCCAACTCATATTCTTCCCTTTGGACTGCTGCTTCCAACTGGTCCCTTAACTGCTCGATCTTTCGCTTTCGATTAGCTTCAGCGCCACCGGGGATCTTCCCCCGGTGTTTCGAGCTGCCGTGGATCCTCCGGAGCAGGGGCTTAAGCTGATCGGCAAAATGTTCATAGCACTCAGGGCAACCCAATTGTCCGAGGCGGCGGAAATCCCTTTGGGTCAATCCACAATTGGTGCACCGGGTGAAAACGACGGTCCGAGGCTCCCCTTCGAAAAAATGGGCGAATAAGTTCTGGATACTTAAGCTCGGCTCCATCATCATGGCCAAGTCGCCCCTTTCTCGGGCACACTCTTGGCACAGGTGGATCTCACTTTTTTGATCGTTGACGATCTTGGTAAAATGGACGACGGCAGGCCGCTTTTGGCATTCTTGACACAGCATTTTCACTCCCCCTTAGGATTCCTGGAAAGCCATCATCAACATGGCCTTAAGCAGGGAGGCCCTGAGGATATCATTCCAGGGTTCCTGCAGACCGGCCGTTTCCCGCCGTAGGGCGCCGCGAATGAGGGCATCCTGTTTTTCATCTAAAGCCCTTAGTTCCCTCAACCTGGTAAGGAGGCTGTCCGCGGATCTTTGATTGATCTTCTCGCCTATGGAATCGCAAATATGTTGGAATAAATGGGGAGGGCTTCCCCACAAAACCCGGAAAATCCGGATATAACCGCCTCCTCCCCGTCGGCTTTCCACTATATAACCCTTCTCTGGAGTGAAACGGGTTTCTAAGACATAGTTGATTTGGGAGGGGACACAGGAGAACTCCTCGGCCAACTGCACCCGCCGGATTTCGATGACACCCTCCCCCGCCCGCTCCAGCATTCTCTTAAGATATCTTTCTATAGCATCAGCTAGGGTCGCCATCCAACTTCCTCCTCGCTGACCTTTCCTGATGTTGACCTTTCCTGACCTTAATTATAGCAGATATTTCCCAAATGGAAACAACCGAGGGAAGGATTTTCGGTCATCCAAGGTCCCGCTGACGGGGAAAATCCCCCTTTTTCTCCTTCCCATAGCCTTATTCTTTAGTTTTTCGCCAATTGAGCTTTCTAAACAAGAAAAAAGCCTGGAGCGGGCGGGAGGATTTGCACCTCCATCTCCCGGTTGGTCCGGGCACCTTACTTAGGCCACACCCGCAGGCTTTGCACTAAAACCAAACAATTTGTACTTTTTGCAATATTGCTCCAGGGGCAATGGGGAGCTGCTGAGACGAAACCAGTCAACTAGTGATAAGTATATGCAACATCGAGCGAAAGGTTTCCTAGGGAGCCACCAAAAGAGGCGACCAAGTTGCTTCCTCGGACATGGGGACGATGATCCCTTCTTCTAAGAAGGAGCTGGGATCGGTGTATAAATACACCTTCGTTCCCCGTTGGACCTGGGCGCCATCGAGGGGCGTTTGGTCGATGATCCGGGGACCTTCGCCCAAGACGGAAGCCCGCAAGCCCATCTGCTGTAAAATCCTAAACGCCTCATCCGTGGCGGTTCCCTGCAGTGGCGGCACAACAACCTCCACACCGCCACGGTCCTCAGTTCCCCTTCTTTGAGGCGCAACCCCGAGATAGGGAAGGATCTGGCCCGCCAGACGGCTAAAGACCGGTGCGGCGATGATCCCACCGAAGAAGGCCCCCTTAGGTTCCCATAACACCAATAGACCAGTCATGACCGGATCGTCCGCGGGGGCAAACCCAGCAAAGGAAGAAGCCATCTTCGTGTGGCTATAGCGGCCTCCTTCCACCAATTGGGCGGTGCCCGTTTTGCCAGCCACCCGGTAGCCGGGGGCTTCCGCCCTCTTCCCCGAACCATTAACGATGACCGAGCGAAGGGCCATACGGACCTTATCGGCCACTTCCTTGCTCACCGGCTGTCCGATCATCTCCGGCTCGTTTTTATAAATCACATTTCCCTCTCGATCCCGGATCTCTTGCACTAGATAAGGTCGCAATAAAGTGCCACCATTGGCGATGGCCGAATAGGCCGCCACCAATTGAAGGGGAGTGATCATTAATCCTTGCCCAAACCCGATATTACCCCAAGTCACCAGGGGAATGTTGGGGCCTGGTTTACGGATTTTCCCCCCCGATTCCCCAGGGAGATCGAGCCCTAAGGGTTTACCAAAGCCGAAACGGTGCAAATAGTCATAAAATCGTTCCGGTCCGATTTCCACGCCCATGGTGGCAAAGGCCGGGTTACAGGAGTTCTCCAGGGTTTGGACAAAGGTTTGGGGCCCGTGTCCCCCTCGGAACCAACACCTCACCCGCCAACCGGAGATCATCACATAACCGGGATCGAAAAAGCCCCTGTTTAAGCTGGCTACCCCCGTTTCCAACGCGATGGCCGCGGTCACCGCTTTGAAGGAAGAACCCGGCTCATAAGGGTCGGT
The DNA here is from genome assembly GCA_050944915.1 of Limnochordia bacterium. Taxonomy (GTDB): domain Bacteria; phylum Bacillota; class Limnochordia; order JAAZLZ01; family JAAZLZ01; genus JBMNRY01. Next base: position 2,836 of record JBMNRY010000064.1, read on the forward strand.
GATGGCCATCAAACGTCGGTTGGCAGCAGGATAAGCTTGATAATCCGTTAGATCATAATTGGGCACTTGGGCGCTGGCCAAAATGGCCCCCGTTTTGGGATCGGCGATGAGGATCAGACCTTTGACTGAGCCTGTTTGCGCCACCGCTCGCTCTACTTCCCGCTGGGCGATCCTTTGGATATGCTGATCGATGGTCAAAACCAGATCATAGCCATCAACGGGGGGAATGTACTCCTCTATCCCGTGGGGGATTTGCCTGCCCGCAGCATCCCGCTCTACCAGCAAGCGCCCGGGAACACCCCTTAATTCCCGATCATAGAAAAGCTCGATCCCTTCCAATCCTTGGTTATCAATACCCACAATACCTAAGACTTGGGGAGCGATGCTACCCATGGGATAATGGCGTACGGGATTTTCCACCACCCCGATCCCGGCCAGCTCCAGATCGTAGACAGCCTGGGCTTCGGCTTCGGTGACCCGTTTTTTGATCCATTCGGCGGCTGAACGTTTAGTCAATCGTTTGTAGACAAAATCGTAGTCCAAATCCAGGAGTTGGGCCAGTTTTTCCGCCGTTTGAGCCGGTTCTTCTACTTCGGCGGGGATGGCGAAGACCGCCGATGCGCTGACGCTTTCCGCGAGGATATGCCCGTTGCGATCATAGATGGTTCCCCGCCTGGCATCGATGGGGATCGGCCGCATCCGCTGTTGCAATCCCTTTTCGGTGAAAAATTCATACCTGGCCAACTGGAGGTAGACGAGGCGCCCCCCGAGGAAAAGGCTGAATAAAACGGCTGCTACAAGCAACCCCGAGATGCGTCTCCGTACGGTCAGCAAAGGGACCTTAGCCATGGCTAACCTCCCCTAACCGATGCCGAGCAGGTCCAGGAGCCATTGGAGCAGATAACTAAAGATATTGGCCCGCCCCACATTCCCTTTGGCCACCAAATCGACCCGACCTACTTCGACATCATCTTTAAGAATGATCAACTCACCTAGGGCATCCCCCTGCCTGATGGGGGCGTCGACGGCCTTAGGCACATCCAATCGTCGACTTAAGTTGGGCCTTCTTTCCCCGACCAAAATGGTCTTCACATCGGTCCTGGGTACTAAAGTCACCTGGGAGCGGGCCCCTTCCCGGACGGGGATCTGGGTCACCTCTTCCCCCTGGCGGAGAATGGTCTCTAAATGGGCAAAACCCCATTCGAAAAGGGCCTGGGCCTGCTCGAAGCGCTGCTCCCGACTCTTGGGGCCTAAGACGACGACGATGAGCCGCCAACCCCCTTGGGAAGCCGAGGCCACCAGGGTGTGGCCCGCAGGGGTGGTCACCCCTGTTTTGCCTCCATCGGCCCCAGGGAAGGTAAACAACAGATCGTTGGAATTGCGGATGGTGCGGCCTTGAGCCTTTAAATCATATTCTTTCGTTCCAACAATCCGGGCAAAAATGGGGTTACCCATGGCGTAACGCATCAATTGGGCCAAATCATAGGCGGTAGAATAATTGCCGCTGGAGGCCGGTAAGAGTCCGGTGGCATCGACGAAGGCGGTGTTTTTCAAACCTAGACTGCGGGCCCGCTCGGTCATCAGCCGGGCGAATTCCCGCTCACTGCCCGCGAGGTGCTCCGCCAAGGCAACTGCAGCATCATTGGCCGATACTAACGCCGTAGCGTAGAGGAGTTCTTCGACGGTGAATTTATCCCCCGCTCGCAGTCGGATCTGGGTACCTTCCCGGGAAGCGGCATTGGCACTGGCTGTGACCACATCGCTGAGTTTCATCTTCCGCGCCTGGATTTCCTCAGCCACCAACAGGATGGTCATGATTTTCACGGTGCTGGCGATAGAGCGCCGCTCATGCTCGTTCTTTCCGTAATGGATTTCTCCCGTTTGACCATCGAGGAGGATCGCCGCCGGGATCACGATCTCCGGTGGTTCCTGGGCCCAAACAAGGATGGGGCTTCCCAGGAAGGAAAGCAAGATGAGAATGAACCATAGTCTGCCTTTCATCGACCCACCTCCGTTCTCCTTAATTTCTATGCCCAAATTCATCCCGTATGCCTGTAACCCCGGAGTACTAGTCAGCATAGTCTATGGGGTGAGGGGTGAAGTCAATGGAGATTAAATTGGTGGGTGCCAAGGAGCAGGCTGCCTTTAATGAATATGTGGCCGCCCAAGGCGGTGATCTGCTCCAAAGCTACCAATGGGGGGAAATCAAAAGCCGAACAGGTTGGGAGCCTATCCGGTTCGCGGTCCTCGAGGGCGGTCGAATTAAAGGTACCATGGCCATCCTTAAACGAGAACTACCTGGGATTAAGGCGCCCATCTTTTATGCACCCCGGGGGCCCGTCCTCGACTTCAAAGATCAGCGGACCTTCGATTTCCTCCTGGAGCAGGTGGCCCAACTGGCCCGCCGGGAAGGAGCCCTGTTCTTAAAGATCGATCCACCGGTACCCTCCCATCGACGGGATATCCATCAGATCCTCTTGAAGCGCAATTTCCTCCATCTCGACAAAGGACCAAACTTCGAAGGCATCCAGCCCCGGTTTGTGATGCAGTTAGATATTACCCCCGGGGAAGGGCAACTATTGGCAGAGATGAAGGCTAAGACCCGTTACAACATCCGTTATGGTCAACGAAAAGGAGTGCGCATCAAAGAAAGCTGTACCAAAGCCGATCTGGCCGTCTTTTACCAGATCCTTTTAGAGACGGCAGAGCGGGATAACTTCCAAGTCCGGTCTTACGACTATTTCCAGCTGTTATGGGACTATTTAGTCCCCCCGGGCCTGGGCAAACTCTTCATGGCTTCCTATGAAGGGGAATATATCGCGGGGGCTTTCCTGTTCCGGTTAGGGGCTACCGCCTGGTATGTCTACGGGGCCTCGGCCAATCACAACCGGAATGTGATGCCCAATTACGTCCTCCAATGGGCCATGATCCGCTGGGCCCAGCGCCATCGCTGTCGCATCTACGATTTTCGGGGCGTTTCGGGGGAAGATGATCCCGCCAATCCTCTGTACGGATTGTATAAATTCAAAACAGGCTTTGGCGCCCAACGGATTGAGTATCTCGGTGAATATGATCTAGTCTATCGGCCCCTTCTTTATGGCCTCTGGCGCCGTACGGAACCCTGGCATAAGGAACTACTGCGTTTGCGGGATCGCTTCCTTTCCTCCCGGAAGGGTGAGTAATGTGCAGCCCCTTGGCCCAGCCTGGGTGGAAGTCGACCTCGATGCCCTCGCCTACAATGCCCGCCAAATTAGGACTTCCTTAGATCCGGGCATCTTGTGCATAGGAGTCGTCAAAGGTGATGGTTACGGCCATGGAGCCTTGCCGGTGGCTAAAACCATCCTCGAAGAAGGGATCGAATGGCTAGGGGTGGCTGATCTTTGGGAAGCCCAGGAGTTACGGGCTGGAGGGATTAAGGAGCCCATTCTGGTCTTCAGCCCTGCCCCCGATGCCGCTGCCTTTGCCGTCTCTATGGATGTACGGATGACCGTCTGTGATTTATCCTTCGCCCGGGCTTTAGCCTGGGCCGCCCGGCGCAAGGGCCGCCTAATAAAGGTGCATTTAAAGGTGGACTGCGGCATGGGTCGGCTGGGGGTCTTGCCCCAGGAAGCCGCCGATTTAGCCGGCCGTATCTTGCGTTTAGAAGGTCTAGAGTTGGAAGGAATTTATACCCATTTTCCCCAAGGGGAAAAACTCCGTCCCACCCAGCGCCAGTTGGATGTCTTTGTAGCCCTCTGTAGGGCCTTACATCAGCGGGGTATCCACATTCCTTTGCGCCATTGTGCCAGCAGCAAAACTCTCTATTCCTTACCCCAAAGCCATTTAGAGATGGTCCGAGTAGGCACCCTCCTCTACGGCCAAGGGGGTAAGGGGTTCAAGGAGACCTGGCGGTTGAAAACCCGGCCCATCTTTCGAAAAGTCCTGCCCCCGGGCAGTGGTGTCGGTTATGGCCGGGAGTATGTAACAAAGAAAAGGACCTCCATCGGCGTTTTACCCATCGGTTATGCCGATGGAGTAAGCCTTGAACCGGCCCCATCCCCCCGCCGAGCTTGGAAACACATCCTTCGGGGACTCCTCCGCCCCAGCCGTCCCGTTAAAGGGCCAAAGGAGAGCCTTCCTTTGCTGGGACGGGTATCCATGAATATGACCACCATCGGCCTACCCCCGGATGTCGATGACAACCTGGAAATCCAAGTCCGGCGGACTTGCATCAACCGTCGCCTACCGAAAGTCTACCTCCAAGGGGGCCGACCGGTCTTCGTCGGTTTCCAAGGAGCTTATCAGTCAGTGGAGCAAATCGATGATATCTATTATTTAGGAAGGCAGAAAGTTCATGTTTAAGCCTCCCTCTGCATAGTTTTTATTGTTCGAGGGAGGTGGGTTGATGATCAATCTCATTTGGTTGGTGCTCATTGCGACGGGTATTCTCACCGCAGCCCATTCTGGGCAGGTGGAAGTCGTTACCGAAGGAGCCATCGCCGGAGCGGGTCAGGCGGTAACCATCGTCATCGGCCTCATCGGCGTCACTGCCCTTTGGTCGGGCATGATGCGCATCGCCCAGGAGGCCGGTTTAACCAGACTCTTAGCCCGCCTCCTCCATCCCCTGGTACGTTGGCTCTTTCCCTCGGTTCCTCCCCAAGATCAAGCCCTGGGCGCCATCACCCTCAGCCTGGCCGCCGGGCTGTTAGGCGTAGGCAATGCCTGCACACCCTTGGGACTAAAGACCATGCAAGAGCTCCAACGGTTAAACAAAGGTTCCTCCCGGGCCAGCGATGCCATGTGCACCTTCGTGATCGTCGTCAGCTCCAGTTTAACCCTGGTTCCCGCCACCATCATCGCCCTGCGGACAGCGGCCGGCTCTGCCGATCCGACCCGGATCCTAGGGCCCACCATCGGTGCTACCGCGGCTTCCACCGCCGCAGCCATCATGAGCGATCGGGTACTCCGTCACTGGAGGCGAGGTCAATGATGGGCGGCTTTCTCCAAATCATGGACATCATCTCCCGCTGGGCCATCCCCCTGTTGTTATTAGGTATCCCCTTCTTTGGTTATCTCCGGGGAGTAGCCGTTTACGAAGCCTTCGTGGCGGGAGCAAAAGAAGGCGTCCAAATCGCCCTACGCATTCTTCCATATTTGATAGCTATGTTTTTCGCCATCGAGATCTTCCGGCGCAGTGGTGCCATGGATGCCCTTTTATCCTGGGCCACACCCCTGGCCGAATTCCTTCAGGCGCCCAAAGAAGTCCTACCTTTAGCCTTCTTGCGACCCCTCTCGGGCTCTGGTTCCTTAGGTATGTTAAGCCAGCTTTTGCATCAATATGGGCCCGACTCCATCATCGGCCTTACGGCCTCGGCCCTGATGGGCAGTACCGAGACTACCTTTTATGTCCTCACGGTTTATCTAGGCTCCGTCGGCATAAAAGATGCCCGTCATTGTTTAAGCTGTGCCCTCATCGCCGATGTAGCCGGTTTTCTCGCGGCCGTCATCTTAGTCCGACTAATGCTCGGGCTTTAAGGGGCCTGCTCCCACCGCCAAGGCTCATCCAACAGCCTAAAACCCCCGATCTTCCAGGGGCTTGTCAACTATTTTCAGATTATGAGTATATTTAGGCTCTAATCTGCCTAAACTGGTAATAGAAGGGAGGGTGACCGATGCTTTGGTCAGGAAAACGGGATGAAATCCGGGAGATACAAGGGGCCATTGAAACTATTAAAAAGCGTAAAGATATGAGTCCCGAAGCTAAGGAAAGGGGTATCCGTTCCCTGCAAAGGGCTCTGGAACGGGTGAAGCTCAAATTAGCCCGCTAACCGTTGGGCCCGCAGCCGTCGCAATAAGACTCGATAACGTTCTTCCATGCTTTTCCAATGGAGGATGGCCGAGTCGATGAACTCGGGACCCACCTCTTGAAAGATCTTCTCAGCGATGATGTAATCGGCCAGTGCTTCCCGCACCTCGTCTTCCAAAGTTGGTTCTTTCGGTGGAGGAGGTTTAAGAAAGGGGAGTCGAAAGTTGAGTTTCGGTCGGGGAAGAACCCCTAGTTTCCTCCAGAATGCAACCACGCTGTTCACCCCTTTAGCATATCTAGGTTATCCTATGTTTTGAGGGAGAATTATAGACCCGTTGAAAGGGGTCCTTTATTATAAAGGTAATCCAACCTTTGGAGGCTCAAATACACCGATGACCCATTCTATTCGTTTGCGCAATTAAACACTCTTAACAGAGGGAATCTAGGACTTCCTCTGTTTTTGCGCGCCTTTTTGACTTGAGTAGAATGGAAAAGAGGTGTATTTTTGTTGTCTAAAAATAGGCGAGGGCGGCCTCAGCCGCCCCTTTGGGTATCCCAGAACTATTTAACAAGCTAGAAGACAATTCAACGGTTACTCAATCGAACAAGCATCACCCGCGAAGACCATGTGGTTGAGATTGGTCCCGGCAAAGGCCATATCACCCGGCCTCTGATGGCAAAATGCCGGAAGGTAACGACCATCGAAATCGACAAAAGACTCTACGATAGACTGTTAAAGGGGCCGACAACCTAGAGCTGTTCCACCAAGATTTCCTCCAATGGCGTCTTTGCCAACATCCCTTTTTCCCGTACGACGGACATCGTTCGCAAGCTGACCGAAGCAAAGAACCCTCCCAGCGAGGGATGGTTGACCATGGAAAAAGGCGCCGCCAAACGCTTCCTGGGCAAGCCCCGAGAAAACCTTCGTTCACTGCTCATCAAACCAAGATTTGACCTGGAGATCGTCTATTTTTTTCGGCGGTCCGATTTCCATCCCCAACCTAGCGTCGATGTAGTGTTGCTTCACATGTCCAAAAAGAGCCAACCGGACATGCCACCGGCCCGCTGGGGTTCTTATCAACGTTTTATTACCCATGGTTTGCAAAAGCATGGGGCCGGATTGTACGCGCTGTTTACAAAAAGACAACTGAACCGGGCCTTCCGAGAAATCAATATCGATAGCCCGGGCGAAATCCGCTATGTGCAATGGCTCTGCCTTTTTAGATGGTACCTGAAATATGTATTGGCTCCCCGCCCGTTTTAATGAATCCATTTTCTATTGATGTTCTGAACACTGATCAGAAACAAGCCTAAGCTAAAGGCTACCAGGAAAAGGAAACTGGTCCACGGAGAAAAGAGGCCGTGGCCGGTAATCGCGGTCTTCAACAAGTCTACGCCGTAGGTTAAGGGCAGAAGATGGGCAATGGCCCGCAAGGGGGATGGTAGATTCTCCAAGGGAATGAAAAGTCCGCACAGGAACATCATGGGAAAGCGGAAGAAGTTGGAGAAGGTTTGGGCTTCGAAGACTTCCCTGACGGAAACGGCGATGAACAATCCCAGGAAGGTCGATGTGACGGCCATGAGGACGACGCTGACAAAGACCATGGCCCAAGGGACTCCCGATAAGTCGACGAAAAGGACCGCAAATAGTACGGGGATGAAGGCGTTGAGGATCCCGAAGAAGATGGCTCCTGTGGTCTTAGCCAACATCAGTAGATTAAGGCTGATGGGAGCCAGTAGTAATCTTTCGAAGGACCGACTCCGCCGCTCGAAGGTGATGGTCACCGCCAACATCGAGGTGGTACCAAAAAGGATGGATAAGGCCATGACCCCCGGCAGGATAGCGCGGATATCGACGGAACTGCCGGTCCGAAGAAAGAACATGAGGGTCCAAGCCACGGGGAAAATAATGCCCCAGCTGATATTGGGAGGTTTGAAATAATAGTTTTTCATATCCTTCATCAAAATGTTAGCAAAGGCAATCCAGCTTTTCACCGTGACCCCTCCTCCTCGGCTCCCTTTCTTTTGGCCAACTCGATGCCTGTTACCCGCAGAAAAACCTCCTCCAGGGAAGGCCGCAGGATCTTAGCTTCATAGACCGGGATCTCCCTTTCGGCGAAGAACCCCATCAAGGGAGCTAAATTGATCCTTCCAGGTGAGCTGATGTTCACCGTCTCTGCATCGATGAAACTTATAGCATAATCGGAGAAACCCCCTTGTAATTCCTCCATTAAGGCGGCCCCGTTACCTTCGATGATCAATTGCACAGTGGTCTTTTGATCTTTGGCACCCATCAGCTCATCCATGGGGCCGAGGCGGGCGATCTGACCTTCGACGATAAAGCCTACCCGATGGCATAACCGCTCGGCTTCTTCTAGGTAATGGGTTGTTAAGAAAATGGTGGTGCCACTGGCATTTAGTTCGCCAATCAAATGACGGATATGCCGGGCACTTTCCACATCGATACCTGTGGTGGGCTCATCTAAGAAGAGGATCTTCGGTTGGTGGATGATCCCCGCGGCGATGGTTAACTTCCTTTTCATCCCTTTGGAATAGGCTTGGAAGGGCCTTTTGGCGGCAGAGGCTAGCCCAAAAAGCTCCAACAGCTCCTGGGCCCGCCGCTCCCGCTGCCCTTTTTCCATCCCGTAAAGGGCGGCACAAAAGCATAGATTATCGAATCCATTCATTTCGGGGTACAAATTACTTTCATCGGGGACGATGCCCATGTAGCCTTGAGCCTTTTTGATGTTCTTCACCAAATCCATCTCCATGAAGGTGATGGAACCTGAGGTGGGCCTAGCAAGACCGGTGAGCATATTGATGGTCGTCGTTTTTCCCGCGCCATTGGGCCCTAAAAAGCCGAAGATTTCCCCGGCTTCCACGGCAAAACTTAGGCCCTTCACCGCCCAAAATCCAGCGTAATCTTTGGTCAGGTT
>JBMNRY010000065.1:0-11547 GCA_050944915.1 Limnochordia bacterium
AGGTCGTTTTGGCTTTTTCGTGGCCATTTTTGGCCTCGGGATCGGGGGCGGGCTGGCTTTACCTCCCTTGGATACCTTAGTAACCAGCAGCGTTGGAGGCGAACAGCGGGGGGTTCTAACGACTTTAGCGGGCAGCCTCCGCAGCTTAGGTGTAGCCTTGGCTCCCATCTTCCTCGGCTATTTTCTAAATTTCGGTTCCCCTTGGCCCTTTTGGGTGATGACCATCCTCCTTTTGATCTCCCTTCTGTTGACCTGTCTTTACATTCGGGAAGAAGAGATGCTCCCCCGACGCTTATTACCGGGAAATAAAGGTTAAAATTTTCTATATTATCGCAGGATTTTTTCGGAAGATGTGGTAAATAGATAGGAGAAACCGCTTATTAATCCGAGAAAGAGATACATGGGTAAGTTTTTTGAGGAGGGTATCGAGGCTATGGAACTGGCCGCCCTACAAAAGGACAGCATTAATTGGCAGGAAGCCCAAGCCAAATTCGAAAGATTACTGGCCTTAGACAAGGATTCTTCCGAATTCCTCGTTGCCTACCGCGAGGTTGAAAGGTTAATCGAAATGGGGATGATGATGGAAAGAAGGGAAGGTTAGAGTCCTTCCCTTATGTCCCTTAAACCGATTCTACGGTAGTGACCTCGGGGATCTGTTCCTTGAGTATCCGTTCGATGCCGTTCTTCAGGGTCATCTGGGACATGGGGCAACCGGCACAAGCCCCGACCAATCTAACCAGGACGGTTCCGTCATCTTGTACATCTACCAATTCCACATCCCCGCCATCGGCTTGTAAGCGGGGCCGAATTTCTTCGATTACTTTACTTACCTTTTCCTTCACCAGGTTCACCTCCCTGAAAATCATGGTTTCAGTATACACCAGCCCTTAAGCTTTTACAATTGTTATCCAGGCTTTATGTGTTGTTCATAGAAAAAGGGCCGCCAGTTGGCGGCCATCGTTGTTTTAAAGGGTACCGATGATGAAAGAGGAAGAGGAGATAATATCCCCTAGCCCAACGGTGAGGACAGGTTTGGGAACCACCTTAGTGGGCAGGAAGGCCAGGTCGTGGGGACCATACTTGGTGGTACCCGTTTGGAAGAACTCTTCGCCGGCCTTGAGGTGCTCGGCCAAAGCGTGGAACTTCTCTAGACCCCGGGTGGAGAGGGGGATATCTAAGCCACCTTCAATTTCACTTTTGTCTTCAATGGTACCGGCTGCCGAGCGGGCGGCGGCTAAGGTGGCAGCTAAGAGCAGCCCGGAACGGGTTGCCTCTGCAGATACGAAGCCTTCCTTCACTAAGCAGAGGTAATAGCCTAGATCGTGGAGATGGACCCGCTTCAGCCCTGTGTGTTCCATCAGGACTTCCACGCCCCGTAAGACGGCTTCGATGGAATCCTGGCCTTCGATGGCCGCGGCCACCTCGGTTTGTCCGATATCTTTCAACAAGGCCACCATTTCCACTTCGTTGAGACCGAGGCTGTCCACCAGGGGTAAAATCAGATCGACGATCCCCTTGCGGATCTTGCTGCTGGCGATGGAGGCAAACTCATAGTGCTTCTTCATATGGGGTGCCTCTTCTCCCAGAAGCTTGAGATAATCGGCTACCGGTTGCAGACAATCCCGGTAGGTAGAACCATCGGGGTAATTTTCCGAAAGGATGTGGAAGCCGGAAATGACAAAGTGGCTGAAGGATTCGTTCTTGGCTACGACACCGGCTTTGAAATCCTCCCGGACTTGCAGTCGGTTATTGATGGGATTCCAAGCGGCGATATACCGGTTGGCCCGAGGGGTGGTAAACTGGAGCCCGGGGATATTAATCTCTAAACCCGCGGGATATTCAAAGATCCAGTGGACGGCGTAAACCCCTTCCCCTTCATAGGCTTGACGGGGTTGTTTAAGAACATATTCTCCGTCTTCTTCGACCATGACGAATAGGTTAGGTCGATCGATGAACAGTTCCGCCTGTTCCTTGGTCAAAGGATTAGCGTAAACCAAGATCTGCTCAAAGCCGATGGGGCTTAGGTAATTGGCCATGTTGCCCGATGTGCCCCCGATGCGCAAACGATCATAGCCGAAATTTTCCATAGTCCACCGGAAGGTTTCCTCGGAGCGAATGATCAACTGCAGGGCTTTACCCTTTTGCATCGAATCGAGGAGTCCCACCAAAAGATCCGCGGGGGAATTGATCTCCAGGGGAATTTGTCCTTGGCGGGCCAGCACTTCTTCCCGCAATGCGTCATCTTCCCGGAGGATGTTTTCCAATTCCTGGGGATTGACCCCTTTTAATCCATCGATGGTGGAATGAAAGCCTAAGATCACACCTGGGACTTGGGAAATCTTTTCAAGGTTAGCTGGTAAATAACGGCGGTACATGTCATTCCAATGGGTTGTTAAATCCATAAAGCACCCTCCCTTTTCTTAACCCGTTTCCTAATTCTCTTTTTGGTTAAATTTTCCCTTTATAACTTGAAGGAACTTCCCATAGTTTCCTCGATGGTAGCGGCCAACCGGCTGACCCCTTCTGCGGTCCCGGCCAACTGGGTGACCGACGCGGCTTGTTCTTGACTGGCCGCAGCGATATCTTCCCCACCGGAGGTTAAATCGGCGGCTGCTTCGGCCACTCGATGGGCTTCTTCGTTGACCTCGTCGATCAGTCGCAGGATGGCCCCAAAGGTGTTCTCTAGATTTTGAGCCAGCCTTAAGCTATCGCCGGTCTTTTGGGCATCAGCTTGTACTTTGTTCACCACTTGGTTTATATCCCCTTGGATATCTTGGATCAAGGCGGTGATCCGACCGGCGGCATCACTGGATCCTTCCGCCAACTTGCGGACTTCCTGGGCGACGACGGCAAAACCCCGGCCGTGCTCTCCTGCCCGGGCGGCTTCGATGGCGGCATTGAGGGCTAAGAGATTAGTCTGCTCCGCAAAGCCCATGATGAGATGGATGATTTCACCGATCTCCCTGGAACGGCTCCCTAAACCGGTGAGCTCCTCCGCCAGTTGTTCCACATCCTTGGTCATCTCCGTCATCATGACTACCGCCTCTTGGATAGCCCCCCGGCCGGCCATAGCCTCCCGATGGAGATGGGTACAATTCTCAGCCATCCTTTTGGCGCCTTCGTCAACTTGGTGGATATGTCCCGTAAATTCGTTGGTACTACTGGCCACTTCTTCGATGGCCGCGCTTAACTGACCGGCGGTGGCCGCCATTTCTTGGGAGGCGGCCGCCGTTTGGGCTACATGGTTCCCAATGGCGCCGATGAGCTGTCGCCACTTGATCACCATTTGACCACAACTACGTAAAGCTTGACCGATTTCATCATTACCTTTGGCTTCGATCTGCAGCTGGAGATCCCCGTCGGCCAACTGACCGGTAAGCTCCGCTATATAAGCGATAGGGCGGCTGATGGCCCGGGAGCTAAGGAAGCTCACCGTCAAACCAAAGAGACTGATCACGATGAAGAAAACTCCCATGTTATTCCGTAACCGAAAGATGGGCGACCAGACCTCGCTCCGGTCGACTTCGATGATTAATCCCGCCGGAGCTTCCCCTAGCTGAACAAGGCTTAAGGAGCCCAGGACCGCTTCCCCTCGATAATCCTCATATTCCAACTGCCGACGAAAGCTCCATTGACCCTGGCCCATAGCTTCCCGGAGTTCTTGACTGGCCAAGGTGTTTAAAGACAGATGTAGTGCACCCTCGCCGTAGGAACCGTAGCGGGCATTGGACAGGAGCATCCCTTGACCGTCGATGAGGTAAACATCGGCACTGGCCCCCAGCAAATCCATGCCTTGTTGCACTATTCGATCCATATGGGCTTGATCCAAAATGATATTCAAGGTTCCCCGGATCTGTTTGTCTACCCAAACGGGCACCGAGATGACGAAGGCATTATGTTGAACCACATCGGAATAGAAAAGTTCCGACCAAGTGGGCCGGCCCCCTAGGGAGCTTTGCAGGTAATCCCGTTGACTGATATCGGTGCCCATAATCCCTCCATCGGAAGCAAAAACGATGATCCCCTGGGGGTCGGTGAGAAAGATCTGGCTATAGCCGTATTGTTCTAAAACAAGGCGGGAAAAATTCTCTAAGGTTGGTAGATAGCTTAGCCACTCCCTATGGGCGTAAGAACCGATCTGGGAATAGTAAGTTAACCCAGCGGTGATTTCCCCCGCACCGGCTAATACTTGGGCATTTTGACGGTGTTGAATGAAGAAATCTTCGATGCGAGCGGTGAGAATATCTCGATAAAGGGCGGCCTGGGCGTAGATTCCTTCTTCCAACAGTTCGGTGGCTTGGAAATAGTTATAGGTACTTAAAACTAGCAGGGGCAAAGCTCCGACGATGATGGTCAACAAAAAGAGGCGACGAGCGATGGTCATCCTAATACGCATAATTATCTTCCCCCCATTATTAATACCGATAACTATTCGCTGACTATTTCCCATTTCCTTCCATTAAGCCATAAGATCGGTCCTCCCTTAGGGCATAGGGCAGGATTAGTTCTAAGGATGTGGAAAACGGAAACATAGAGACTACCTGGGAATAACTGGCGCGAGATCATGGGGGAGTACAAAAGACTGGCCTGGTCAAGCTCTACCCCAGCGCCATGAGCATAGATCAGGAATTGTCGGTGGTCAGCTTTTTGCTCCCTGGGGGCAAGGCGGGCAACAGACAATTTGGGGGAAATAGTAGAGATGGGAAAATATCGTGTAGTGACCAAAAGGACCACCAGTAGCCTTACCATCCGGAAATCGGAGTTCATAGCCCATGTGGTGCCCATCAGGGATGAGGAACATGCTTGGGCCATCTTGGAAGAAATCAGGGAACAACATAAAGATGCCACCCATAATGTTTGGGCCTGGCGCCTCGGTGATGACGAACAGGTGCGTTTCAGCGATGATGGGGAACCTAGCGGCACCGCAGGCCGCCCCGTCTTGGAAGTCATCCAAAGGGAAGATATCTGTAATGTCCTAGTGGTGGTGACCCGCTATTTCGGTGGGATCCTCTTAGGAGCCGGTGGATTAATCCGAGCCTACAGCAGGGCGGCGACCCAAGGGCTCAAAGAAGCGCCCAAGGGTTATATGGTGCAGCAAAATCAGTTTGCCGTCCAATTAGATTATCCCTTCTTGGGGAAACTGCAAAATGAACTGCATTCCATCGGCGGCCAGATGACGGAGGTCGACTATGGTGCCCAAGTGAAAGCCCAAATCACAGTCCCGCCCCAGCGAGCGGAATACATGGAGGCTTTTATCAGGGATTTGACCAACGGCACGGCCCAAATCCAACCCCTAGAACCCTGTTGGGTATTGATGGACCGATGATCCCCAGGGGCTGGAACAATGGGAAATTAACGCTAAAGGATGATGTTTAGGTGAGGGACGAGAAGTTGCTCTTAGCCCATGATGGTACCTACCGGGGGTTTACCCTCGATCCCTTTCAGTTGGAAGCCATCGAATATATCGAGCAGGGCTATTCGGTGTTGGTTTCGGCGCCCACCGGGGTCGGTAAGACCCTCATCGCCGATTATGTCATCGAAAAGAACTATCGGGAAGGCAAGCAAGTTATCTATACGGCACCGATTAAAGCCCTTAGTAATCAGAAATTTAAAGAATTCAAACGGCTCTTGGGACCCGAGGCGGTAGGGATCCTCACCGGGGATTTAGTCATCAACCAGGATGCTCCCATTTTGATCATGACTACCGAAATCTTTCGGAATTTGCTCCATGCCGATCTCCATCGGGTGGCCGATGTGGCCTATGTCATTTTCGATGAAATCCATTACATCGACGATGCCGACAGGGGTAGTGTCTGGGAGGAAAGTCTGATTTTCATGCCTCCCCAAATGCGTTTTCTCGGTTTGAGTGCCACCATCCCCAATGTGTCCGAATTGGCCGGTTGGATCGGTGAGATCCAAAATCAGGACATTAAGATCGTTTATCACCATCAACGGGCGGTGCCTCTAGAACATCACCTCTATGAGAAGGAACGGGGTCTTTGCAGCCGCAAACAACTCTTGAAATATTTCCGCCGTTTAGTCAAGAAAGACCGGATCGGCGATGTGGAGGCCACAACCCACCGGGATTTGGTGGAGTATATTGGGCCGGGCTATTTCCCCGCCTTGTTTTTCATGTTCAGCCGTCGCCGGTGTGAAGAAAGCGCTTGGGAACTGTCCCAAACCAACGACTATTTAGAACCCGGGGAAAAGGAACACATCAGGCAGATCGCCATGGCCATCGCCGAGCGTTATCCCGCCGGTGGGGTTAGCCGTGTACGGAATCTCCTCTCCCTGTGGCAGAAGGGCATTGCTTTTCACCACGCGGGGCTGATGCCCGTAGTCAAAGATGTGGTAGAAGAACTCTTCGAAAAGCGACTGTTGAAAATTATTTACTGCACCGAGACCTTTGCCGTGGGCCTTAACTTTCCCTGTCGTACCGTCTGTTTTGAATCTTTGACCAAATGGGACGGACATACTTTCCGGCCCTTAGCTAACCGGGAGTATTTCCAAATGGCCGGTCGGGCGGGAAGGCGGGGGATCGACGAAGAAGGTTTCGTCTTTTCCGTCATCAATCTCACCTATTTCCGTCCCGATGAATTGCCTAGCTTGCGGGAGCAAGACGTAGAACCCCTACGGAGCCGTTTCTCCTTGGCCTATAATACAGTTCTCAATTTGGTGCAAAACTATCGGCCCGAGGAAATCGAACGGATTTTGCAGCAGAACTTTGCCAGCTATCAGAATAAGGCCCAACGGGAGCGTTGGCAGCGGGAGTTACAGGAAATAGAGGCCCGCCAAGAGGCTGAATACTGTGCTGCCCGGTGGAAACCGGAATGTCCTGTCGATGATCGGAGACTGCGGAGCAGACTCCAGCGGAAGCAAGAGCGATTGGCTGCCCTAGGGGGTACCCGCCGGGAAAGGCGGGAACGTCACATCTTGCAGCGGGAAATCGCCCAATTGGAAAAACAACTGCGGGGCTCCCGTAAGAAGTGTTCGCCAGAACAGATCCGCCATTGTCGGAGTCAGATGAGGACCTGGCAGATCGAAGAAAGGCAATTGCGTCGCTTGCAACGGCGGTTGGCGGAAATGCAAGCCCCCGATTATTATCTCCAAGAGTTTCAAATGAAGAAGGAATTCCTCCAAGCCCTGGATTATCTAAGGGACGACGAACTAACGGCCCGGGGTCTTTTTGCCTCCCGGATCTATGTCCAGGAATTATTGGTTACCGAACTCTTCTTCGAAGGGTTCTTCCATGAATTAACACCGGATCAAATCAATGCTTTAGTGGTCGGCATCGATTATGAGCCGCGACGCAATGAATTGCGTCACCCCCAAAATTTCATCAACCTGACACCGGTGATGAAGATCATCAAGTATCTATCCAGCATGGAAGACTCCTTCACCGAACTAAACACGGTGCGTTTCCACGACCATCTAGTCGGTGCCGCCTACCGCTGGAGCCAAGGGGCTAGCTTCAACGAGCTTCTGCAAGGGGTAGGGGTAGAGGAGGGGGATCTGGTCTACGGCTTACGGCGGGGGATCGACTTGCTCAGACAGATCCGCGCCGCGGCTGGGGAGGATAAATCTTTAGTAGCCAAGCTCCAGGGCTGTATCGAGAAAATGGACCGGGATGAAGTAGCCATCGTCCTTTGATCTTTCGGCAGGAAAAGGAGTACCGATGGCCAAATAATATCTAGCACCCCCGATACGCCCCTGCCGGTAAAGGTGGTTGCTTATGCGGCGTGTTTTACTGGGGGTCCTTAGCTTTTATAGCAGTGGGATTATTTGTGGTTTCCTTTGGCCCCAGGGGGGCCTTTATCTATTCTGGCCTTTACTCCTCGGCAGCGGCTGTTATATCTATTACATCTACCGCCGGCCGCCGGGTCGTCCATCCCTGCCTTTATATCTATTGATCCTTTTATGCGCCTGGTTCCATACGGCTAACCACTGGCAGGCTCCCCGGCAGCTCCATCCCTTCCTAGGCCGTCCCGTCCTTTGGCAGGGGGTGGTCGACGATTTTCCCCGGGTGAGTAATGGTCGCCAGCAGTTTACCCTCCGCCTGGAAGGCATCGAAGAAGCCGGTCGCTGGTGGCAGGGCCGGGGCAAGATCCGGGTCACCTTCGATTGGTCACCCCAAGATGGTCCTGAAGTGGCCTATGGCGATAATCTGCTCCTTAAGACTCCCTTGCGCCTGCCCCGTCGGGCGGGCAACCCGGGGGAATTTTGCTCCTACAGTTATTTCACCCGGTTGGGTATGGGAGCCACCAGTTTTGTGGAAGAACCAAGCCAGATCCTGCAGCAGCGCTCCGGGGGAGGCCAGACCCTATGGGCTTGGGCCTATTCCCTACGCCACAGCATGATCGATTACTGGACGGAACTTTTACCCGGCCCTGCCGGGGGCTTGTTAATCTCCATGGCTACCGGTGCCCGGGAGTATTTGACCGATGATGTGGAAAGGGATTTTAGTCGGTCGGGATTAGGCCATCTCCTCAGCGTTTCTGGGATCCATGTGGGTTTAGTCGGTCTGTTTATCCGCCGTTTAGCAAGTCTTTTACGGCTGCCCCCGAAAATCCGGCCCGGCTTTATCTTTTTGGGCATGCTCTTTTACGTCCTGGCCAGCGGTGGTCGGCCTTCGGCCTGGCGGGCTTTAATCATGGCTTGCGGGGGTATCTTGATTCCTTATCTGCAGCGGCGGGTCGATTTGATGAGCCTTTGGACCCTGGCGGCCCTCCTTCTCTTGATTCATAATCCCCTCCAGCTGGGGGAGATCGGTTTCCAATTATCCTTTACTGCCACCTGGTTTCTCATCAACCTCCTTCCCTATCTGGAGCGGCTTTTACCATCCTATTTGGCCGCCTGTATCGCTGTTCAATTGGGGGTGCTGCCCCTGATGGCCTACCACTTCGGCCAAGTGGCAGGGGCAGGCTTTATCGCCAACCCCCTGGCCGTTCCCCTGGCCGGTTTTGCCCTCGCTTTCGGCTTGCTCACTTGGTTGGTAGGAAGCATCTTGCCGACCATAGGCTCCCTTTTGGCCTATCCTTTAGCCTGGCTTTTGCGGTTGTTAATCATCATCGCCCAAGGAACGGCCCGACTTCCCCTCTATTGGGAACCGGCGGCACCGAACCCTTTATTCTTGCTCCTTTATTACCTTTGCCTTGGCTACTGCTTCTATGCCGAAGGGAAGCTGACCATCCATCGCCTTGGTCAAAGGGTTATCCGTTATCGCCAGCTGGTAGCCATCGGTTTATGCCTTACCTTCTTCGTATGGAGCGGATACTGGCGAGCCAACCAGAAGGATTTGCGCATTACCTTTATCGATGTGGGCCAGGGTAATGCCATTTTGTTGGAGTTTCCCCAAAAGAAGACAATGCTCATCGATGGCGGTGGTCGGCCCTATACCGATGTGGGGGCCAATATCCTTCTGCCCTTTTTGCGCCACCAGGGAATCCGCCGGATCGATGTCCTAGTTTGTACCCATCCCCATGAAGATCATTACCTAGGTTTGATCACCGTTCTGGAAAACCTAGAGGTAGGCCAAATCATCGATAACGGTCAAAGGGGCCCCAGGAGCTCCTATGGGCATTATCGTCGCTTGGTCGAGGAGGGGGAGTATATCCAAGGGCGGGCTGGTCTGGTGGTGGAAATAGGGGGCGGTCGGTTGAAATTCCTCCATCCTCCGGAAAACCCCCTGGTGGGGACCGGCTCCGATGTGAATAATAATTCCCTGGTTGGCCTCTTGGCTTTCCAGGGGGTGGAGTTTTTGGTCACGGGCGATCTAGATCGGGCTGGTCAGGAGTTCATGTTGGCCCGGCAACTGGTACCCCAGGCCCAGCTGTTCCAATTTCCCCATCACGGAAGCATCAACGCCTTTGTGCCCCCGTTCATCGGGGCCGTCAATCCGGAGCTCGTAGTGATCCCTGTGGGCCTTAATTCCTTTGGACAGCCGGCAGGGGCCATTATCGATGCCTTCGCCGAAGGGGAGATTCCCCTGTGGCGCACCGACCGGGATGGCGCAGTGACCATCACCCTTCGGAAGGGCCGTTACCGGGTGAGCAGTTACCTTAACCGCTGGTGGCGCAGGAATTGGTTAGCAGGGGTAGAAACTTCCTAGGGGAGATGATTTGATGATCCATGCGATCTTTGACGACTGGCAGCGGGGGGAATTCCCCCAAATCAGTTTGTTATATGGACCGGAGGATTTCTTGAAAAACCAAGCTTGGCGGGATCTAGTCGGCAAAATCCTTCGCCCGGAGGAATACCAATGGGCCCTCACCCGCTTAGAGGGAGGCCGAACGACGGCCCGGGAAATCCTTAGTCATTTGCTCACGGTGCCCTTTGGCGCTTCCACCGGCGTTGTCGTTCTAACAGGGGCCGATGAATTAGAATTGGAACAGCAAAATGAACTGGCCGAGGGTCTCGATGGCCTCCCCGGAGATTGTTATCTCCTCCTGGTGGCCCGGGATCTGGATAAAACCCGGAAATTATATAAAAGGATCGTCAAACATGGAAAGGCTTACCAGTTTCCCCGGTTGCAGGGGGCGGGGCTTACCCGCTGGATCGCCACCAGGGCGGAGCAGTTGAACTTATCCCTTCCCCCGGGCTACGCCCAAGAGATGGTGACCCTTCTAGGAGATGATTTAGGGCTCATCAACCATGAGTTGGAAAAACTAGCTTTATATGCTGATGGGAAGCCCCTATCGAAAAAGGAGGCCCAAGATCTTCTTTTCCCCGGGGATCCCCAAGATGACCGTTTGATTTTCAGCCTGGCCGATGGGGTGGCCGCGGGGGATGTCCAGGGGGCCTTGGAGCATTTGAACCGACTCTTGGCCTGGGGTGTGGAGCCCCTCCATATCTTAGCCATGTTGGCCCGCCAATTTCGCCTGATCAGCCAAGCTTTAACCGTTGGCCGTCGGCCCGAGGTGATGCAAAAAACCTATGGAGTCCACTCCTTTGTGGCCAAGAAGGCCTGCCAGCAGGCCGGTAATTACACAGAAAAAGAACTACCCCCCATTTGGTCGGCCCTAGTCGAGGGCGATGCCCAATTGAAGGGTAGTCTGCCGGCGAAATTAGTTTTAGAGATGTTAATCGTAGCTTTAGCGGAGAAAAAAACGCCCTGGTAACTTCCACGGCGTTTTTTTATCGATTACCCCGTTTGAGAGGTCAAGCGCTTCGACAGCCGCGACTTTAGGCGGGCGGCTTTATTCTTGTGGATAACACCTTTATTAACGGCCTTATCCATCCGACTGAAGGCACGCTCCAAGGCAGTTACAGCTTCAGTCTGATTGCCGCTGTCTAAAGCTTCTCGATACCGACGGATGGCTGTCCGTATGGTGGACTTGATCTGCCGGTTACGCAGGGTTTTCTTGGCAGTAACTTTTACCCGCTTAGCGGCCGATTTGGTATTCGGCACCCGGTTCACCTCCCTATCCGAGGCTAATGTCCATAAGACCCTACTAATTCTATCATGTCCGTCCATAAAGTTCAACTATCAGTCTTACTTTCGTACGCGTCAAGGTTTAGTAGGCGAAAGACCTCGCTGGTGTTCCTTTG
>JBMNRY010000066.1:0-11098 GCA_050944915.1 Limnochordia bacterium
TCGTTGTCCAAACGGATTTTCAGCCCACAGCGTACCTGGAGTACGCCGGTGACTTCAACTTCCCGCCACCCTAAGTTGGGGGCGAATTCGACGATCCCCTCTTCAGCTCGCACGGTGCCGGGGCAACCGATGCCGATCCCCATCACATCATCCCTCATTACTTCGTCTATTCCCTGGAAGATCTGCTCGAACACACCCTGGGGACCCTTTTCCACCGCGGTGGGTACTTCGTATCTTGCTAAGATCTGGCCCTTTTCTACCAAGGCGATAGCCAGTTTTGTTCCTCCCAGGTCGACTCCAATAGTTTTCAAAGGCATCCCTCCCCGATCAGTTTACCCAAGAAAGGGGGACCTGCCTCCTGGATTATTTGATGGCGCGTTCTGTATCTATGTCAAGGAAAGTAGGCTTTGGTCGTGTTGAAAGTAAAGGGATGGATTTCATTGTCTTTGACGGCGCTGCCGGCTTCTAAGCGGGCGGTGATGGGGTTGCCGGCTAGGGGGAAATGGGCGTAGATTTCCGCACCCATGAGTTCTGTGACTTCGACTTTGGCTTTGATGCTGGTTGCTACCTCGTCTACTGCGCCATCGAAGATGTCTTCGGGGCGGATGCCGCAAATGACTTCGAGGTCTTTTTATTTTCCTGGAGGCTCAACCTTTTCCCTAGGGATGCTTAGTCTGTATTCGCCCAAATCAAGATAGAACTGTTCTCCTTCATGGAGGATGATTCCCCTCATGAAGTTCATGGCGGGGCTGTCGATATTCGGCCACAAAGACGTTGTCGGGGTGCTTGTAGATTGTGAGAGGTTGGTCTAACGGTTGGATGACACCGTCACACATGACCACGATGCGATCCCCCATGGTCACGGCCTCCGTTCGGTCATGGGTGACGTAGATCGTGGTCGTTTGGAGGCGTTGGTGGAGTTTGCTTAGTTCCGTTCTCATCTGCACCCGGAGTTTGGCATCTAAGTTGCTGGGGTGTTCATCCACGAGGAAGACTTTCGGTTCCCGGACGATGGCTCTGCCAACGGCGACCCGTTATCTCTGGCCACCAGATAAGGTCTTAGGTTTGCGGTGGAGGAGTTCTCCATTGCCCATAAGTTGGGCTGCTTCTTTGCTTTTTTGTCGATTTCATCCTTAGGTAGTCTCCGCAGTTTAAGCTCAAAGGCCATGTTGTTGTAGATGTCCATGTGGGGGTATAGGGCGTGGTATTGTGATGTCTTCTAAGCCACCGACCATACATAGGGTTGTGGATTTGCCGCAACCCGACGGGCCGACAAGTACGAGGAATGCCTGATCCTTTATTTCTAGGTTTACGTTGTCGACCGCGGTTACATCCCCGAAGCGCTTGGAGAGTTTTTCGAGAATTACTTGTGCCATATGCCCCTCTTCCTTGTTGGTGGTTTGTTCTGAATCTTGTCAGAGAAGGCTATCGTTCCTTTATAAGGAGGATGGTTAACGGGCATTTTAGTGGAACAAAGTTGGCTCCAACTGACCTTCTGGAAGAAATCTATACAGGATATAGTATACTCTTGGTAGACCCTGGTCAAAACAGTTAGCAGTAACACAATCCACTAAGGATTGTCAGCCAGCATAAGACCATGCTGGTCTTCTTTGGACTGGATCGACTTTGCCGACATGCTTGACATGCGAAAGGCCCCCGAAACGGGGGCCTTGTAGGCATAGAGTTCTGATTCAAACTAGCTTAGAAGCTTACTTTCACACCAAACATAGCCTTCATGGCTTTATTTTCGACGTCGTCTTCAGTATCCCCACCGTCGACTTTGGCGACTTCATAAACTAGCTCACTAAGCAAGGTTACATTACTCGAAAGAGCGTAATTAACTTCACTTCCGATGCTAGATGCAGAAACCCACTCAGCTTTACCGGCATCGGTAAAGTCAGCTTTCTTACCACCCGCATACTTTTCAAAGCTAGCTCCAGGAACTAAGGTAATGCCATTGCCAAGGGCATAGGTTACTTCGGCTTCCAGCGTGTAGCCGCTACCATAATTCGTAGCTAGCGTTACATCATCACCTAAGACCTTTTCTAACTCTGCTTTTCGTGCATCCTCTAGGACGTTAGCTTTTTCTTCACCCTTACTGTAATCTACCGCCAATTTTGCGTTCAATCCTTCGGCAAACCGGGAACCAGCACCGAGGAAAATGTTTGTCTTGTTCTTTTCATCTTCGTTAGCCTTACCACCAGTCCTGCTGAGTTCGGCCTTAACTGCGTAACCGGTCAACAGATCATAATCATCGATGACATCGTCAAACCCTGGTCCATCGGCGAATTCCTTCAGTGTGAATTCAGCGATGTACTCGAGTGATTCATCATCCTTATTGTATTCAGCATTATTGGTACCTTTAACGCCAGCTTTTCCTTGCATCAAAGCAGTACCATATTTCACATAACCTTCAGCAACTCGACGGTTTGCAGTGAAACCACTGGTGAAAGCATTTTGTTGAGCTACACGCCACTTACCTTGAATACTTACACCTTCATAAACAGGAACCGGAACTTCAACATCGGCACCATACATTACGTTATCTTCGGTAACACCTTTACCGAAAGTCATACCAGCGCCAACCTTTACCTTTACGCCTTGGAAACTGGTATCACCAAACAGGACTACGGTCCGCTTGCGAGATCCGTCTTCACCAGCTGGAGCGCCCAGGTTAGACAAATATGCTAAGCCGAGCTTATGACCATCGACAGTTGTATCCACAAACCCATAAAGAGAGTCATTACCTGAATCGAAATCAAAAGCGGTATTCACGCCAAAAACACTAGCTTCTAACCGATACTTAGCGCTATCAGCCTTCTTGCCGGACTTAACAAACTCCAAGGGATCCTTCTTATCCGAAGTTTCCTTACCATTGTTCCAAACAGTAAAGGCAACGGCCGGATCGTCCAAAGCGGCTTTGATCAAGCGAACTGCTGGGACGGCTGTTTCATCATCCGCACCAGGAGCATCGATACGCAACCGCAGAACATCACGGAGTTCAGCATCAAACGCCCAACCTTCATCGGCCACCTTCAACTTCAGCTCAGAGAAAGTTGGTAACCCGCTGTCCAGCTCATCAATTATTGTCCAGTCTTTGGTGTCAATACCAAACTCATACTTAGCTTCCAAGCTACCACTCACATCAGCAGCAAAGGATACTGCCGAGAGGGCAAATACTGCCACTAGGGCCAGTACTAATGCCTTTTTCATTCATCTTCTCCCCCTATCATTGGGTTTGTAATCCCGGCTCGCTATTTGGGGGAGGGCAAAAGTCTCCATGTTTCCTTTTCCCCTCTGTAGAATAGCTTTGCCGGTGTGTTTGGTCATGCCCGTATCAGCTACTGCCCTCCTTTCTCCCGGGACTAGACCTAGTGGATCGCAGATTGATCCATGTTCGTAAACTGTATTTCTCCAAATCCCTGGGGAATCCTTCCTAACAAAGCACTTTCTATCAAAAATTTATGCCGATAGGGGGAAAAAGTGCACAAAAAAATAACCCCGGGGGACTAACCCCGGGGTGGTAGTTACTACCTGTTTAGAAATCGACCTTAATACCAGCTTCAACGGTTACATCACGGAGGGTTTCTACCCGGTCATCCTGGCCTTCTTGAGCCTGGAATTCCCGTTCGAAGTGGGTACCAAGGGTGATACCGTTAGGAGCTTCGTAAACGGCACTAGCCTTGTAGTAGGTCTCAGCCTTATCGTATTCGAACTGGCCGGAGAGTGTTAAAGGTTCCAGTTCACGCATAACGGTGGGACGTACTTCAGCAGTTACCTTATGACCCAATTCATTTTCAGGATTAATGGTCATCTGATAACCACCCTTAATGGCGGCAGCGTCTAAAGCGATTTCCCGTTCAGCAGTCAACTTGGTATTACCACGGCCAAATTCGAGGTTTTCGCCACGGGCGATATCGATTTCCGTGGAAGCACCGAAGGTGAAACCTTCGTAAACGGTGGAAACGCCTAGATCCAAACCAGCCTTATCCTGACCTGCTGCATCCTGCATCTTCGAACCGACCCAGTCGATCCGGTCCTTAGTTACGTCATCATCTTCATACCGGGCTTCCAGATACCGGGTATGCTTTTCGAAGTCACCATCGATGGACCACAGTTGAGCGGTAATGGGGAAATTCTCGATGGCATTTACCTTCGCGTCAACCCGAAGCATTTGGGTGTAGATATCTTCTGCTGCTTCTTCGGCAACATCGATCCAAGTAGCACCATAAGCTGCTGCGACTTCAACCTTGTCCATGGGCGACAGACCGCCGTTTAAGACGAAGGATACTTCCCGTTCCGGGGTATCAGCGTGGATTACCGTAGCACCTACGTTAATACCATCCAAATCGGCGTCAGCTTTCAGACCCATAACGTTGAAAGGTTGGTTGTCTTCTAGCTCGGAATCGTAGTGTTTCTCATCATCCCAAGCCAAGAAAGCACCGATTTTGGCCGGACCAGCTTCGATATCACGAACGGCGATACCGTCCTTCTTCACCCGACCGATAGCTTCCGAGTAGCGCAGGTCCAGATTCTTACCGATGGTGGTGGTGAAATCAGGACCGCCGAGCCAGAAGGGACCAGTTGTTTCGATAACGGCCCGATCGATGGTCGGACTTTCGAAACGACCTTCTTCCATTTCGATGGTACCCAGGTCAACAAGAGCTCTAACCTGGCCATCCTTACTCAAAGCCACATCCAATTCCAAATCGGTGGAGATTTGGAACTGGCTTTCCTGGGGCTGTAGTTCTGCTTCAGGATCTACAGGCTCATGATCCTCAGGAAACATATTCTTCTTATACTCAATCTGACTTTCCAAGGTACCAGCGATATCAACGTTGGCACCGGCCGCCGGAATGGCCATAGCAAAGACCATTAAAGCAGCTAAGAGATAGCTCAATTTCTTCATTTGTTGTTCCCCCTTGAGTTGCGTAGCTAGTGTTCTATTGAGAAGTTGATCTGCATCCATTGCTGTGAATAGGAAGGGGTTTCAGGGAGTGTCCATGTTTCCTCACTGGTTTCCTTCCTGGCTAGATACATTGCTGCAGATCATCCCCTTCCACATCCAAGCCGTGCAACTATGGGTTTCACCTCCTTTGAAACGGCATTGGCTTACAGGAAGTGGATGAAACTTTGGTAACATTGGGAATAGTTGGAATGGGGGACCAGGGTCGATGACCCTGTACCTTTCGGTGTAAGTAATTCTACGGGTTAGGACTCCCTCCTTTGTGTAAATTTTAACAGGCTAGGAAGCAATCCAAAGCGTAGGCAACCCCCGCTTCCCCGTTGGAACGGGTCACGTAATCGGCAACTTCCTTCACTTCCTGGGGGGCATTGGCCATGGCCACACCGATGCCGGCGTACTTAATCATCTCTAGATCGTTGAAGCTATCACCGATAGCCATAATCTCCCTCCGGTCGATGCCGTAATGCTCCGCGAGAAACCGCAAGGCCACAGCCTTGGAGACCCCTTTCTTAGTCATCTCGATGTAACGGGGTTTGGAACGGGTGGCCTCCAGCTGGTGCCCGAAGAGCTCCTGGATCTTGGGTTCCCAGGTATCGAGATCGACTTCATTGCCGACGATGAGGGCCTTGGTGGAAGGAGCGGGCTTGAGGGTCCCCACGGCCTTGGCGGGCACATTGGCCACGGAAATGTAATACTCCACATGGGGGTTAATCTCTTCCACCACCAGCTCTTCCTCCACATAGAGCTGTAACGTCAAATTTCGTTCAGCGCAAAAGGGGATCAACTGGGCGACGGTGTCTTCCGGCACCGGATCATGGTGGAGCAGTTTCCCCGAGACCTGGCGGATCATGGCCCCGTTGTAACAAACCAGGGGGACATCGATCTGCAACTGCTGGGCATAGGGCAGGGCCGAACGATACATCCTGCCCGTAGCTATAGTCACCAGCACCCCCTTCTCCCTTGCCTTAGCGATAGCCGCGGCACAACGGGGATCGATGGTCAACTCATCGGTTAATAAGGTATCATCCATATCGATAGCAACTAAACGGATCATTTTCTTCCTCCTTGTAACCCATACAATTCCTTATACAACCCACCTCTAGCTACTAGCTCCCGGTGGCTACCCATCTCCACAATTCTACCTTCATCTAAGACCAGGATCAAATCCGCGTTCCTGATGGTCGACAAACGGTGGGCGACGATGAAAGAAGTCCTGTTGGCCAGGAGGTTCTCTAAGGCCCCTTGGATCAAGGCTTCGGTATGAATATCTACGGAGGAGGTGGCCTCATCGAGGATCAAGATCTGGGGATCGACCAGCACCGCCCGGGCGAAGGCAATGAGCTGTCTTTGGCCTAAGGAAAGACGTACACCCCGTTCAAAGACCCTGGTTTGATAGCCCTGGGGCAGCCGGGTGATGAATTGGTGGGCCAAAACCACCTGGGCAGCCCCTTCGACGGCGGCCTGATCGGCACCAGGCCGACCATAGGCGATGTTCTCCCCTATGGTCCCATCGAAAATGAAGGGTTCCTGGAGGACCAAGGACATCTGGGAGCGCAGGCTGGCTAAAGAATAATCATTTAGATCATGTTCGTCGATGTAAATAGTCCCCTCCTGGGGCCGGTAAAAACGGGCCAGGAGGTTGATCAAGGAAGTCTTCCCCGCGCCGGTGGGACCGACGATGGCCACCCGCTGTCCTGGTTGGACGGTGAAACTAATGTCCTTTAAGACAGGCCTTTGGGGATCATAGCCAAAGGTCACTCCTTGGAAGCGAACGCGACCTGTGATCGGCCGATGTCCCGGCGGTCCCGGATCATCGGCCGGTGTATCTAAAATCTGGAAGATCCGCTCGGCCCCCGCCATAGCCTGCTGGCTTTGGGCCACCAGGTTCGATAAATTCCGGATGGGTTGGAAAAACCTGGTCAAATAGCTGAGAAACAGGTAGAGGGCCCCGATGGTCAACTCTCCCCGGGCGACCATAGAACCGCCGATGCCGAGGATGAGGACGACGGCTAAGGTTCCGGTGAGTTCCACCGCGGGGAAAAAGAGGGCGTGATACACCACCGCCCGTCGGTGGGCCTGGAAATGGGCGTAATTGTAGCCCTCAAACTCCTCTTCGTTCAGCTTCCCGCGGTCGAAGGCCTGGATGATCCGCATACCGTTTAGATCCTCTTGGAGTCTACCGTTGAGCTCCCCTGCCCGGCGGCGTACCTCCCGATAAGCGGTGAAGACCCCCCGGCGGAGGTAGCTGGCGATGAAGACAAGTAAGGGGAGGGTCAAAAAGACGTAGAGGGACAGGCGCCTGCTGGTGGCCAACATGATGAAGATGACGCCAAAAAGGATCAGTAGATCATTGACTAAGCTGAGCACACCGTTGTTTAGAAACTGATGCAAAGCTTCCATATCCCCCGTAGCCCTGGTGATGATCCGGCCTGTTTTTTCCCCATCGTAGAAGGATAGGGGTAACCGCTGCAATTTCGTGAAGACAGCCCGGCGCAGATCGTAAAGGGCCCGTTGGGCCGCGGTCGCTGTTAAACGCACCTGGTAGTAATTCCCCATCCAAAGGCATCCATGGAGAATGATGTAGATAATGGCTAGGTTGGTCAAACCCGGCCGCCGGCCGACGATATGCTCATCGATGGCCAACTGGATGATTTTCGGCCCTGCCAACTCCAAGAGGGAGACGAGGACCATCAAGGCCATCCCTCCGGCTAAGGAGGAGCGGTAAGGGCTTAAATAGGCTAGAAGGCGGCGCAAAATCCGCCCCTGGAAATTCATCCCCTTTGGCTGTTCCTTCATCCTTCCGCCTCCCCCATCAGCCGGGCGAAGGGACCCCCGGCGGCCAGCAAATCTTGGGCCGAACCTACTTCCCTAATCTGTCGTTCTAAATAGACAACCCGGTCGGCTAGCTCGATGGTCGATGGTCGGTGGGCGACGAAGACTACTGTTTGATCCCCTAAACTGGCCAGGAGCTGATCCTGGATATCGGCCTCGGTTAACGCATCGACACTGGCGGTGAAATCATCCAGGAGCAAAATGGGCGGCTTCATGATGAGGGCCCGGGCCAGGGCTATCCGCTGCCGCTGTCCCCCCGATAGGCCTACCCCCCGCTCCCCCACCGGTGTGGCGTAGTCATCCGGTAAGGACATGATAAAATCGTGGATGCCGGCGATTTTGGCTGCTTCTTCCAATTCTTTCTGGGTAGCCCCGGGGCGGCCGAAGGCGATGTTCTCCCCGATGGTCGCAGAAAAAAGGATGCTTTCCTGGAAAACCATCCCCACTTGGTTCCGGAGATCAACGGTGGTCACATCCCAACCATCGATGGTGATCCGTCCCCTTTGGGGTACATAAAATCCGGCGATGAGCTGTAGGAGAGTAGATTTACCGCTGCCGGTAGGGCCCACTAAAGCTACCTTTTCGCCCCTTTCGATAGTCAGGTTAATATCTTCCAAAACTAAAGGACCGTCGGGATAGCTAAAGGCCACCTTTTCCAGCTGGATCGGCCCCCCTAGGGGACCGGTCAGTTGTTTCTTGTCCGGTGCAGGAGGTTCATCGAGAACTTGAAAGATCCGTTCCCCGGCGGCCTGGGCCCGGGAGGCAAGATTGATCAACCAGCCGACCATTCGCAAGGGTCCCATGAGTAATAATAGATAGCTTTCAAAGGCCAAGAGGGTCCCTAAGGTCATCTGACCGGCTAAGACCTGGCGGCCGCCGTACCAGATGACGGTGATGGTGGCTAAACTGGTGATGAAATTAAGGAAGGGGAAATAGAAGGCCCATAGTTTTTGGGCCGTCAGGTTGGTCGCTAAGTAACCGCGGTTTTCTTCTTCTAAGGCGACTAGAGAATCCTCCTCCCGACCGAAGGCCCGCACCACCCGCACACCGGTCACTTGTTCCTGAAGGGTTTCGGTCAGGGATGCCAGCTGGGCTTGGATGGCCCGAAAGGCGGGACGGACCCTGGTGGAAAACTGATAGAGGATGTAGCCCACCATGGGTACGATGAACATGGTCAATAGGGTGAGCCGTAAGTCGATGGTGAACAGCAAATAGGAGATGATGATGAAGGTGAACAAATTGCGGAGCAAACCCATCATCCCGAAGGAAAGAAAGCGGTGGAGGGTCTCCACATCGCCGGTGAGCCGGGAAAGGAGCTCCCCGGTGCGGATTTGATCGTAGTAGGTGAAGGGCAGCTTTAAGAGATGACTGTACAGTTGGTTCCGCAAATCGAAGATAATCCTTTGGCCCACCAAATCGGAAAGATAGGACTGGCCGTAACCGGCCGTTCCCGCTGCCAGGGCGATCCCCAAGAGGGAGAAGGCGATGGCCGGTAGTTGTTCAAGCTGACCGGCGCCGATGACTTGATCCACCACTTGTTTAAGGAACCAAGGGAGGAACATGGAGGCTCCTAGGGAGATGAGTAACAAGAACAAGGCGGCTAAACGCCGCCCTAGATATGGTTGTTCATAGGCTAGAAGTCGCCGTAACAAAGACAACCCTCCATTAGACTTGATGGAGCACATTGTAGACGTTCTCCGCCACTGATGGGGGGATCCCCGGTACCTCTTTAATCTCCTCCAAACTGGCTTGGAGGATAGCTTGGACGGAACCGAAATGTTTGATCAAAGCCCGCTTTCGTTTAGCCCCGATCCCGGGAATGGCATCGAGAACGGAAGTCAACCCCTTTTGCCGACGCAGCTGTCGGTGGTAAGTGAGGGCAAAGCGGTGGGCTTCATCCCGGATCCGTTGGAGGAGCTGGAGGCTGGGATCATCCCCCGACAGACGGATAGGATCCTTCTGTCCGGGGAGGAAGATTTCTTCTTCCCGCTCCGCTAAACTGCATAAGGGGATCTCCAGCTTGAGTTCTTCCAGGACCTGGCGGGCGGCGTTGAGTTGGCCTTTACCCCCGTCGATCAAGATCAGGTCGGGCAATTGGGCAAAGCCTGTCCTGCCCCCCTCCTCCTGCTCCTGCAAACCCCGGCGGAAGCGGCGGCGGAGGGTCTCCTGGAGCATCCCGTAATCATCGGGACCATCGCTTTCCCTGATCTTGAAGCGCCGGTAATCGTCGGTGGTCGGTTCAGCCCCCGTGAAGACCACCATGGAACCGACGGCCTCTTGACCGCTGATGTTGGAAATGTCATAACCTTCGATCCGTTGGGGCAGATGGGGTAAGCCTAGGGTCTGCTGCAGCCCCACCAGGGCTGCCTCCCGCTCCATGGTCTTCCTTTTCTCCGCGGTGAGGACCTCATCTAAGACTAGTTCTGCGTTTTGGGCTACCATCTCCATGAGGCCCCGCTTGGGTCCCCGCTGGGGAACCCGCAGGTAGACCTTAGTCCCCCGGAGGGAGGTTAACCATTGGGCTAAGGTTTCAGCGTTTTCTACCTCCTCCTGGAGGAGGACTTCCCGGGGAACATAGGTAGCCTGGGAATAATATTGTTCCATGAAGGCGCCCAGGATTTCCCCGGGGGTGGAGCCCCCCTTATCCTCCATGAGGAAATGGTCCCGGCCGATGAGTTTCCCCTCCCGGATGAAGAAGATCTGGACACAGGCCGTGGATTCCCGATGGGCCAAACCGATGAGGTCTTGATCCCCCCGGAGATCCGCGGTGATTTTCTGCTCTTCCCCCATCTGCTCTAAGGCCAGGATCTGATCCCGCAGCTGGGCCGCCTCTTCAAATCTGAGCTCCCGGGAAGCCTTCTGCATCTTCTCTTTGAGGTCTTTAATCAAACCCTCTTGGCGCCCCTGGAGGAAGCGGACTACGTTATCCACCAGGGCTTGGTAGCCCTCGGGGGAGACCTCACCGGTACAAGGCCCCAAACAGCGTTTGATATGGTAATTCAAACAGGGACGCTCCTTGTTGCCCTCCAGCTGGCGGCGGCAGGTCCTGATGGGAAAGAGTTTGCGTAAGAGACGGATGGTCTCCCGCATGGCCCTGGTGCTGGTGTAGGGGCCGAAATATTGGGCACCATCTTTGCTCCGCCGCCGGACCACTTGGACCCGGGGGTATTTCTCATTGGTGATCTTGATATAAGGATAATTCTTATCATCCCGGAGGCGCACGTTATACCAAGGCTTATGTTCCTTGATCAAGTTGCATTCCAGGATGAGGGCTTCCACTTCCGAATCGGTGACGATATA
>JBMNRY010000067.1:0-11007 GCA_050944915.1 Limnochordia bacterium
TGAGCATATTGATGGTCGTCGTTTTTCCCGCGCCATTGGGCCCTAAAAAGCCGAAGATTTCCCCGGCTTCCACGGCAAAACTTAGGCCCTTCACCGCCCAAAATCCAGCGTAATCTTTGGTCAGGTGTGTCACTTCTAAGATAGGCATCTGGACTTCCCTCCTAATTCCGGGATATATCAGGGCCCTGGGCCGACGGCTCCCTTGATTTTCCGGGACAGCGGCAACCAAGGCCATCCTTCAAATGATCTGCACATCCTCCCTTTTGGCCCCTTAGTTCCGACAAAAGGGTCAGCTTTTCCGCTGTTTCCCGCAGAAGATTACGCTCGACGGAATAATGGGTGTAATAACCCCGTTTTTCTCCTTTGACTAGGCCGGCCTCCCGGAGAACCTTCAGGTGCTGGGACACAGCCGACTTGGAGATGCCTAATTTCCTGGCTAGAGCACCGACACAGAAATCATGGCTTAATAGAAGTTTGAGAAGCCGATAACGGGTGTCATCGGCTAGGGCTTTTAAGATCGGGATGTCATTGTCCATAATCCCCCACCTCTTATTTAAGCATTTGCTTAACCATATTGTAAAGAAACGAAATGGTTCCGTCAATACTTAAATAGATCCCCCGAAAAAAGGGTCTGCTTACCGGTGGGAGCAGACCCTGGCCATCGATTGTCATTAGGGGATCTCGATTATTTCCAGGTTTTCTAAGGCCTGGGGAATGAGTTCATCGAGGGGTAGTTTCTTCTCCTGTTCCAGAACCTGATCCAAACGGGGCTTTGTCTCGGGATGTTTGGGCACGAAGACGGTACAACAGTCTTCATAGGGACGGATGGAGATATCATAGGTTCCGATCCGTCGGGAAATTTCCACGATTTCCCCCTTATCCATGCCCACCAAAGGTCGGAGGATGGGCAGATGGGTAGCTTGGCTGATGACATGGATGCTCTCCAGGGTTTGGCTGGCCACCTGTCCCAGGCTCTCCCCGGTAACCAGGGCTAATGCCCTGTCTTTGGCTGCTAGGCGGGTAGCGATCTCCATCATGGCCCGCCGCATAATAGTTACCCGCATGGGAGCAGGGATTTCCTTATGGATGGCCTTTTGGATCTCGGTGAAATGACAGATGGTCAAGGGGAATTTCCCCGCGTAGGTGGCCAAGACCCGGCAAATATCTAATACCTTTTCCTTGGATCGATCGCTGGTGAAGGGGAAGCTATGGAAATGAAGGGGCCTTAAAGCTAAGCCCCGCTTCATCATCATCCAAGCGGCGACGGGACTGTCGATCCCCCCCGATAACAGCAGGACACCCCGCCCACCGACACCTAAGGGCAAACCACCGGGTCCGGGGATCCGCCCGGAGTAGATATAGGCTCCTTCTTGTCTGATTTCCACACTGACGACCACCTGGGGATTATGGACATCGACCTTAAGTCCGTCGTGGTTAGCCAGGAGATGACCGCCAACCATCCTGCTTACTTCCATGGAAGTAACGGGGAAGTTCTTATCGGTCCGGCGGGTTTCGACCTTAAAGGTGACGGAGGAGGAACCAACTTGGTTTTGGATGAGCTTCAGCGCAGTGGCTTTGATCTCCTCCAAATCCTTTTCGACGGTGAGCACACCGCTTAAGGAAACGATGCCAAAAACCCGGCGCAGGCGTTCCATAACCTCCATGGCATCCCCTTGGGCTGGCACAAAGATCCGCCCATATGTCTTATCGATGGGCCGCTTTGGCAAATCGGCTAAAGCCTGGCGCATATTCTGCAAGAGTCGGGATTCGAATTGATCCCTATTTTTGCCCTTTAAACTGATTTCGCCGATGCGGACCAAAACCCGATCATATTCTGCGCCTAAGGGATCGGCGGCCAAATTCTCCATAAATAGATCCACAAACAACTCCTCCTAGAGCATGATCTCCCGTAACTCTTTGACGACTTCCGTCAACCGGCGGGCCCCTTCCATTACTTCCTCAAGGGTATTATACCGGCTAAAGCTGATGCGAATAGCTCCCGCCCGCTCCTGCTGACTAAGACCAAGAGCCTCTAGAACATGGCTGCTCCGGTGGGAACGGGAAGAACAGGCGGAACCGGTGGACACATAAACACCCTTTTCCTCCAGGCTGTGGACGATGATCTCCCCGCTTAAGGGGGGGAAACTTACATTGAGAATGTAGGGGCTTGTCCCCGGTGGGCTGTTGAGGACGTAATCGACTTTCAGCTGGGCCAGGAAGCTGTCTTTGAGGTTTTGCACATATTCATAGGCCTGGGGTCCATCTTGGGCCAAGCGGGCCGCTTCCCCTAGGCCGCCGATACCAGGTACGTTTTCCGTCCCTGAACGAAGATTGGCTTCCTGTCCCCCTCCCCATAAAATGGGTTCGATCTCTACCCCTTCCCGAATGTATAGGGCACCGCTACCTTTGGGGCCATGGATTTTATGTCCGCTAATGGTCAACAAATCGACACCCCAAAGGCGTGGTTTAAGGTCTAGTTTACCGAAGGACTGAACGGCATCCACATGGAAAAAGGGCGCCCGGGGCCCTACTTTCTTGATGATGCGACCCAGCTCCTCCAACTTTTGGATGGCCCCCATTTCGTTATTCACATGGGCGATGGTGACCAGGATGGTTTCCGGGCCAATATGAGCTGCCAAATCTTCAGGATCGATTAAACCGGATCTATCCACCGGCAAATAAGTCCCGTGA
Organism: Limnochordia bacterium; assembly: GCA_050944915.1. Classification (GTDB taxonomy): domain Bacteria; phylum Bacillota; class Limnochordia; order JAAZLZ01; family JAAZLZ01; genus JBMNRY01. The sequence goes on from JBMNRY010000067.1 coordinate 2,692, forward strand.
TAACCCTGTTTTTCTAAGGCTTTGACCGTCTCGAGTACCGAGGGATGCTCGATGACCGAAGTGATAATATGTCGTCCCCGGTGGCTAAAGGCCCTGGCTACCCCTTGGATAGCCAAGTTGTTGCTCTCGGTGCCACCGCTGGTGTAATAGATTTCCTCAGGCTTCACCCCTAAGAGGGTTGCCACCTGTCGGCGGGCTTGGGATAAAACCTGCTCCCCTTCCAAACCTTTATTATGTAAGGAGGATGGATTACCATAACGCTCCATAAAAATGGGCCACATCGCCTCGAGAACCTGTTGATGCGGCCTGGTCGTCGCGCTATTATCCAGGTAGATCTCCATGCCGACCACCCCCATTTCGCCCTTCTATTCCACAGACCCCGCCCTTTTTCCTGCCCTAGGATCGGCGGGGAGGGCTGCCGGGCAGGGCAGCCCTTTTGTGCCCAACTATTCCTCGACTAAGCCGAACCAAGTAAAATTGCCGAAGAGATCCTCGAGCAAGTCTTCGGCTACTTCCCTGATTTTGGCCAATAAATCTAAGATCCGATAAACCAATTCGACAATTTTGTGGATGAACTCCAAAAAACTAATGATCATCCCCTGTTGTCTAGCATCCATAGTCTTCCCCTCCTTACCCATCATTTAATGCGGGGAGGGGTAAATTGGTGCTAGGTAGGATGGACTAGTTTGACACCTTGCTTGCAAGGGTTCCTGTTAACTAAGCAGGAGTCGCCCCCCGATGACCAGGAGGATGAAGCCCAAGAACTTAAGCCATGTGAAAGGAACTTGTTCCAATCCGAAAAGACCCCAATGGTCGACGATGGCCGCTGTCGAAACCTGGCCGACGATGATGGCTGTTGTGGCCGCCGTCACCCCCACCTTATCGATGGCCACCACCACCCCATAGACGATGACGACGCCGATGACTCCCCCTAGGAAAAGATACCAAGGGGCTTCCCCAGCCTTGCCCAAATCTCCATCACCAAGCTGGAGTAAGTACAAAAGGATGGAAACCAGGGCAAAGCCGGTGAGCTGTACGATAAAGATCGACTCTAAGAAACCGATGACCTTGCCTAAGGACGAATTGAAAGTACCCTGGATGGCCATGAGGGCCCCAGCGCCTAAAGCGATTCCTAAAGCTACTATCGTGCCCAATTGATCCGCTCCTCGGTAGTGGTTGTACCTGTGTAGTATAACCACTACCGGAGGATGTTACTATACTAAGCGGATGGCGAATTGGGGACAGACCGGACTACAATAGCCGCAAAGGAGACAGGAATCTTTATCGACCTGGGCCCGATCCTCGACGATCTCTAGGGCATGGTTAGGGCAGGTATCGACACAATTCCCACAGGCGGTACAGAATCTGCTGATAAACAGTTCCTTCTCCTCTAAGGGAACATAGTAAGGAGAATCGGGGGCGACCCTTTCCCCAGCCAGCAAGCGTAGATTCATTTCGACCTCCCGCTCATGGACCATGCCGATGGAGATCACATCGAGACCGGGGATATTGAAGACAAACTCCAAGGCCCGTTCCTTTTGATCCAAGAGATTACCGCCGCCGAAAACTTTCATAGCATAGAGACCTTTACCCTTCTGGGCGGCCTCAGCGATGGCTTGGGCCATCTCCTCGGCGGTACCATCGAGGATGCCTAGACCTTTAAAATTGATTATGGGATAGATAACATCGATATCGTCCCGTTGGGCAGCAGCCTTCACCGCGGCAATGGTATGGGTGGAAATCCCTACGGCTTTGATGAGCCCTTGTTCCTTATGATCGAGGAGACATTTTAAGGCCCCGGCCCGTTCCCTAGCAAAATCGGTGCCACAACGGGGGGCATGGAGATGGAAAATGTCGATGTAATCTACATCGAGGGCGGTGAGGGCTTCCTCGATAGCCGCCGCCATATCTTCGTAATTTTCCGCGAAGGATTTGGAAGCGATGATCGGTCGGGGACGACCAAGGATACCTTGACGAATATGTTCATAGGTTTCGTAGACTTGGGCTGTATCGATGAAATTGACCCCTAAATCCAGGGCCTTGGCGATGACTTGGCCACCCCTTTCCGGGGGCATGTTCCGCTGTAATGGTCCCATGGGCAAAGCCCCAAAACAAAGTTGACTGACTTCCAAACCCGTTTGTCCCAAAGGAAACTTAGCCATCATTGTTGTTTTCAATACCCCTTTCCATCCGCAAGCTGACATCCCCCCCGTAGAGGGTTTGAAACCCTCCATCGGGGCCTTGGACGACTAAGCCGCCGTCGGCGGCGATGTCGACGGTTGTTGCTTGGAAGGCTCCCTGATCGGTATAGATATTTACAACATCTCCATCATGAGCCCAAGCCTCTAGATACTTCTCCCGAATGGGCCCAAAGCCCTGCTCAAGGTAGAGCAGATATGTCTCCTCCAAGCCTAGTAACAATCGTTGTAGGCAACGGCGTCGATCAAGCCCAGGTTGTATTTCCTCCAAACCGATGGCCGTCATCAAGGGCCCTTGGGCAACATTGATGCCTACCCCCAAAACGGCGTAGTTGATCCGGTCCATCTCGGCACCCATCTCCACCAGTATCCCCGCCAGTTTCCGCCCTTGAACCAAAAGATCATTGGGCCATTTTAGATTAGCATAGACACCCAAATCCATGAGCCCTTGCTGTAGGCCAACGGCGGCCATCAAGGTCAATTGGGGCGCCTGACGAGGGGAGATGGGTGGGCGTAAGACCAAGGAAAAATAAAGTCCACCCTGGGGGGAAAGCCAACGACGGCCCCGGCGTCCCCGACCCTGCAGTTGCATTTCCGCGAGGAAGAGACTTCCTTCCGGGGCTCCGTCCCGGGCCTCTTCTTTGGCCCAAGTATTGGTGGAATCGATCTCCATCCGGTGGTGAATGGAACTTCCTAGAAGCCTTGCCTCCAGACCGTCCTCCACTTCCCAGGGTAGCAGGTGGGGAGAAGGTGCAACGAGCCGATAGCCTCTGTGGGGATAGGCTTCGATTTGATAACCCATTTGGGCTAGCTGGCGCATGTGCTTGCAGATGGCGGTACGGGAAACACCGAGGGCAATGCCGATCTCTTCGCCGGAAACGAATTCTCCCGGTCTAGTTTTTAGAAACCTAATGATCTTCCTTTTCATTCTCCATCCTTAGCTTCTCAAGGAGCCGTTGTCGCCTTACTTCTGCTTCGATACAATCTAGAAGACCGCCAATTGGTGCATAGGCCTTCCGCACCCGGACCGTGGCGGCTTCGACATTGTATACCGATAGAATTTGCAAGGCAATGGTCTCGGCCAAACTTTCCAATAATTTAAAGGTCCGATCTTCTACGATGTCTTTGACCATGGTGTAAATATCGACGTAATTAATGGCCAGCTCCAGATCATCCTGCTGGGAGATACCCAGGGAATCCATCTCTAGTTCCACATCGACCTCAAATCTCTGGCCTAACTCCCGCTCGGCGGTAAAGGCCCCATGGTAACCATAAAAGATCATGTTCCTTAGCCGAAGCTTATCGGTCACCATCATTCCTCCCTCGCAAGGCCGCTAAAATCGGTAATGGCTAGTTTCCCCTAATGGAGGGGAAACATGCCCTGCGGTGGGACCGATGAGAAAGGGAGGGGACATGGCTGTCCTCTCCCTTGTTTTTAATCGATTTCCATGGCCGGCTGACCTAAGCCGGGCTGACGGTTAGGCATTATGCCTTGGGGCCCTTCATCGGAAGGATCTTCGCCGTTGATCACCCGTTCGAAGTCGTCCCGATCGAGGGTTTCCCGCTCAATTAAAGCCTGGACCACCCGATCCAGCTTGTCACGATGCTTCTCCAACAGCTCCCGGGCCCGTTGATGGGCTCCCTCGACCAGGGCCCGAACTTCCCTGTCGATAGCTGCCGCCACTTCTTCGCTGTAATTGCGATCCCGAGAGATGTCTCGGCCTAAGAAGACCTGCTCTTCTTGTTGTCGGCCGAAGGTAAGGGGACCGAGGGTTTCGCTCATGCCCCACTCCATAACCATTTTGCGAGCTAGTTTCGTCGCCCGCTCCAGGTCGTTTTGAGCACCGGTGCTCACTTCGTTAATGGCGATCTCCTCCGCAGCCCGCCCACCCAACAGTTGGGCTAAATCGTCGAGGAGTTCTGCCTTGGTGGTTACATATCTCTCTTCTTCAGGTAGAGTCATGGTGTAACCGCCGGCCATGCCCCGTCCGATGATGGTCACCTTATGGACGGGATCGGCATGGGGCAGAAATCGGGCCACGATGGCATGGCCTGCCTCATGGTAAGCAAATACTTTTTTATCTTTTTCCGTAAGGATCCGGCTTTTCCGTTGGGGCCCCATGAGAACCCGGTCGATGGCTTCTTCCGCTTCAACCATCGAGATCCGTTTCTTGCCCCGCCGCGCGGTGAGGATGGCCGCTTCGTTCATTAAGTTTTCCAGATCGGCTCCCGAAAAGCCCGGGGTCCGTTGGGCTAAAATCTTCAGATCCACATCGGCGGCCAAAGGTTTGCCCCGGGCATGGATCTTTAGGATCTCCTCCCGACCGGAAAGATCAGGCCGATCGGCCACAACCCGGCGGTCGAAACGACCGGGCCGCAAAAGGGCCGGATCAAGGACATCGGGACGGTTGGTAGCGGCCATGATGATAATCCCTAAATTAGGTTCGAAACCATCCATTTCCACCAGCAATTGATTGAGGGTTTGTTCCCTTTCGTCGTGGCCACCGCCGAGGCCAGCACCCCGCTGGCGACCGACGGCATCTAATTCATCGATGAATACAATACATGGTGCATTTTTCTTTGCGTTCTCAAAAAGGTCCCGCACCCGGGCGGCACCGACACCAACAAACATTTCCACAAAATCGGAACCACTGATGCTAAAAAAGGGAACACCGGCTTCTCCGGCGACGGCGCGGGCCAAAAGGGTTTTCCCAGTGCCCGGTGGTCCCATTAAGAGGACCCCTTTAGGTATCTTGGCGCCAACGTCGGCGAATTTTTTCGGGTGTTTGAGAAACTCGACGATCTCTTGCAATTCTTCCTTGGCTTCGTCTAAGCCGGCCACATCATCGAAGGTAACTTTGACCTTCTGATCGGAGTGCAGTCTAGCTTTGCTTTTACCGAAGGACATGGCCCTGTTGCTCCCACCCTGCATCTGATTGAGAATGAATAACCAGAGGCCGACAAAAAGTACGAGTGTAATGAGGTTGGGTAAAAAGGCCATCCACCAGGGTGGGGGTGGTTCAGGCTCTGCAGAGACTTTCACATTTCGCTCCAGCAGCCGATCGCTAAGATTAGTGGTACCTTCCGGGACATAAGTGGCAAACATCGTCCCATCTTTCAGTTCACCTTCTACCGTCTGGCGGCCGACCATGAGGACCTTCACTACCTGACCTTGATCTACTAAGCGGATGAACTCATGGTATTCCAGCTGCCGTTTGGTTTCTGAGGGTGAGTAAAGCCCACTAACCAAAGTGACAGCCACAATGGCGATCAATAGATAGAGGCTGATCCCCCGCAGAACTTTATTCAAAATACGTCCTCCCCTCAGGTTCCTCCTCGATTTCTTCATAAACAAAGCGGGTGAAGGATGACCCGCCTCCCATATAAGCCTATGGACGACTCCTCGATTTTGGAGCCAGACCTACTAATCCCTTTTATTTTACCAAGGGTTGATGGTTAAGGCAAGCCTTAGGGGGTCCTTCCCGGGGGATGGTTTTGCCCTTCTTTCCCCTCGGGACAACGGCCCCTATTGGCCATGGGCCCTGTTACCCGAACATGGAGGACCTTTTCCGTCGCTGACGTCACTAGACCTCTTCCATCCCTACGAATACCTACAAGCCATAAAGGCCCCCTGGCATCGACTAGCAGGGGAATGAAATCCCTTTGGTGGCGAGGGATTTTGCTATCGATCAGCAGATCCTTAACCTTTTTTGAACCCTCAAGTCCCCTGGGCCAGAGGCAATCCCCAGGGCAACGCTGACGGAGGCGCAAAGGAGGGACAATGGCATCCAGGTCAAAAAAAGCCTCCCATTGTCCTAACTCCGGTCCCGAAGGAAGGTTCACTTGGACCCTCGACACTAGCCGACAGGTCACTTGCCACGGACCCCATTGGGTTTTCCCCGGCACCACCAATTCCACCGGGGCCAAATGGACCTTCCCAGGATGGAACCCGATGACTAAACGCTGATATTCCAATCGGGCTGCCAAGCCGCCGGGCAAGTGTAGCTGAGCCCCAGTCTGATTTTCGACTAGGCGGCGGATCTCTTCCACATGTTCGGCAGTAATCCGAACAGGGGCCAATTCTTCTAAAGCCCGTAGCACCATCCGCCGTTGTCCCCCGGGGGATAATTCCCGAAAAGGAGGGACCTTGAGGACCACCTCTCCCAATGGAGAGGGTTCCTGTAGATTCCGGAAAAGTTCCTCGGTCCTCTCTTGGAGGAAAGTTTCTTCATCCTGTAGGATACGGGCCAAGCGAACTAAATGTTCCCTTAGCCGGGGATTATATTCCCTTTCCAATTGGGGAATCAATTCTAAACGGATCCTGTTGCGCAAATAAAGGGCCTCGAGATTGCTCTCATCGAGGCGGTATTCCAATTTCTGAGCGGCCAAATAGCTTTCAATGGCGGCCCGGCTTGTTCCCAATAGGGGACGGATAATGGCCTCCCGCACCGGTGGGATGCCCCCCAGGCCTTTTAGACCAGCCCCGGTGAGAAAACGCATCAAAACCGTTTCCGCTTGATCATCGGCGTTATGACCGACGGCGATCCTCGTCAGCCCTAAAGTGACCCGATATTCTTCCAACAGTTGATAACGGACCTTCCGGGAGGTAACCTGGGTGGAACCGCCCAAACTGGGAATATCCCTATACTCTAAATGAAGGGGCAACTTCCATCGATGAGCCAGTTCGCGGACAAAATGGACATCTTGGTCCGCCGCGGCCCGCATACCGTGGTGAAGATGGAACAAATGTAATTCCAATTGATATTCTTCCCGGAGGAGGAAGAGAATATGGGCCAGGGCTACCGAGTCGGGGCCTCCGGAAATGGCGACTAAAACCCCGTCACCTTGAGTAAGCATCTGGTATTCCTCGATATATTGGCGCACCTGGGCCACTAGCTGAGACAACTTCTGACCTCCCCTGGCTTAGTAGGCAGAATATTCGGCATCGGTTCCTATGATTCCTCTAACTGGCTAATTCATAGGGCGCGATGGCGAAAGAATGGCCATGGTAGTTCGGTTCAATTCGTAATAAGGCCACGGTGGCATCATCGGACCAAGGGTTATCCCCCGGGGATCCCATTTGGTTGAGGATGGACTCCCCTACCTGATGCAAATCATCGGTATTAGCCAGGGAAAGGAGCAACCGCCCCAGTCCCTTTTCTTCGGGTATACCAGCGCTGAAGATACCGTCGGTACACATAAGAATTAAATCATGAGGCCGAAGTTCCATCTTGACCACATGGATATCTAGTTCCCTTAAAATGCCCGCGGGCGGCGTCGTCGCCGGGATGATTTCGATAGTCTCCCCACGGCATAGAAAGCTCGGTGGTGCTCCGACTTTGATGAATTCCACCTGCCCAGCATACAAATCAAAAAGGGCTAAATCAATGGTCGCGAAGGTTTCTTGGGGAGAACGGACTAACAACAAGGAATTGACCAGTTTGACGGCATACCGCTCATCAAAGCCGGCGGTCAACATTTTTTCTAGCATGGACACGGTGGCGGTGCTTTCCATAGCCGCGGCAGGACCGCTACCCATCCCATCGCTGATGATGATGGCCACCTTACCATCCCCCAGATCCACTCGTCCAAAGCGGTCCCCAGAAATGGTTTTCCCCTGCTGGACCACTTGCCGAACTTCCTTGGTCAGACTATATTTCGGCGCGGGGAGGAATTGCAACTGACACTGGCGGCATTCTCCCCGGCCTGCACATTGCCGTCGATGTAAGGCATAGGATTGGCCTAGTTGCCTGTTTATCAAAGGTAAGATCTGTTGACGACATTGTTCTTGTCCCCGACAGGGATTTTTTCTGATCGCAATTTCCAAATGGCCACCGGGGAGTCGTTTAGCCATGAGCTCTCCGATAGATAGCCGCAGTTTTTGCAGCTCCCTTTCCAGTTTTTCCTCGATATCGTAAGCATATTTCAACTCCAAATCTACTTCTGCCGCTAAGGAGGCAATGATATCGGAGACTCCCTGGAGCTGGCCTGCCACTAGGTCCTGGTTTTCCCGGATTCGCTTTTGCCAGTATTCATTCAAACGAATGGCTTCCAAACAATCGATGATGGTCATCTTTAATTCTTGGATCCGGGAGCAATAACTAGCCAGGCGGCCTGG
>JBMNRY010000068.1:0-10972 GCA_050944915.1 Limnochordia bacterium
ACCGACTCCTTCCGCCGCGGCGGAATTAGTCATCCCCGATTATGAACAGTGGAAGGGACAGCTTCAGGCCTATCAAGAGCGATTGACCAATTACATGGTCCGGCGGATCAGCGAAGCCCGTCAGGCTGTGGCCGCCTTAGGAGATCGGCCTGTCTTAGCCCGACCCCTAGAGGGGATCGATGGCTACCGACAAGTGCTCGATGAATTTTTGGGACGGCTGACTATGGCTTGGGAGGTCCGACAGCAAAACCGGCGCCATGGGGTCGGTTTGTTAACGGGTAAATTAGACGCCTTAAGTCCTCTAAAGGTCTTGGCCCGGGGTTACAGCATCACCCGCCGACCTGGGGGAGCTATCTTGCGGTCGGTAGAGGAGATCGAGGCCGGTGAGCAGCTGGAAGTTTTGCTGGTTGACGGCAGTTTAGCCACCGAGGTCCTTAAGGTGGAAAAAGGGGAGTAAGCCGTTGGAAGAATTAGATTTTGAAGGGGCTTATGCCCAATTGGAGGAAATCGTCCGGCGCTTAGAAGCCGGAGAAGGAACTCTCGAGGAATCCTTGGCCCTTTTTGAGAAGGGGATTCATCTGGTTCGTTTTTGCAATCGTTATCTAGATGGGGCCGAGGGACGGATCAAAGTCCTTTTGGAGGGGAATCCTCCCTCCCTAGAGGAGATGGAGGAGTTTTCGGAAAAGAGGGATGCATGTGGGTGAACTAAAGGAGTATATGGCCCAGCGGGCCGCTTGGGTGGAAAGGGCCCTAGAGGAGTATCTGCCTGGGGAAGGGACCATGCCCGCCATCATCCATGAAGCTATGCGCTATTCCACCCTCGGAGGCGGCAAGCGGGTCCGGGGTGTGTTAACCATCATGGGGGCTGAAGTCGCGGGGGAAGAGGGGGCTAAAGTTTTGCCCCTAGCCGCGGCGGTGGAAATGATCCATGCCTATTCTTTGGTCCATGATGATCTGCCGTGTATGGATGATGATGATTATCGGCGGGGCAAACTGGCCAACCATAAGGTTTTCGGGGAAGCCATGGCCCTTTTGGCCGGTGATGCCTTACTGACCAGGGCCTTTTACGTGCTGACCTTCTTGGAGAACAATCAGGTGGCTGTGATCAGGGAAGTGGCCGCGGCTTGCGGCAGTGAAGGCTTGATCGGTGGACAAGTGGTCGATCTCCAGTCGGAAGAAAAGGAAGTCGATGGGGCGACCCTAGATTACATTCATCGTCATAAGACGGGGGATTTGATCACCATCTCCCTCCGGGCCGGTGCCATGGTGGCCGGGGCCGAGGGCCAGTTATTAGATCAGCTGACTACTTATGGTCGAGAACTAGGCTTGCTGTTCCAGATCACCGACGATATTCTAGATATCGAAGGGGATGCAGCCAAGTTGGGTAAGCCCGTGGGAAGCGATGCGGGGGCGAAAAAGGCTACTTATCCCCGGGTCCACGGCATGGAGGCCGCAAAGGCTGCCGCCCAGGGCGCGGCCCGGCGGGCTAAAGATGCAATTGCTAGCCTGGGTGAGCAGGCCTGGGCCTTAAACAGCTTGGTAGATTACATCTTACATAGGGATCATTAGGGGCTAGCCAGGTTTGGATGGGGCTTTTGGCCCTCCTTGCGGCCTGGTGTGGGTTATGATATAATTCAAACACAATCTTCGCGTGGGCCGATGCAGTATCCTAGTCGGCACATTTGTCTTTGAAGACGGGCCTAAAAATCCGTCAAAGGGCACATCGATGAAGTCTCTGGTGGTGGCCGCCGACGCCCAGTGGGGGGCTGCTGCTGGGGGTTAAGGTGGGGGGGCGATCTACAAAGGCATGTAGGCGTTGACCCTCTGACCGCGGAGACCCAAGTGCGTGGGGAAGGGCGAAAGCTTAACCTACGGCTTGGGATAGAACCTACACACCGATACACCGCTGTAAACCACAGTACTTAGTGTTGGGTGTAGTGTAGCCTGCCTTGCGTGGGTTGGTGGGAGAGGAGGGAGAAGGGTCAATTACCGGCCGGTTGTTTACCCTTCGCTTGGACCACTTGAAAACCAATCTGCTAAAGAGGCTAGAAGACAATTTGTGACGTTGAGGAAAACTCCTAGGCTGTCGGTGACGGGTATGCTGGGGATTGCGGTGTGGACTAAGTGGTGATCCAGCTCTGCCTTTGGTGACAGGGCAGGCGGGCACTAAAGGGGAAACCGCCAGGATGGTAACATCTTCGGAACGCCCGCGGGAAAACCTGCTGGACCTTAAGCCACAATCTTTACTCAGCGTATTATCGGCCCACCGGATTTACATATGGGCGGTGCATCTATTGTCTCGGAATAACGGAGAAAAAAATCCTGCACGTCACTTCTTAACTGTTGCTTTGGCAACCTTTTTTTTATCTGTCACCTTCTCTTTGGGTAGCCAAACCCTCCTTGGTTTTCTCACCCTGGGACCAGCCCTCATCCTTCTTTTAGTCATCGTTTTCATCGGCATCATCTTTGATATTATCGGAGTCGCCATCACCGCGGCCCGGGAAGAACCCTTCCATGCCATGGCTACCGACCGGGTGCCGGGAGCCCAACAGGCCATTAGGCTGATTAAACAGGCCGACAAAGTGGCATCCTTTGCATTAGATATCGTCGGTGATGTGGCGGGAACCCTAAGCGGCGCCATCGCCGCAGCTATCGTGGTGCGGATTTCAGTCCTCACACCCTCTTTGAGTGAGACCCTTTTATCGACGGTGGTGGTCGCTTTAATCGCCTCCCTGATGGTGACGGGAAAGGCTGTAGGTAAAGGCTTTGCCCTCTCCCAAGGGACCAAGATCATCGCCTGGACGGGAAAGTTATTGTATTATTGGGAAAAAATGACCGGTATTGTCCTCTTCGCCAATGCCGGTGATAAGAAGCGTCGGAAGAGATCAGGCCAAGGGAAACGGAGCGATTAGTTTGCCGCGTATTCTCCATCGGATTAATCATCCCCAGGATTTACGGCCCCTGAGCATGACGGAACTGGAGGTCTTAGCCCAGGAGATCCGGGAGGTCATCATCGCCACCGTCGATAGCTGTGGGGGCCATTTGGCCGCCAATTTAGGGGTGGTAGAGCTGACCTTAGCCCTCCATCGGGTCCTGGAATCACCCCGGGATAAGTTGATCTGGGATGTGGGCCACCAATCCTATGCCCATAAACTGATTACCGGTCGGCGGGAGCGGTTTTCCACCCTTCGCCAGTACGGCGGGATCAGCGGTTTTCCCCGGCGGGAGGAAAGCGAACACGATCCCTTTGGTACCGGCCATAGTTCAACTTCCATTTCCGCGGCCTTAGGTTTGGCCCAAGCCCGGGATCGACGGGGGGAGGACTATCGGGTGGTAGCCGTCATCGGCGATGGTTCCCTCACGGGAGGCATGGCCTTAGAGGCCCTTAACCATGCGGGAAGCCTCGGAACCGATCTTCTAGTTCTCCTCAATGATAATGAAATGTCCATCGCGGAAAATGTGGGGGCCATCTCCCGGTATTTAAGCCGCATGCGCCTCGATCCCACCTTAAGCAAAGCCCGGGAAGAATTGGAAAGATTACTGGCCAGTTTACCGGCCTTCGGCGGTTTTTTCAGCCGGAGCCTCGATCGATTAAAGGATAGCCTCAAACAGGCCTTCGTGCCGGGGATGTTTTTCGAAGAGCTAGGTTTTTCCTATTTTGGACCTATCGATGGCCATAATTTACGGGCCCTAGAGGGCAGCCTCCGGGATGCTTTCGCCCGCAAGGGCCCTGTTTTGTTACATGTCCTGACCAAGAAAGGCAAAGGTTACCGACCGGCCGAGGCCGATCCGGAGAAATATCATGGGGTAGCACCGGGAGGTTCCTCAGGAGGAGAAGGCACAACAGGGGCCCAAATTCTCGGTCGTACCTTAGGCCAACTGGCGGCCGAAAATGACCAGTTGGTGGCCATCACCGCGGCCATGCCCGAAGGTACGGGATTGAGCATCCTTCGGGAAGCTTATCCCGATCGGGTTTATGATGTGGGGATCGCCGAACAACACGCGTTGACCTTGGCCGCCGGGATGGCCGCCGGCGGTTTACGTCCTGTGGTAGCTGTTTATGCCAGCTTCTTACAACGGGCCATCGATCAGCTCATCCACGATATTTGCCTGCAAAATCTACCTGTGGTCATAGCCATCGATCGGGCTGGTTTAGTAGGGGAAGATGGTCCAACCCACCATGGAATCCTGGATTTACCCCTCCTTTTGCCCATCCCCAATTTGACCATTTTAGCCCCCAAGGATGGGATGGAATTGGAGGCTATGTTACGCTGGGCCTTTGAACAATCGGGTCCCGTGGCTATTCGCTATCCGCGGGGGGTACTAAAACCCCTTGGTCCCTGTTCGCCCTTGGAGTTGGGTCGGGGAGAAGTATTGCGGATTGGCGAGGATGTGACCCTCCTGGCGGTAGGATCCATGGTTCGACCTGCCCTCGAGGCAGCCTCCATCTTAGAAGGAGAAGGTTTACAGGTCGGGGTGCTCAACACCCGGTTTTTGAAACCCTTTTATCGGGATCAGTTAGAATCCCTTTCCTCCCGGCTATTGGTAACGGTGGAAGAAAACAGTCTCAGCGGTGGTTTTGGCCCTGCCTTAGGTACAGGTATAGGCCATATTGGCCTACCCGATAGGTTCATCGAACAAGGTCCCCGGGAGTTGTTGTGGGCTAAATATGGGCTCGATGCCCAAGGGATCGCGGCCTATGTGCGTCAGGTCTTGGGAAGGAGGGGTTAGCTTGGCTAAGATCCGCCTCGATCAGCTCTTGGTTCAGCAGGGTTTAGCCCCTAGTCGGGCCCGAGCCCAAGGGATGATCATGGCCGGGGAAGTCATGGTCGATGGTCAAAGGATCACCAAGGCAGGGGCTAAGTATGAACAGGATGTAGAAATTATCCTCCAGGGTCAAGATCTACCCTTCGTCAGCCGGGGTGGGCTGAAGTTGGCCAAGGCCTTAGATGAGTTTGCCATCGATGTGCAGGATAAGATCGTCCTCGATATCGGTGCCTCTACCGGGGGGTTTACCGATTGTCTTCTCCAGCGGGGGGCCAAGCAGGTCTATGCCGTCGATGTGGGCTACGGTCAGCTGGCTTGGAAGCTGCGGTGTGACCCTCGGGTGGTAGTCATGGAACGAACGAACATCCGTTATTTGGAAGCCGACCAATTAGATCCGAAACCCCATCTGGCCACCATCGATGTTTCCTTTATTTCCATCACCAAGTTCTTGGAGCGGCTCAGTTCTTTGTTAAGACCCCAGGGGAGTATTGTGGCTTTAATCAAACCCCAATTTGAAGCGGGTAGGGAATTGGTGGGCAAAAAAGGGGTCGTCCGGGATCGGGAAGTCCATGAGAAGGTCTTAACCCATTTGATGTTGGCTGCCCAGGAGCATGGGTGGTCGACGGTGAATTTAACATATTCGCCTATTACGGGGCCCGAGGGAAATATTGAATTTTTGATCCATTGGCAGCAGGGTAAAGTCCCTTGGGAAGGTCCTGTAGCCCCGGTGGTAGCTGCGGCCCATGAAGCCTTGGTAAAAGGAGAATAAATGGCAGGTGACGAACTTATTTGGTTAGAAAGGAGGGATCGGTATGCGTTATGTCGGTTTGATCCCTCATTTAGATAAAGAGGCGGCCATCGAGGCGGCCCGGATCCTGTTGGGATTGTTGGCCAAGTACGATCTGGAAATCTTCCTACCCCAGGAAGCCGCCAATTTGGTCCCCGGTCCCGTCCACTACTGTGCCTACGATCGGCTGACCAGGGATATGGATTTATTGTTCGTTTTAGGGGGCGATGGGACCCTGCTCCAGACGGCCCGGCGGATCGCCGGCAGTGGGATCCCCATCTTGGGAATCAATGTGGGCCACCTTGGTTTCTTGACAGAATTGGAACCTTCGGAGCTGGCTCAAGGGGTAGAACTCCTCTTCAACGGTGCTTACCATGTGGAAGAGCGGATGATGCTCAAAGCTGAAGTATACCGGGAGGAAAAATTGTTAGGCTCCTATTTGGCCCTCAACGATGCCGTGGTCACCAGGGGTCCAGTGGCCCGGATCATTAATCTGGAGACCAGGGTCAATGAGCAGCTCATTGGCAATTTCGCCGCCGATGGGATTATCGTCTCTACCCCAACGGGATCGACGGCCTATAATCTTTCCGCCGGGGGACCGGTAGTCCATCCCTTGGCCAAGAATTTGATTATTACCCCCATTTGTCCCCATACCTTGTCGGTGACCCGTTCGGTATTGACCTTGCCGGAGGAGGAGATCCGCATCAGGGTGCAGGCGGTCCATACCGATACGGTGTTAACCGTCGATGGCCGTTTGGAAACCTTTCTGAAATCCGATGATGTGATCCATATTTCCCAGGCCGAGGAAAAAACCCGCCTGGTGCGGGTGTTGGGCCGGGGGTTTTACGAGGTATTGAGGAATCGATTGGCCCATCCAGAGGTTTAAGGGAAGGAGAGGAAGGCGGCTTTGCCGCCGGAAATAGATGAAACAACGGCGTCAAGCAGCCATTCTCAGTATTGTGCGCAACCAAGAGGTGGGAACCCAAGAGGAGTTGGCCCGGGAGCTAAAGAGAATGGGTATCCCCGTGACTCAAGCGACCATCTCCCGGGATATCAAAGAGTTGCGGTTGGTGAAGGTCCCCGGTCGGGGTGGCCAGTACCGGTATACGGAGCCGAGCCAGCCGGCAGAAGCCGATCTCATCCAACGGGCCCACCGGACCTTCCTCGATTATGTGATCAGCATCGATCACGCGGGAAACTTGATCGTGGTGAAGACGACCCCGGGTACAGCCCAAGCGGTAGCGGCCACCATCGACGATCTAGGGTGGCCGGAAATCATCGGCACCATCGGTGGCGATGATGTGGTCTTGTTGGTCATTAGGGAAGGCGAGCTCGGTGCTCCCAAGGGAAATGTGGGGGCTATCTTCGCCCGGCTGAACCAGTTGACCAAGGAGTAGTCGGGGAGGGAAAAATGTGTTACGGGAACTACATATCCGCGACTATGCTTTAATCGACCGGTTAACTTGTCAATTTACCCCGGGGTTGAATATCCTCACCGGGGAAACCGGTGCTGGAAAATCGATCATTATCGATGCCGTCTATGCCGTCTTAGGAGGCCGTTGTAGCGTCGAGAGCATCAAGGGGGACCGGGAGCAGGCTTTAGTGGAAGCCTGTTTTGAAGTGGACAACCCTCCGGTAGAAGAGCTCCTCGACCAATTGGGTTACAGCCTCGAAGACGGTTTGTTGATCCTCACTAGGGAGATTAACCGCAATGGTCGCCACCGCTGCCGCATTAACGGTCGCCCAGCTCCCTTGCACGTGGTCTCCCAAATTGGTCAGGCTTTGTTGGATATCCATGGTCAACATGAACATCAAACCCTCCTCCAACGGGAAACCCATTGCGATTATCTCGATGGCTTTATCGGTTCCCAGGCCTTGCAGCTGCGGGAGAAGATCGGCCGTCTTTTACAAGAGTATAATCAAAGGGTTACGGCTTTGAAGAAACTCCAGCAAGGGGCCCAAGAGCGGGAGCGCCAGCGGGATTTTTTGGCCCATCAGTTGGCGGAAATCGAAGGTGCGAATCTCCAACTGGGAGAGGATGAAGCCTTAGAGCGGGAACGCCTATTGTTAAAAAACACCACAACCCTTCTTCAAGGCAGCCAAGGGGCCTACGATATTCTCTTCGGCGGCGGTGAATCGCCTATTACCGTCAGCCATCTGTTGGCCCAAGCCACCAGTCAATTAGAAACGGCTGTCCGATTGGATCCCGGGCTGGAGACCATTTACGGGACCTTAGAGTCCTTGACCATCCAAGCTCAGGAATTGGCGGTAGAGCTGCGGGCCTATGCCGAGGGGATCGAAGCTTCCCCCGAACGTTTAGATGAAGTGGAACGCCGTATCGATCTGATCAACCATTTGAAGCGGAAATATGGGGCGACGGTGGAAGAGATCTTGGCGGTGGCCCAGGAAATGGAAGCCCAACTGGCCGCGGAGGAAGATAAGGAAGAACAGGAAGCCCGGCTCCAGAAGGAGATTAAAACCTTAGGCGGGGAGCTGGGGGAACTGGCAGCCCAGTTGACCAAGTTGCGCCGTGAGGGAGCTAAAGAATTGGAACGGGCCGTTTTAGGGGAGCTGGAGTATTTGCATATGGCCCAGGCCCAATTTGAGGTCGGGTTTTTCCCCTTGGAGAAGGGGTCGCTTCTGCCCGATGGTGGATTGATTACACCCTTGGGGGCCGAGGGGATCGAGTTTTTAATGTCGGCCAACCCGGGACATAGCGTGAAACCTTTGGCAAGAATCGCCTCCGGTGGGGAGATGTCTCGGATCATGCTGGCCCTCAAGACCGTTTTGGCCGCCAGCGATGCCATCGGGACTTTGGTCTTCGATGAAATCGATACCGGCATCGGTGGACGAACCGCCGATGCTGTGGCTATAAGATTAGGTCGGCTGTCCCGACAGCGGCAGATTATCCTCGTCACCCACCTGCCCCAGATTGCCAGTATGGCCGATACCCATTACCACATTTACAAAGAGGTGGAGGATGGTAAGACCCAGGTGCACCTCCGTTCTTTAGTCGAGGAAACCAGGATCGAGGAGTTGGCCCGGATGTTGGGGGGCAACAGGGAAACCGCGTTGGAACACGCTAGGGAGCTTATCAGTCGAGCGGAAGAAGAAAAAAGGTTAGCAGGTTAACGTCCTTTTGGGTCCTTTTACAAGGGCTTGAAGTGATATAAAAGGGACTCCCCGCGGGCAAGCTAGTGGCAAGCTGGCCCGCTTTTTTCATGTCAGGATCTAATGGGGAGTCGATATATAGTGCAGAGACATAAGAAACTAGTATACCTGTGGTATCTACTCGCGGTCGGTCTATTGTTCGTCGCCCTGCAGGTTCAAGTCCTTAATTCCCTGCCCCACCATCTCCGGTTAATTCCCGGGGAAACCTTTAACTTCCAACTGAGCAGCCCCTATAGTCTCGTTCCTCCCTTGGATAAGGATTTCATCCAGGTTTCCGAGGAAGGGGTGGAAATTTCACCGACAGGGCCCGATTCGGCCAGCCTCCAGATCAATCTTTGGGGCGTGCCCATCAGGGAGATGCTGGTCGAGGTGGTGCCCCAGTTGGAGGTGATGCCCGGCGGTCAGGCCGTGGGAGTCCTTTTGGCCCCCGGTGGTTTGATCGTCGTCGACCACGTTCCTTTAATGGGCAGCGATGGCCGGGATCATTTCCCCGCCCGGGAAGCCGATATTCGCCCAGGGGACATCATCATGTCCTTAGGGGGAGCTAAAATCAGCAGCCCCGAACAGGTCCGGGCTTTGGTGGAAGAATTCGGTCGACGGGGGCAGCCCATGGCCGTGGAGCTCCTCCGGGATGGCCGGACCATCCATACCCAAATCACTCCGGTGGAAGTCCATCGGGACCATTGGGCCGGTCGCCCCGAGGCTAATTACCTCCTAGGTCTTTGGTTGGAGGACCCGGCGGCCGGCGTGGGCACCTTGACCTTTTATGAACCGAAATCCGGTGCCTATGGAGCCTTGGGCCATATGGTCACCGATGGGGCTTCTAGGCCTTTGCAAATCGGTAAAGGCCGCATCGTGCGGGCCCACATCTCCGGGATCCAGTCGGGCCAACGGGGCCGCCCGGGGGAGAAGATCGGTGTATTCCAAGATGAACGGGATATCGTGGGCACCATCGAGAAGAATACCCGCTTCGGTATCTTCGGCCATCTTCAGATTCGCCCGGCCAACCCCTATTTTCCCCAACCCATCCCCGTGGCTATGGCCCACCAGGTGGAGGTGGGACCGGCGGAGATTTATACGGTGTTAGATGGCCAGCAGGTGGAGCGCTTCACCGTAGAAATCGCCAAGGTTAATTATCAGAGCCGACCTAATGATAAGGGGTTAATTATCCAAATCACCGATCCCGAACTTTTGCGGCGGACCGGTGGCATCGTCCAGGGGATGAGCGGCAGTCCCATCGTGCAGAATGGACGATTAGTCGGCGCCGTTACCCATGTCTTCGTCAGCGACCCCACCCGGGGGTTCGGCGTCCTGGCCGAATGGATGATTTACGAGGCAGGATTGGAAATCACCGATGCAGCTTAGGGGGAATCACTTCCCCCCTTCCCTTTTTGCGCAGAAAATTGTATAATGGTTGTCAAAACGAGGGAAATGAGTCCCGGGAAGACGAAATTCGATCTCGGTGGCGGGGAATAATTCCTGATTTCGTCTTCTGAGGGTCCATTTCCCAAGGTAGGAGGTTTTGTCTTGCGTAGAGTAGTCCTTGTCTGCCTCGTCCTCATGCTGTCTTTAGGTCTGTCTGTGGGAGCCTTCGCGGCCTATCCAGAAAAGCCGATCCGGATGATTATGCCGTGGGCCGCCGGGGGGGATAGCGATGTTTTGATGCGTATCGTAGCCCAACACATCGAGGAACATCTGGGCCAGCCCATGGTCGTCGTTAATATTACCGGAGCTAGTGGGGCCATCGGCGCCCGGGAAGTGCTCAATGCTGCCCCCGATGGTTATACCATCTTGGCTGGTAATGATTCCATCGGTATGGGTTATGCTTCCGGTGTAGCCGATTTCCATTATTTCGATTTCGAGCCCATCGCTTTGATGACTTCTACACCGATGGTGGTGGCCACCCATGCCGATAATCCTTGGCAGGATTTCAAAGAAGCCTTGGAAGCTGCCCGCCAAAATCCCAATAGTATCCGCTTTGGGGTGACCTTGGGTTCCACCACCCAGCTGTTACCGTTAGCGGCCGCAGCCCGGGCCGATGCGCCTTTCCGCATCGTCGGCTACGATGGTACGGCTCCGCGGATGACGGCCCTCTTGGGGAAACATATCGATTTGGGTGAGACTAGCGTTCCTGCGGGCATCGATTATGTACGCTCCGGTGAATTGCGCCTGCTAGCCATTACTTCCGGGACCCGCCATTCTTCTCTGCCCGATCTGCCCACATTAAAGGAGCAGGGGTTAGATTTC
>JBMNRY010000069.1:0-10886 GCA_050944915.1 Limnochordia bacterium
GATCATATTCAGGCCTATCCAGGCAAGCCTTTCTCCGTCGGTCACTGACCTCACCCCCTAGGAATCGTCGAGCAGGTCCTCATGGACCGTGAGGTTATCAAGAATCTGCCGCAATTCTTCCTCCCAACGCAGTTGATATAGGCGCAGATCTTCTTCCCGTACGATGGCACCACCGGCGCAATTACTACACACGATCCCGTAGACTCCACCCCGATGACTGCAAATATTGTGGGGTGTGTCTATTTGGCAGATGGGACAGGTATAAATACGGGTGGTTCCACGTTCTAAGTCCATTTAAGATCTCCTTTCCACCACTTCTCCTTCCGTTAGCATGTATTAGAGGCATCCTTTCTATGCTGGTTTAACTTTGGTTCATTAGGAGATTTGGGAAAGGATCATAACTCTACGGGCGGCTTACCGACGGTGGAAACGAACACCTGCCCGGTGGCTACTTCGTACACCATCTTGCGCCCTTTGTTACCTAAGACATCGCTGGCTACTAAAGGGATGGAATGGACCGCCAGCTGTTCTTGGAGCATCTCCACATTTTGTTTGCCTACGTCAATAAGCTGGCGTCCGCCGCCAAAACTAAAAATGAGGCTCCCGCCGGCCATTTTGGCTGTGATATGGCGCCGTCGAGCACCGAGGGCGATCATTTCTTCGAGCATGGCCGGGATGGCTGTTTCAGCGAATTTGCCCGGAAATCGATGGCCTTCACCCCTTTTGTCCCGGGGGAGGAAAACGTGGGCCATACCACCGACTTTTCGTTCCTGGTCCATGAGGACCAGTCCCACACAGGAACCTAAACCAACGGCGATGAGAGTCCCCGTCTCCCGGCGGACCAGCATCTGACCGATATTAACAAATTCTTCCATCAAATATCCTCCATACCTAGGCTTGCCAAAACCTTGGTCAGATAGGTCGTTTCCGGGATGAAGGCGATGGTGCCTTCGATCCGATCATCATCGGTTTCAAAGGTGGTGCGGATTAAAGTGACATAGTCAGCAAAATCGGTTTCAGCCAGGATGGAGGACCAAACGGCAGCCACCATGTCGATAGCCACCGCGGGGACCGACGGGTAAAGACTCATTTCCGTCAAATCGGCCAAGGCGTTTAGATAGGAAGTAACGACGATATTACCCATCTCTTGGAGGGCCGATAAATCCATTTCATCGAGCTCCGACCTGGGGGTACCTAACAAATAGGTTAACAAACTCTGGGCGCAGGCCAAAGGAAGAATCAAGGCCATGTGACCAGAGATGTTCCCGGAAACAACGACATAGACCGCGGCGACCACCTGCTCCGGTCCGCCCCACAACTCCATGGTTTCTTGAAAATCTAGGACCATGGCTTCCGGCACGATTAGCTGGAGCCGCTTGTCACCTAAAAGGCGCGACAGAGCTGTGGTAGCATGTCCAGCTCCGATGTTGCCTAGTTCTTTAAGTAAATCTAATCTAGCCGCATTATATTCCATAGGTGACACCGTTTTTTAACAAACGGTTTTTCCCCCTTCCGGCACATCAGACGGATGCCTTCTGCAAGGCCTCAAGGACCCGTTCCGGTTCAAAGGGCTTGACTAAAAAGTCCTTGGCCCCCGCCTTTAACGCTTCGATTACCATTGCCTTTTGGCCCATGGCGCTACAGACGATGATCCGGGCTTGGGGATCTTTCGCCACGATGGCCTTGATGGCACTGATGCCATCGAGTTTAGGCATGGTGATGTCCATAGTCACCAAATCAGGCTTTAACTCCATATATTTCGCGATGGCTTCTTCACCATCCGCGGCTTCCCCAATGACTTCGTACCCGCCTTTTTGGACCACATTCTTAATGGTCATCCGCATAAAGGCTGTATCATCAACGATGAGAACGGTTTTTGCCATTTACCGACGCCCCCTCTTAACCATGGACTAATAGTTTGCTTTGATTTTCTAGGTTGTGTTGGACCAAATTTGCCACATCTAAGATTAAAGCCACATGGCCGTTACCTAAGATGGTGGCCCCGGCGATGCCGGGAAGACTGGCGAATTGGGAATCTAAGGTCTTGATCACTACTTCCTGTTGGCCCAGCAACTCATCGACCACTAATCCCACCTGTTCCTCTCCGGCGGAGATGATGATGACGGGCAGACTTTCCTTCTCCGTCGTTTGGCCCAGATGGAGGTAGTCGGCCAAATCAAGGAGGGGCAAGACTCGGTTGCGCAGGGTGATGACCCATCGCCCTTGGATAGTCTTGATCCGGTCTTTTTGGACCAGGATGTTTTCTTGCACCGCCTGGATGGGAATGGCATAAATCTCCTTTTTGACCCCCACCATAAGGGCTTTGATAATGGCTAGGGTCAAGGGCAGCTTGATGCTTATCTTCGTCCCTTGTCCGTACTTGCTTTGCAGCTCCACAGTGCCATTTAACGACTGGATGGCCGCGCGGACAGCATCCATGCCTACGCCTCGGCCGGAAATGTCGGTGACTTGATCAGCGGTACTAAAACCCGGTTGGAAAATGAGATCCAACAGCTCTCCTTCCGACGGAGTGGCTTCGGGGTCTAATAAGCCCCGGTCGACGGCTTTGAGCCTGATTCTCTCTAAATCGATTCCTCGACCGTCATCGGCAATCTCAATGACGATATGGCTACCTTCGTGACGGGCGACGATCTCCAATCGTCCCGCCCTTGGTTTACCGGCCGCCTGCCGTTCTTCGGGGGGTTCCAATCCGTGGTCGATAGCGTTGCGGATCAGATGGACCAAGGGTTCCCCTAATTCGTTGACAATGGAACGGTCCAATTCCGTTTCTTGACCGCTGATATGTAAATCGACCGGCTTACCTTCGGCCTGGGCCAAATCCCGGACCATTCTAGGGAAACGATCGAATACTTGGCGTATGGGAACCATCCGCAAACTGCTGGTGGCATACTGCAACTCCGTCGTTACCCGGTCCAAATGGAGTAGGGCAGCTCGACTGTCATTGGGCAGCTGGGCCGCTAATTCCAAGACTTGGGTCCGGCTGATGACCAGTTCTCCCACCAGATTGAGGAGTTTATCTAAACGTTCCGTTTCCACCCTGATGAAGGGATCCTGCTGCCGGCGTCCCTGCATCTGGCTAGCCACCGCGGGAGTTGGCTCCTCCTCTTTGATATTCCGAGCCTCGACGCTTACCCCCGCGATTTCCGATATGTTTCCGATAACCCCTTTAATTTCCTCCGGCGAGCGATGGGTGAGAAAAAGAATGGAAAACCGATCATCAAAACGCTCTTCATCGATATCGGCCCGCTCAGGTTCCGTGCCGACGATGGTACCCAGACCCTCCAAAGCTTGGAAAACGGTAAAGGCCCGTACCGATTTCATCAATACGTTTGGCTTCAGTCTAATGTGTAAATCATAGGCCCGCTGGCCCCGCCCTTCGGCGTGGCGGATTTCCTCCCGTTCCAATTCGGTGATTCGGACCCCTTGGCTCGGAGCCATTTCCGACGGACTCTGGCTGGGCTCCTCTTCCGTCGTTCCTTCAGCTTCATCACCATTGATGGTTTCTTCTAGGAGGATCTCCAATTGGTCGAAGGTGGAAAACAAATCATTAATGATTTCCGTGGTCACTTCACCGCCAGAGCGCAATGTGTTTAAGGTGTTCTCCATCTCGTGGGTGAAGTCTTGTAATCGGGTGTAACCCATGGTGCCGGCCATCCCTTTGAGACTGTGGGCTGCTCGAAACATGCGGTCAAGGATTTCCACATCTTGGGGGTTCTTTTCTAAGGCCAACAAATCATCGTTTAAGGCTTGGATGTATTCCCTGGCCTCCGCGACAAAAACATCTTTATAGGCGCTAAAATCCAATCCATATCCCCCATTCCTACCTTAAGCTATCAATCCGCTGGGCGGGACTGGCGATTTCGGTGATGCGGATACCGAAATTTTCACCGACAACGACAACTTCCCCCCGGGCGACCAATGTATCGTTAACCAGGACATCGATGGGCTCCCCTTCCATGGTATCCAACTCCATCACATGTCCCGGCCCAAGTTTGAGCACATTATTAATGGACATTTTAGTCCGGCCCAAGATGGCCCTAATTTGAACGGGAATGTTTTTTATCAGTTCGATATTCAAATTATCAACCAGCGTTGTTGCCACCGGTTCCGGCTCCCAACTGGTGATCGGTGGTGGTTCCTCGATGGTCGGCATCATCATCGGCTCGGGTTGGGTTTCTTCCTGCACCGGGAGGACTACTTCGGTCTCCGGTAGGAGTCGACTGACCATATCTTTAGCAAATTTCAGCTCGATGAGTTGTACCATTTCGCTGTCAATGAGATCTTCGATTTCGATACGGAAAGACACACTGACCACGGCCCGGTCCGGCGGTGTTTCCGCTGTCTTTTCCGCCAAGAGCTGATATTCCAGCTGGGGTGGCGATAAATCGATGACATCTCCGAAGAGTTCTGACATGGCGGTTGCTGCTGAACCCATCATCTGGTTCATAGCCTCGGCGATGGCGCTAAGGGAAAGCTCATCTAATTGGGCCCCAGGTTCGGGTTCATCGAGGCCCATCATTAAGCTAGCGATAGTGATGGCATCGCTTTCCTTGATGATCAGGAGATTTTCTCCTTGTAGCCCTTTGACATAGCGGACATTTACGATGACACAGGGAACAGGGTAAGCAGCCTGAAGATCGGCCAGCCTCATCAGTTGCACCTTGGGGACCGTAATTTGGACCCGCTTTTTTACCAAATTGGACAAGGCCGTGGCCGCGGAACCCATGGAAATATTGCCGATTTCCGCTAGAGCATCCTGCTCTTCAGCGGTGAATTCCTCCGCTGAGGTTTTAGCTTCCTCATTGCTGTCTTCACGGAGAAGTCGATCTATTTCCTCTTGACTAAGGAGTTCATCTTGCATTCCCTTTACTTCCCTCCCGGGGGCAGAGGTCAGTGATTACTGCCCCGAGTTTTTTCCCGATTTTCCCCGGTGAAGCCAAGAATTTGGTGATCTGCCCAACCTTGACTTCCAGCTTCTCCCTGGGCCCCCTATCGAGGGGCACGATATCTCCCCGTTGGAGCTGGAGGAGATCCTGCATGGTCAGGGTAGCCTGACCTAGTTCGACTTCGATGGGCAATTCAGCCATGGCGATCCGCTCCCGCATTTGGCCCAGATCCACCTCTGTTGTACGTTTGGTGGAATCCAGGAGCCGCCTCTGGGTGATTCGCTTGAGGATCGGTTCCAGGGCCGATTGGGAAAAACAGAGGTTGACCATCTCTTCGGTCCCATCGATATCCATCAACATGGTATTGAGGATCACCGCTTCCCTTTCGGCCATGACCTGGAGAAATTGGGGATTGCTCTCCGTTGTCTGGAGAGTGAAACCTAAAGAGGCTACATCCTGCCAAGCCAACTCTAAGGTGTCGATTAGCTCGGCGATAAACTGCCGGTGCAGGACGGCCATTTCAATTTCCGTCAATTCCCGGGCCTTCTCAGGGATCCGGCCCGGACCTCCACAAAGGCGATCGTAGAGGAGGAAGGCGATGTCGGTACTCATTTGCAAAATGAGGTTGCCGGACTCCTCATTGATCCCATAAATACATATCACCGAAGGGTTAGCCAGGGAATTGATGAATTCACCAAAACTGAGTTTTTCTACCGATTCCAGGGATATATCTACCCGCGACCGTAGCCGAGCGGACATGAGACCGGAAAAGGCCCGGGCAAATTGCTCATTAATCCGCTGTAAGGATCGGATTTGATCCCGGGACAATTTGCTTGGCTGTCGAAAATCATAGCGGACATATCCCGGTTCTTCGATGACAGGAGTCTCCGTCACGCTTGGCTCTTGGGCCATGGCGAGCAGTTGGTCGATCTCTTCCTGGCTTAGAATCTCACTCATGCTCTCACCTATGCTTCTTTAAGTTGTTCCACTTGGGCTTGCAACTGAATCTCTTCTTCGCTGCTTAAAATTTTCTTGACATCCAGGAGGATCAAAAGGCGGTCCTCCATCTTACCGACCCCTTGGATGAAGTCGGCTTGCAAACCAGCGATGCTCCGAGGCGTAGCTTCGATATCGGTACTAGCTAGCCGCAATACCTCGGTGACGGCATCGACTAAAAGACCAGCTCGGTTTTCGTCCATCTCCACGATAATGATCCTGGTGTCCCTGTTCATTTCGCCGGAGTCCACACTAAACCTTTTCCGCAGGTCGATGACGGGGATGATTTCCCCCCGCAGATTGATGACCCCTTTGATGTAAGGGGGTGTGTGGGGAAGCCGGGTCATGTCCCGGGGTTTGATGATCTCCCGGACCTGATTGATCTCCACACCGAATTCTTCACTGGCCAAGGTGAAAATGACGAGTTGTTTTTCCGTCCGTTGTTCCATATCATTAGCGGCCATGCCGCTCCCTCCCTCCATGGTATCATCTCCCTGATCTATATATCGTGGTCTAGGCTCCTTAGCTTAATGATTTTATCTTCGAAGGCCAATTTCCTTGTTCTACCAAGTATAACACAACTTCGCGACTTACCGAAAGCTGTGGCCGGCAAACTAACCTTAAAAGGGGGCATAATAAAATGGTGACTCCGGAAAGGGGATGGGGTTTCCGTGAAAATTCTCCATTTGACCGCTTCCGCCAGCGGTGGAATGTCCAAGTACCTTTTTGCCCTGCTGGTGGGCCTCAAATCTAAGGGTTATGAGTTACTACTGGCCGGCCCCAAAGATCTACCTTGGGATCGCCGGCTAGACGATATAGAACGGATTAACCTTTCCATCGGACCCCAACTGGGGTTACGGGACCTTCTGCAGGTTGTTCGCCTCGTGAGCCTTCTGCGACGGGAGGGGATCACCATTTGCCACGCCCACGGATACCGAGCGGGGCTCATCGCCCAACTAGCTGGGGCCGTAGCTGGGGTGCGGGTCATCGTCACCCTCCACAACTATCTACCTCCCGGTCAATCCCTTTCCCGCTGTATCTATTTGACTTTACAGCGGTTCTTACTTCGCCGACCGGTAGAATTAGTCGCGGTCAGTAAGGGCGTGAAAAACCACCTTACCCATCTTTTGGGACTGCCGAAAAACAGGATCCAAGTCATTTATCCAGGTCTTGAGTTGCCTTTGACAAGGGGTGAGGAGGACTCTTCCATCGGGGTGCGGCAAGGACTGGGGTTTAGCACCGCCCAACCGGTGGTAATTACCGTAGCCCGCTTAATCCCCGCCAAGGGGGTCCAGTATCTTCTGCAAGGGGTGGCCCAGCTCAACCGGCGGATCCCCAATTTGGGGCTAATCATTTGTGGTGATGGGCCTTACAAAAAAATATTAGAAACCTTGGCCCACAAGTTGGGGTTAGGCTCCCGGGTTGTTTTCACCGGCCATCGCCAAGATGTCTTAGCCCTAGTGCAAGCTGCCGATGTCTTCGTCTTGCCCACCCTCTCGGAAGGTCTCTCTCTGGCTATTCTTGAGGCTATGGCCTTGGGCAAGCCGGTCATCGCCAGCCGGGTAGGTGGTATTCCAGAACTCATCACCCACGGACAAGCAGGGCTTTTGGTCCCTCCGGGCTCTCCCCGGGAGTTAGCGGCAGCCTTGGGGAAGATCTTCACCGCTCCCCTAGAGGGGGTTAATATGGGGCAACGGGCGAAAAAACGGGTGCTTACCGAATTCACCGCCTCTCGAATGGTGGAGGCTTGGGACCAGCTTTATCAATCGGAGTTGACGGCAGTAGCAGGGGAGGTCGTACCCTTTGAAGCCCGTTAGGTTGTTTCTCCTGTTGTTTCTGCTTGTTGGCCTAGCTTTCCCAGCGGAGGCGGGTAAAACTGTCGTCATCCTCATCGATGGTCTGGAACTGAAGGATATAACTTCCTACCCTGGCCTTCGCTTATGGGCCGAGAGGGGGGCCATCGGCTTGATGAACATCCGCAGCGCTGGGCGGACTAATTCCGCGTCCAGTCACCTTTCTTTAGGCGCCGGCGCCCGGGCCCAGACCGGTTCCACCGGGGGCTGGTCCTTTAACAGCCATGGGCGCTTCGATAACATCCCTGTGGAGAAGCTTTTTGAGCTTTGGGCTGGTCAAAAGTCTCATCCTGGAGCCGTCCTCCACCTAGGTATCGCCCAAACCCAAAGCCTCAATGCCAACTGGGATTATACCGTCGAACCGGGTCTTCTGGGCTCCAGCTTACGCCAAGGGGGCAAAACCACATGGGTCATCGGCAATTCCGACACTGCTGAAGCCTTTCGACGCTTCGGGGTTCTATTGGCCATGGATGATTCGGGCATCGTCGATGGTGGTGATGTCTCTCGGGATCTTTTACTCTGGGATGATACTTGGCCCTACGGGTGGCGGACCGACTATGCAAAGCTAGCCGATGCTTGGCAGGAGGCCTGGTCGGCCGCCGACTTCATTGTATTGGAGTTGGGGGATCTATCCCGGCTAGAGGTCCACCGCCACCTCTTCCTACCGGAACAAATGGATAAACTGCGTTCCCAGGCCCTGGTTACCATGGACCAATTTCTGCAGGAACTCTGGTCTCAATTAAAGGAAGCACCTCCCCAGGTCTTCATTCTGGCGCCAACTCCCGGCTCCCTCCCCTTGCAACGGGGACACCAAATGGCTCCGTTGATTTATTACGGAGGTCCTCGGGGCTTAGTATCCTCGGCGACGACGAGAAGGCCGGGCATCTGCGCCAACTACGATCTGGCCCCTACCATCTTGGCCGGCATGGGCTTACCCATCCCAGACCATCTAGCTGGTGCCATCCTTGAGGCCGAGGAACATAAGGAACCCATGACCTATCTAAGCCAACTCTGGGAACAAATGGTTATCGTCTACGACCAGAGGGGGCCTATCTTGCAGAACTTCGTCATCGCCCAAATTGCCCTTTACTTAACGGTGGTACTCCTGGTTTGGCTCGGTCAGGGGGGCTATCTATTGATTTATAAAGGGTTGTTATTGAGCTTGATGGCTGTTCCCCTCATCCTACTCTTCCTCGTCCCACGCCCGGAATTGAGGGATACGACCCTGCTCCTCATCGGGGGAGCTTTGGTCTTAGGGTTTGGGGGAGCCCGTCTTTGGCGGGATGTGGTTCCCTTTATCTTCATGGCTTTGGCCACAGCGGTGGCCATTTCCTTCGATGTTCTCGCAGGTGCGCCTCGCTTGTCCACTTCAATTTTAGGTTACGATGCTATGGTTGGTGCCCGCTATTATGGTATGGGGAATGAATACATGGGAGTTTATTTAAGTTCCTTGTTGGTGGGTGTTTCCGGGATGTTAGACCTTTGGCCAAGGTTGCGGCCCTACCGGAGTCAGTTCATCCTGATCATCGGCGTCGGGGCCATTATCCTTTTGGCGGGGACTAACTACGGAGCTAATGTGGGGGGAACCATGGCGGCCGTCGTCGGCTTGGGTTGGATTTGGTGGCGTTTCTCCGGCCGCCCCTTCACCTTTAAAGCCGTGTTGGCTATCGCCTTGGTCTTATTGGGGATTCTCCTTTTGTCCTTTGGCTACGACTATTTATGGAACACCGGTCAGCCCTCCCATTTAAGCCGTACTACGGCCTTGATGTTGGCAGAAGGTCCCGGTGCCTTAGTGGCTATCGCCCGCCGCAAAATTCTGTTAAACCTTCGTTTGATGCGTTATACCTATTGGACCCGGATCTTGCTTACCTCTTTAGGCATTCTGTTCTTCTTTTTCTTAAAACCCGTCACTTTAGTCCAAAACATGCAACGGGAATTTCCCTATTTGACCGCCGGGTTACGGGCCTCCTTGATCAGCGGCTTGGCGGCCTTAGTCTTCAATGATTCCGGTGTAGTGGCCGCTTCGACGGCTTTGGTGCCTATTATGCCTATTATCCTCTATTTAATCGCCCTTCACGGCTACCGGGGTCACCGACTATTCGATTAGCGACGTCTTACGGCATAAGTCTGCCATGTTTCTCGCTCGACCTCCGATAGGGTGGAAGTAATCCCTAGCTCCCGTTCCATGGAGAGATCGACCTCTTGGAGACTATTCATTGGGCGGCCTTGGGGATCAAAGAGCAGGCGGACGACGGGTCGCTTGGGGGTCGAGGCATTGATATCGACGACGACACCCACATAGCCGCTATTAAGCTGCACCCAGGTGCCCACGGGGTAAACAGCAACATTGGAGCAAAAAATCTCCACTACCTGGGGATCGTAATACCGTCCGGCCATTTGTTGTAGCTCTTGAATGGCCGCCTTTGGTTCCTTGCCAGGACGGTAAATCCGATCGGCAGTCATAGCATCATAGCTATCGGCAACGGCCACGATCCGGGCATAGGTGTGGAGATCATCGCCCCTTAAACCTCGGGGATAACCTTGACCTTCTAAACGTTCATGATGTTGATAGGCGATATGGGCAACGAGGATGCTGAAATCGGGGATGCGCCTGAGGGCCTCAAAACCGAAGGTGGTGTGAAGCTGCACATGGGCGTACTCCCCTTCCGTTAGGGCACCCGGTTTGAGGAGGACCTGTTTGTTGATTTGGGTTTTGCCGATATCATGGAGGAGGGCTCCCGTAGCTAGATCCCGTAGTTCCAACTCATTAAAGCCCATTTTCATGCCCGTTAAGATGCTTAACAGACAAACATTGACACTATGGCCAAAGGTATAACTATCATATGTACGGATATCAGTGAGTCCCACTAGGACTCTAGGGTTGGACGCCAACTCATCGATTAATTTATCGACGACACCCTTAATCTGACTGCAGTTTACCCAACGACCAAGATGGACCTGGGTGAAAAATCTTCGCAGTTGATTTTGGGCTTGTTGGCGCGTTTCTTCCCTGATGGGCTCTGGGATCTCCAATCCTTCCAGGAGGGGATCTTCTACATAAACGGCGGGGCACCCGAGTTGAATCAGCCGCTGGAGTATTGATTCTTTGAGGACAACCCCTTTGTTGATG
>JBMNRY010000070.1:0-10506 GCA_050944915.1 Limnochordia bacterium
GGAAAGGATGAGGCAGATGAAACAAGGATTAATACCAGGGGATGTCGTTGAAGCCAAGGGGCTGATGGCTGTCGCTGAAAAAATGTTGGTGGCCGCCCGTACGGCGCCCAAGGCCCGGGGGCGGGATAAACTGGTTTCCGCCATTGTCACCCCTGGACCCGTCCTTGATCAAATCAGGGAAAAGATGGTAGAGTTGGGGAAAGAGACCGGCTTTGGTGCCTTCACCAGGGATGCGGAGAATATCGCGGGGGTTCAGGCCATGGTCCTTTTGGGGACCAAGCTAGGTTCCTTGGGACTGCCTGCTTGTGGTTTCTGTAATTTTGGTACCTGCGAGGGAATGGAGGCTGCCAAGGGTCTTTGTGCTTATAACGCGGGGGATTTAGGGGTCGCCGTCGGCTCTGCGGTGAGCGTCGCCGCTGACCACCGGGTCGACAATCGGGTGATGTACACCGTCGGTTCGGCGGTAGTTCGTCTAGGGATTCTCGGTGATGATGTAGGCATCGCCTACGGAATTCCCCTCTCGGTCAACGGCAAGAATATCTTTTTCGATCGGCGCTAGGGGCTTAGCATCGCTCGTTAGGGAGGTGACAGGCCCCTAGGGGCCTTATTCTGTGGCAAAGGATGTTCGTCAACCAACGGTACTGGAAGCGTTACTTCCCTTGGCGGCAACCATCACCTTGATCGTCCTGGCGGTGGTCCGTTGGGGACTACCCCTCCAGATTCCTTTAAGCCTCGGTCTGTTCATCACCGCGCTGTTCTTGTTTCCCTTGGGTTACCGGTGGAAAGACATCCAGTCTTTCATGATCCAAGGGTTCTTAGATGGCTGCAGTATCTTCTACGTGCTTCTAGCCATCGGCTTGATCATCGGGATTTGGATGATTAGCGGGACTATCCCCGCCTTGGTCTACTATGGGCTGCAGATCCTCCAGCCCCGTTCCTTTTTAGTAGCAGCCTTCAGCATTGGTTTTCTCGTGACCATCTGTATGGGCAGCACCTGGGGAGCGGTCAGCAGCATCGGTGTAGCCCTGGTGGCCATCGGTCAGAGTTTTCAAATCCCTGCTCCCCAGGCGGCTGGTGCCGTTTTGTCGGGAATTTTTCTCGCCACCACCATTTCGCCCATTTCACCCCTGGCCAATTTAGCCGCTTCCGTTTCAGGAGCAGATTTTAACCGTCATGTTCGGCAAGTGATGATCTATAATTTCCCAGCTTTGCTCATCAGCATTCTTTTCTTTTTCTTCTTAGGTCTATCCTATGCCGGCGGAACCGGGTTGGAAAGTGGATTGACGGAGATTATGAAGGCCATCGAAAGGGCCTATCAGATGGGACCGGCCCTTTTTTTGCCGGCCATCTTAGTCGTTATTTTAGGCATCTTAGGTTGGCAGACCTTACCGACCCTTGTCATCGGCGGCATCACCGGTGGACTTATTGCCGTCGTCGTTCAGGGAGCCGATTTGCTCCAGGTGGCCCATGCCGCTTATGCTGGTTATCTACCGGAGAACTTCCCTTTGACCTTCTGGACGAACCAGGGGGGGATGACCAGCATGTATAACGTTATGTGCTTGATCATCATTTCCTTGGCCTATGCAGGACTTCTGGGAAAGAGCGGCATGCTGGAAACCTTGTTTCAAGGGGTCTTGAAGAGGTTGAGCTCGCCCCGGGGATTAGTTGGATTTTCGATTATTGGAGGCTGTCTCATCGCTTTGGTCGCCGGCAGTCAAAGCCTGGTGATCATTATCACCGCCCACGCTTTCCAGGAACACTACCGACGCTACAACATCGATGTCCATACCCTCTCCCGGGTTGTCAGCGATTGTGGACTTATGTTGGGACCTATCATTCCCTGGAATTCTACCGCCGTTTTCGCCGCAGGGGTCTTGGGGGTTAGCACCTTTGCCTATGCGCCCTATGCTATCGGCTCCTGGTTGGTGCCTTTGCTATCCCTAGTTTACTCTCTCTTTGGTTGGGGCATAATCGAGGGTTCTAGGAAAGAAGAAGGGCACCAGCTGGTGCCCTAAGCATCGTAGAGTCCTACCGAGAGATAGCGTTCTCCCGTATCGGGGAAAATGACGACGATTTCCTTGCCGGCATTGGCCGGATCTTTAGCTAGTTCCAAAGCAGCCCAAGCGGCAGCGCCGCTGGAGATGCCGACGATGAGCCCCTCCCGTTTCGCGATGAGGCGAGAGGTAGCGTAAGCTGCCTCGTCTTCCACTTGGATGACCCGGTCGATGAGAGCGGTATTTAAGATCTCGGGTACGAAACCGGCGCCGATACCTTGGATTTTGTGGGCACCCGGTTGTCCACCGGATAGAACGGGAGAGGCCGTCGGCTCTACGGCGATGATTTCCACCTGGGGATTTCTCTCCCGAAGGATTTCACCAACCCCGGTTAAGGTCCCGCCGGTGCCAACGCCGGCGATGAAGATGTCAACCTTCCCGCCCGTATCTTCCCAGATCTCCTCCGCAGTGGTTCGGCGGTGGACCGCGGGATTATGTTTATTCCGAAACTGTTGGGGGATGAAGACATGGCCATCGGTTTTGGCCAACTCTTCCGCCCGATTAATGGCTCCCCGCATCCCTTCCGCTCCGGGGGTCAATTGGATTTCTGCCCCCAAGGCTTGAAGCAGTTGCCGCCGTTCCATGGACATGGTTTCCGGCATCGTTAGAATGACTTTAAAACCTAAGGCTGTACCGATGGCCGCTAAACCAATCCCCGTATTGCCGCTGGTCGGTTCCACGATGGTATCCCCTGGTTTGAGGAGGCCCTCTTCCATGGCCCCTTTGATCATGCTCAAGGCGATCCGGTCTTTAACACTGCCGCCGGGGTTGAACATCTCCAATTTGGCCATGGGTACTGCCGGTAAGCCGTCGGCCAGGTTGTTTAGACGTAAGAGAGGTGTTCGACCGATGATTTCCGTCATACTGTTATAGATCTTCATCTGCTGTTTTCCCGCCCTTTCTAACCATGAGGTTTCCTATGCTAGAGACAATGTCCCTTTTATGTTCCCACCCTATCCTCCCACTGGATGGTAATTTCTTCGATTTGATCAGCCTTTATAAAAAAGGCTCGGATTTCCTTGTTTTGCAGAGAGATGATCAGATGGATCAGACTGGGATCAAAGGCCCGTTCTACGTCCTTCAAAGAAGGCCAAGCTGGTCCCAGGGGGTGGCTGTGGTAGCTGCCTAGAAACTGCCAGCCTGCCCCTCGAGCCCCATGGAGGGCTGCTGACTGTTCCAGGGGATCGATGGCAAAGCTGGTAGGGCTGGCCTCGATGTTCTCCATGGGAACCAGAGTTCTGACTGACCAAAGGCCGGGCCTAACGCGACCGAAGAGCAGGCCGCAGATTTCATCGGGGAGCCCTTGCTGGGCCAACTCCAGCAGTCGTTCCCTGTGGTGATGAGAAATGACTAGTAACCCTTGGCCTTCCATGGGATAATCTCCTTCCCTGTCTAGCCAGCTTTTCCCCTTAGTTTAGCTTTACTATGGAGTGATCCCTGCCCGTACTGGCCATGAAAGCAGCCGATCATCGATTTAATTCCGAGTAAACATATCGGGATGTATGTATATTACCAAGGGTGGGAATCTTTGTCAAGGATTAGTTGGGCAGGGAAAATGGGTCGAGGTATTAAAGAAAGGGGGGAGATAGACCGACATCTATCTCCCCTGGGTTTATTCGGCGACGACGGTGTTGGTTAATCGGCCGATCCCTTCGATTTCCACGGTGACCACATCGCCGGGTTTGAGGAAGACCTGTGGGTCCCTGGCGGTGCCAACTCCGGAAGGAGTGCCGGTGGCGATAACATCGCCAGGCTCCAGGGTGACCAACTGGGAGAGGTAGGCGATGAGTTGGGGGACGGGGAAAATCAGTTGGTTCGTGTTGGACTCCTGCATGACTTGATCGTTGAGGATGAGTTTGATCTGCAAAACCCCCGGATCGGGTATTTCATCGGCAGTTACCATGTGGGGACCCATGGGAGCAAAGGTATCGGGAGTCTTGCCCTTAATCCACTGCCCATCACGGAACTGCAGATCCCGGGCGCTTACGTCGTTGAAGCAGGTGTATCCAGCTACATAATCCAGGGCCTCTTCCGCGGGGATATGTTTGCCCCTTTTGCCGATGATCACTGCTAACTCCGTTTCGTAATCGACTTTGGAGGACATTTTCGGCAGACAAATGTTTTCCCCTGGGCCGATGACGGCGGTACTGAACTTGGCGAAGACTACTGGCTCTTCGGGAATTTTCGCCCCCGTTTCCTCGGCGTGGTCCCGATAGTTAAGGCCGATACAGATAATCTTGGTGGGATTGAGGAGGGGAGCCTTGATTTGGATGTCCGACTCCGCCCAGACTAATTTCTCACCATCGGCCCCCCAAGGATGTTGCGCGGCATAGTCGACGGCTTCTTGGGCGGCGGCCCGGGACTTGTCCCCCCCTTGTAGGTAGGCGAGCAGATCACCCAACAGGGTGTGGGCTAATTTGTAGGCACCGATTCCGCCCCCTTGGGAGGCGGCATAGGCGGCCGCTAAATCGACGATACCTTGGGATTCGGCGGCACCAAGGTAATTCCGGCCATTGACGCTAAAGGTAAGTAGTTTCATGGTGCACCCCCTAAATCTTTTTGAATTCTTCTATATTATACCATACAATAACCCCTCCATAAGGGGATCCCCTTCGGGGAGGAAATATTTCCCCCGGACGAGAAAATATGGACGGAAAGGAGGGTCTAGTGTGAAAATAACGGTTGTTAAGACTAATCTTTACAAAGTTCCCCTGCTGCGCCCCGCGGAGGATGCCCGGCACGGGACGATGCATCAGGTTGAACTCATTTTGGTCCATCTCGCCACCGATGACGGCTTAACCGGTTGTGGTTATGCCTATACCATCGGCAGCGGCGGTAGTGCCGTCAAAGCCTTGATCGATGATTATTTGGCCGCAGGTCTAGTGGGGCAGGATCCCCTCTTCGTCGAGAAAATTTGGGAGGATGCCTGGTGGAAAATCCATTGGGTTGGGAGGGGAGGCCTAGCTTCCTTTGCGTTAGCTGCCGTCGATATAGCCCTCTGGGACTTGGCGGCCAAGAGAGCGGGATTGCCTTTGTATCAATACCTTGGGGGCCACCGCCGGTCCATCCCCGCTTACGGCAGTGGGGTGGATTTACACCTTTCCGAAGAGGATTTGCTGGCCCAAGTGGAAGGGTTCCTGGAGGAAGGGTTTCGATGGGTAAAGATTAAGGTTGGTCGGGAGGATTTCCAAGAAGACTTGCGGCGGGTGCGGTTGG
This sequence comes from Limnochordia bacterium, assembly GCA_050944915.1. Taxonomy (GTDB): domain Bacteria; phylum Bacillota; class Limnochordia; order JAAZLZ01; family JAAZLZ01; genus JBMNRY01. Next base: position 5,271 of record JBMNRY010000070.1, read on the forward strand.
TGCGGGATTTAATCGGACCCGATATCGGTCTTATGGTTGATGTGAACATGCATTGGACCGCGGCCCAAGCCATCACCAGGGGACGGGCCCTCCAGGAATATGATGTGCTGTGGTTGGAAGAACCGCTGGTACCCGATGATATCCAGGGTCACCGACAGGTAGCCCAAGCTTTAGATATGGCCGTTGCTGTGGGAGAAAACCTGCATACGAAATATGAGTTTCAGCATTATCTCCAAGCTGACGCCGTCGATGTGGTCCAACTGGATGTGGTGACGGTGGGAGGGATCACCGAGTGGTTAAAGGTAGCTGCCTTGGCCGAAGTGCATAATTTGCCGATAACGACCCATTACGCGGAAGAAATCCAAGTCCACTTGTTAACAGCTACCCCCGCCAGCTGGATGGCCGAGCGCCATGCTTATCGCCTTGATCACGTTTTGGAAAACCCTATCACCATTAAGGATGGCCGCATTAGTCCACCCGATGTACCCGGTCACGGGATGGTATTCAACGAAGAAAAATTGGGTAAATACTTAGTTCGTTAGGGGGAGCTAAAGTGCCCGAGGTAGTTACTTTAGGTGAAACCATGGTGTTGATGGATCCTTCTACCAGCGGCCCCCTCCGTTATGTACCCTTTTTCCACAAATCTATCGCCGGGGCCGAATCTAATCTCTGTATCGGCTTGGTTCGCTTGGGCCACAGCGCCGGTTGGATCAGCAACTTAGGTGATGACGAATTCGGCAAATATATTTTATCCTTCATCCGTGGGGAAGGTGTCGACGTATCCCAGGTTCAAATGGATCCCCAGCATTCGACAGGGGTAATGTTCAAAGAACGGCGGGAAGTCGGTGAGACAAAGGTCTACTACTACCGCAAAGACACTCCGGCAAGCCGAATGCAGCCCGAACAGCTCGATCCCGGTTATATCGCTTCGGCTAAATTCCTCCACGTCACCGGTATTACCCCGGCTCTAAGTCCCTCTTGTGCTAAGACGGTGTGGCGGGCAATGGAGCTGGCCCAAGAAGCCGGTGTGAAAATCTCCTTTGACCCAAATTTGCGGCTGCGGTTGTGGAAGGTGGAGGATGCCCGCCGGGAGATGCCCTCCTTGATGGCCAAAGCCGATGTAGTCTTGCCTGGTATTGACGAAGCCGAGATCATCCTAGGCACTAGAGATCCCGGGGAGATCGCCCAACGGATCCTAGAACTAGGGCCCCAGATTGTAGCAGTCAAACTTGGCAAGGATGGTGCCTATGTAGCCCATCGGGATGGCCAACGCCTGCTGGTACCGGGCTTTCCCATCGAACGGGTCGTTGATCCCGTCGGCGCTGGAGACGGTTTTGCCGCCGGCTTCTTAGCGGGGCTAATCAGAGGCTATTCCTTAGAAGAAGCAGCTCGGTTAGCCAACGGGGTTGGTGCAATGGCTGTCACCGTTACCGGCGATATTGAAGGATTGCCTACGGAGCGGGAATTAGCGGAATTTCTCGGGGAGGTCAAAGGTATCGATCGCTAAAACCCGCCTTTCATCGACGGCTGTGGATAATTGCCCCAAGGGAGCTGGCTTTCCCCACCCCCAGGGTGTATACTAAAGCTTGATTGGGGGGATTTGATGGCTAAGTATGAGTTGGAGTGTGCCTGTGGCGAGTGCTTTACCATCGACAATCCTGGGACCAAGGAGCCCATCCGATGTCCCGTCTGTGGTAGTAGGGAGTTCATCCAAATTTATGGGGGGCTGCGGGTCAACTGTAAAGGAACAGTTGTGCCTGCAGGAGAGAATCCTTGTTGTGGATGCTGTTGTGGGAAATAAGAAAAGGCCCCTGGTTAGCCGGGGGCCTTAGTATTGTTAATCCCTATTCTTTGTCTACCCGCACGTATTTATAAGTTGGGTAGAAGGCTCGGGCGAAGGGAAGGACGGCATTGCGGATGGCTTCCTGCCTGGCCTTGGGAATATCGTGGCGGTTAGTCCAGGGGATCATCCAGATAGGCGGTGGTGCCGTTTCGGCGCCGGGCCAGCCGGGAAGGGTTATGTAACGGACTTGTCTCCCTTCACCTTGGGTCCCTTTAGAATAAATGATCATCCCTGTTTTAGCATCGATGACCTGGCCAACCATTTTGGCGTGGACCGTAGTGATCTGGCGTGAGGACCAGGAAGGATGTTCAGAATAATCATCCCGGCGGGGAGGTTCCATATAAACATCTTCGGAATAGTAGGTTGCCGAGGCGACGATCAGTGCATCGGCTCCAGTTTGGGCACCTAACTGGCGGGCTCGTTGGGGTGATAAGTTTCGGGAACCGAAATTTTGGGCACGATATCTTTCAATGATGATGTAGCGGCCGTTTCGTCGGAAATGATCGATCAGCATGTTTTCCATTTCCCGGGCTAAACCGGGGTCTTCCGATTCATTATTGAATTCGATAATGGCAATTTTCTCAATGCCCTCAGTAGGGACTTCGGGGGGAACTTCCACCTGCACCCTTTCGCCGCCACAACCGGTCAAGAACAGGGCGAGGCAGGCGATGAATAGAAAATAATAGATTTTTTCACCCACAAAGTTAACCTCCTTTTTTCCGGGACACTTGTGTTTTCGCACCTAGGAGAGGGAAATCCTCCTCTCCAAACGAAGTAATTGATAAATTCTTACCCGAGGGAAGGAGAAGCCTGCATGCCCTTTTTCCTGCACGCCGCCCTCCGTTATATCTTCGCCCGTCCCAAATCGAGCCTGGTGGCCATCACCGGGATTGTGGCCGCGGTAGCAGCACTGCTGGTCGTCCTTGGGATCACCAATGGTCTTCATGCCCACCTCCTTGAACAACTCCTAGGCTTAGAACCCCATCTGGAACTCTTAGCGGGGATCGACTATCCCCTGAGCGACTATGGTTCCGTCGTTGAGGAAGTGGCAGGGGTGCCCCATGTCCGAGAAGTGACCCCTTATGTGCAAGGCCAGGTCCTCATCGGGCGGGAGGGCACCGCTCCCCAAGGGATCTATATCCGGGGGATCGATGAGCCCTATGCCGTCTTCGCCCCCTATGTTGATGGTTGGGGAGAGGGGCTGCTCATGGGCGGTAAGCTGGCCGATAGCTTAGGTGTTGAAAAGGGCGGAAGGGTCTTTTTAGTAGGGGCCCGGGGCCAGCGGACGGTGACTGTGGCCGGCCTTTTTTCGACAGGTATGGACCAATACGATCGCCGGTTGGCCTACCTACCCTTAGAGTGGGGACAAGGTCTCCTCGGCTATGGACCCGATGAAGTGACGGGCTTGGCCGTCTGGTTAGATGATCCTCTGCGGGCGGGGGAAGCTGCCGCTGCCCTCCAGGAGCGAACCGGTTTGTGGGTCCGCAGCTGGCAGGAAAAACAAAAGAATCTGTTGGCAGTGGCCGCTGTTGAACGGCAGGCCATGATTGCAATTCTACTGGTAACCTTTGTGGTGGCCGGTATCGGTGTTGCTAATGTATTGTGGTTAAACGTTTGGGAGAAAAGGCGGGATATTGCTGTCTTGCAGGCCATAGGGGCGAGGCGGCCCTTACTCTTCGGGATTTTCTTTAGCCAGGGATTAATGTTAGGGTTGTTCGGTTTGATAGGCGGAACCGCCCTGGGATTGGGAACCCTTTACTGGTTACGGGGTAAGCCAATCTCCATCCCTGAATTGACCCGTGTTCAATATATTCCCGTGCTCATTGAAAGCCGGGATTTATTACTGGCTGCTGGCCTAGCCCTGACCATATCGGCCCTGGCCGGTTTAACTGTCCTTTGGCAGGTTGGCCGCCGATCCATCGCCCGGGAGGTACACTATGAGTAAAGGGTCGGTTTTGGAACTGCAAGATGTGCATAAGCTTTATGGAGACGGGGAGTTGGAGCCGGTCCTTAAGGGGGTCTCCTTAAAGGTAGTCCCGGGGGAAATGTTAGGCATCCTCGGCGTATCGGGATCGGGCAAAACAACCCTGTTGAATATCATGGGTCTGTTGGAACCCGCTTCTAGCGGTCGCGTTTTGATCATGGACGAGGATTGTACAGCTGTTTCTACTGCGGAGGGATCCGTCATCCGGAATAAATATCTCGGGTTCGTCTTCCAATTCTTTTGCCTATTACCCGAATTTAGCCTCTGGGAGAACATTTTGATTCCCTCCTATTTCCACCCCTCCAGACAGGACCGACGGGCCCGGGCGGAAGAGCTGGTCAGGAGGTTAGAGATCGGCCATGTGGTGGGACGGCGGCCGGGTCAGGTTTCCGGCGGTGAAAAGCAAAGGGCGGCTCTGGCCAGGGCGTTGATCAATGAACCGGTCCTGCTGCTGGCCGATGAGCCGACGGGAAACCTGGACCAGGAAAATTCCCAGCGGATATTTGGCTTGATTAGGGAGTTGGTGGAGGAAGAAGGATTGGCTGCCGTCGTCGTCACCCATGATGTGGCGTTGGCCCAAGGGTATTGCCACCGCCTTTTATATCTTCAGGATGGAATTCTTCAAAAGGCATCAGGGTAAGGGGGCGATCTAGTGAACCCAGACATCGATAGGGATAAACGACTCACAGCCGAAGAGTTGAGGGGACAGAATCTAGAGGCGATCTGGGATTTTGCAACGACGGCCGAACTACCCTCCCTGACAGGCATCATCGGCCAAGCAAGGGCGGCCAAGGCCTTTGAATTTGGTCTTCAAATAAAGGACAAAGGATACAACATCTTTGTTAGCGGCCTCAGCGGGACCGGCAAAGCCACCTATGCTAAGGAGATGGCTGCCCAATTGGCCCGGCAGGAAGCAACACCGTCCGATTGGGTCTATGTCCATAATTTCGCCCATCCCCATCGTCCCTTGGCCCTCGAGCTGCCCCCTGGGCGGGGTCGGGAATTGGTCAAAGATATGGAGGAATTTCTGGACGAAATCAGGATGGGACTACCGAAGATTTTCAATGGGGAAGATTACGAGCGCCGGCGAACGGAGTTGCTGGCTACTTACCAGGAAGAAAGTCAGCAGATCATCCACGAGCTGGAAGAATATGCTAAGGACCGGGATTTCGTTCTCAAAAGGACGGGAAACGGCTTCATCACCCTACCGGCCCCGAAGGGGAAGATATTGGAATCGGAGGAGTATGCTGCCCTGGAAACGGAAGAGAAACGGGAACTGGAGTCCCGGGGCAAGGAGGTCCAAACCCGTTTATCCGATGCCCTTAGGCAGATACGGAACTTGGAAAAGGAAGCCAGGGAAAAGGTGGAACAATTAGAGCGGGAGGTAACTCTCAGCGCCTTAGGGCCGC
>JBMNRY010000071.1:0-10416 GCA_050944915.1 Limnochordia bacterium
GCTCGAAGTGGTCCGCCCGGAGATTTATTACGGCGAGCGTACAGACCAATATGTGATTACCAACACCCGATTACCGGAGTTTAACTACCCCATGGGATCCGACAACGCGACGACTACTTATCAGGGTGCCGGCGGTGTTCCCCTGGCCACACCCTTGCATCGGTTAGCCTTTGCCGCCCGTTTTGGCACTACTAAACTTCTTTTATCATCGGATATTACTTCGGAGAGTCGGGTCCACTTCCGTCGTAATGTCATGGAGCGGGTGGGAGAGTTAGCGCCCTTCTTCCACTATGATCCCGACCCCTATCTGGTGGTCCATGAAGGCCGCCTTTATTGGATTATCGATGCCTACACAACCACCAGTTACTATCCCTATGCCCGACCCTATCGAAATCTAGGCAATTACATCCGCAATTCGGTGAAGGTAGTCGTCGATGCCTACAATGGCCATGTGACCTTCTATTTAGTCGATGAAGGGGATCCTCTGGCGGTGACCTACGGGAAGATTTATCCCGAGTTGCTCACGCCCATTTCCCAGATGCCCCCGGGGTTGTTCGCCCATCTGCGGTATCCCGAACGGTTATTTGAAATCCAGTCGGATATTCTAGCCCTTTACCATATGCGGAACACCACGGTTTTTTACAACCAGGAAGATCTATGGGAAAGGGCCCGGGAAATCGTGTGGGGAACGGAGCAACAGATGAGCCCCTATTACACCATTATGCGGTTGCCGGGGGAGGAGCAGGCGGAGTTTGTTCTCATGTTGCCCTTTACCCCTACGAAACGTAACAACATGATCGCTTGGTTCGCCGCCCGCAGCGATGGGGACAAGTATGGACAATTGCTGTTATACCGGTTCCCCAAACAGGAATTGGTCTACGGGCCGGCCCAAATCGAAGCCCGTATCGACCAGGATTCATTCATTTCCCAGCAGTTGACCCTTTGGGGACAGACGGGGTCCCGGGTTCTGCGGGGTAATTTGCTGGTGATTCCCATCAAGAATCAACTATTGTATGTGGAACCCCTATTCATCCAGGCCGAACAGAGCCAATTACCGGAGCTGAAAATGGTCATCGTCGCCTACGGCAACCGGATTGTCATGGAACCTACACTAGAGGAAGCCTTAGAACTCATCTTCGGCCAGCGAAGGCTCGAGGAGCAACGGCCAGAGCCTAGACAAGCAGAAGAGAAGACCGCTACCCAAGATTTGATTGGGCGGGTCGTTGAGTTGTACCGCCAAGTGACGGCCAGCCTACAAGGGGGCGATTGGTCAGCCTATGGCCGTTACATGGAGCTGTTGGAGAAGGCCATTTTAGAATTGGCCGCGGAACTAGAAGGGGACGATTAAGGTCCCATATTATCCGGAGCAGTAGGCAGAAATCTGGTAATATCCCCCTTCCACCCGTCATATATTGAGGTGGAAGGAGGTCGATGGTGATGGCCAGGTTTCGTGGTGAAAAGGGCGGTCCTAGTCTGTTGTTTATCTTGGTTGTCTTGGTCCTAGTGGCCGTAGTCGGTGCCAAATATTTTGGATTTGCACCGGGAAGTAGACAGACACGGCCGGAAGCTCCCCCGACGGAAGAAACACCGGAACCAGAACCGGCTTACCCGGCGGTAGTCATCTATCACACCCACGGCACCGAAAACTACTCCCCGGCCGATGCCCACAGCCGTGAGGAGACGGGACAGATCGTGGAGGTGGGCGCAGCTATAGCGAAAGCCTTGGAGGCCCAAGGTATTCGAGCCATCCATATTACTGAACTGCATGATTACCCCAAGTATGGCGAAGCATATTCCAATTCGGCCCAAAGTGTCCAACGGGTCCTTGATACCGGAATCGAAGTCGGCGCCGTCATCGATATCCATCGGGATGGTCTGCCGCCTAGGCCCCCGGGATTTACGACGGCCCGCATCGGTGAGCGAGATGTAGCCAAAATCCTCTTTGTCGTCGGTGATGAGAATAATCCCCACACCGAGGCAAACCTTGATTATGCGGAACAACTCCGGGATCTTCTCGAAGAACAATACCCGGGCCTGGCGCGAGGGATCAAAGTCCAACATATCAACCGCAACGGTCATTTGGATCCCCATTCCGCCACCATTTTTATCGGTGACTATCGGGGCAACACCCTGGAGGAGGCCTTGGCGGCAGCAGAACTCCTGGCCGATGTGATCGCCGCTCAACTAAAGGCTCAAGCCCAAGGGACTATGGCCTTCTGGTAATGAACTTCGCACTTTCGGGTAATAATATGTTAGGGTTTTATGTCCGTAAGTGTGAGGCGGGATAGAATTGGAGATACTTGACCAGGCCCGGGAGATCCATATGATCGGCATCGGTGGCTCGGGGATGAGCTCCTTGGCGAAGGTCCTCCTGGAGATGGGCAAAGAAGTTAGTGGTTGTGATTTGCGAGCTAATGCGGCCATCGGACAGTTGCAAGAAGCCGGGGCCCGCATTTACCTGGAACATAACCCCGACCATCTACAGGGGGCGGAAGTTGTCATATATTCTACTGCTGTGGCAAGGGGGAATCCCGAATTAATCGCCGCCCGCCAAAAGGGTATCCCCCTTCTTCACCGCTCCCAAGCCTTAGCCTCCCTGCTCAACCGGCGGCAGGGGATAGCTGTGGCCGGCACCCATGGGAAAACGACGGTGACCGCCATGGTCTCCCTCCTTTTAGAAAGGGGGGGACTAGATCCCACCATCCTCATCGGGGGCGATTTCCCAGCCTTAGGTGGGGGAGCTAAATACGGTGCTGGTCCTTATTTAGTTGCGGAAGCCGACGAAAGCGATGCTTCCTTTTTGCATTATCACCCCCAAATCGCGGTCATCACAGGGGTTGAGCCCGATCATTTAGAGTTTTACGGCGATTCCCGAGAGGAACACTTCCAGGCTTACCGGAACTTCGCGGGGAACTTGCGCCCCGGGGGACATCTGGTCCTCGGCTGGGATGATCCAGGAAATCACCGGTTGACGGAAGGATTAGGGCATCGACGGGTCATCACCTATGGTCTCCATCCCCAAGCCCATTGGCAGCTTAAGGACTTTAGTTTAGGTCCTGGGACGGCCCAAGGGAAGGTGTGGCGTCGGGGAGAACTCTTGGGTCGCCTAGAGCTCAGGGTTCCCGGTCGCTACAATTTAGTTAACGGTCTGGGGGCTTTAGCGGTGGCCGTGGAGCTTTGTGGCTTGTCCTATAGGGATGCCGCCGGCTATTTAGGGGAATTTTCCGGTGTGGACCGGCGCTTCCAGTTAGTGGGTGATGTACATAACATCCTCCTTTTCGATGATTATGCCCATCATCCCACCGAGGTAGCCGCAACCCTCCAGGCGGCCAAGGAAGGCTGGCAAAGACGGGTGGTGGCTATTTTCCAACCCCATCGCTACAGCCGTACCAAAAGCTTTTGGGAGGATTTCGGTCCCGCCTTGGCTTTAGCCGATGTCATCATCATTACCCCTATCTATTCACCGGCTTTGGATAAGCCCCTACCGGGGGTGACGGGCAAGAATTTAGCCGATTACATCAGCCGCCAAATGGGTCGAATGATCCATTACGAACCAGAACTTGTCGCCTCCAATTTCCTTTCTTATCTGCGGCCCGGGGATTTGGTCTTGACCTTAGGTGCCGGGAATATTCGGCAGTTAGCCTTGGACTTGGTGGATTTGCTGGCGGCCCCTGGGGAGGAAGCCGATGGCCGGTGAGGTTCGTTTCTCCGGGGATGGAGACGGGATTATCACCAGTCTATGTCGGGAAGAATACGATTCCTTTCAATGGTTTAAAATTCAACGGCAAGCCAGAGAACTCAGTCTACACAAAGGTTTCACCAGGTTACTAGCTTTAGATGCCCTTCCCCAATTGGAATTATATCCCCACCAACGCCAAACGGTGTTGAAGGTGTTGCGCCATATGCGGGGTCGAGCCATCTTAGCCGATGAAGTAGGCTTGGGCAAGACCATCGAAGCGGGGACGATTCTCAAAGAGTATCTCTTGCGGGGATTGGTCCGTCGGGCTTTAGTGTTGACCCCTGCCTCATTAGTCCAGCAATGGTATGGGGAGCTAACGGATAAATTCCAGCTTCCTGTTCAAATCGGCCGAGCTGTCGACCATTGGCAGCAAGGCCAGATCCTTTTGGCCTCCCTAGATACGGCCAAGCGTCCCCATAACGCGGAGGTAATCCACCAAATCCTCTGGGATTTGGTCATCGTCGATGAAGCCCATCGACTAAAAAACAAGGCGACGGCTAATTATCGTTTCGTCGACGCCTTGCCCAAGAAGTTCCTCCTTTTGTTAACGGCGACTCCCCTCCAAAATCATCTCGGCGAGTTATATAATCTAGTCAATCTCCTCCAGCCCGGTCAATTAGCCACCTATAGCCAATTCAAAAAGACCTTTACCTTTGATCGCCATTCCCCTCGTAATACCCAACGTTTACGTTTACTGCTGGACGATGTCCTGGTGCGCACCACCCGCAAGGGAGCCCTCCTGGCCTTTCCCCGGCGGAAGGTGGCCCTAGAAGCCGTTACCCTATCGGGAGAGGAAAGACAGTTTTATCAACAAGCCCTCCAGGATTTGCGGCGGATTTACAAAAAGGAGGGGGAGCGACCCCAACATATCTTAAGTCTCATCCTCATCTTAAGGGAGATTTGTAGTAGCAGCCCAGCTGCGGCCAGGACTTTACAAATCATGGCCCAGAGGGGGAGATTCTCTCCCCAAGCTTGTGGAGCTTTTGGAGAGTTGGCCCAGTTGGCGAACCAGATCCAAAGATATGCCAAGGTGGACAAGTTGATCGATTTTATCCGATCTCATCCCGGGGAACAGATTATCGTTTTTACCGCCTTTCGAGCTACCCAAAGGCTCTTGGAGGAGAAATTAGAAGAGGCCGGGCTTTGTCCGATCCTTTTCCACGGCGGTTTAACGGGGGAGGAGAAGGAGGAGGCCATGGACACCTTCCGGGGCCGAGGGCGGGTACTGATTAGCACCGAGGCTGGGGGAGAAGGTCGTAATCTGCAGTTTTGCCGACTGTTGGTCAACTACGATCTGCCCTGGAATCCCATGCGTTTAGAACAACGCCTCGGACGCATCGACCGCCTCGGGCAGGAAAAGCCGATGAAAATCGTTAACCTCATCGCCCGGGATACCATCGAAGAACATATTTTATATCTTTTGGACAAGAAGCTCCAGATGTTTTCCAAAGTCATCGGTGAATTAGAACCCCTGTTAGGCCCCTGGGAAGGGGGAAGTTGGGAGATTAAGTTGGGTAAGCTCTTCTTAGGCTACCAAGGACGGGAGTTACAAGGACAGATCCGGGAGATGGGGGCCCACATCGATGCTTCTTTAGCCCAGTTGGACAAGGTCGTGGGACTAAATCGTCGACTCCTCGATGGGGAGGTCGAGTGATGGGTAAGCCTTGGCGCTCCTTTGTCCTCGATTGTTTGCAGGCTAGCGGCATCCCCCTCCGGGAAGCAGGGGGGATCTACACCCTCCAGGTCCCCGAACATCTAGGCTCCATCCTGGGGGTCGCGGGGAACTTTTCCTTCGCCTTGGCCGAGTCCCAAGCTGGGGCTGAAGTTGACTATCTAACCATAGGCCACCCCTTCTTAGACAAGCTCATCGGATTAGGTTTACAAAGGGGCCTAACCGGCTGCCTCATCTTTCCCCACCTGGAAAGGACCCCTCCCGCGATCCCTCCTGGAAGCCGTTTGGTTTTTCATCAGGAATATCTTTTTAACTTTCATGCCGCTTATTTAGGTTATGAACCGGTGGAAAAACTCCATTCTCTGCAGATCGATGCTTTCACGGAGACTCCCCTACCGCCCTTGGATTTGACCAGTGCCGCCGGGGTGCAACTGCCTACCTTTCCTTCGGGGGAGAACTACGGGCCCTGGCGCCTTTATCGGTTAGCCTGTGGTGTTTTGGAGGAGGTGGTGGAAGGGGAGCGTCGACGGGTCGAAGAGACCCTGCGGCAGGGTCTAGCCCGGGATGTGCAGCGATTGGAAGACTATTATCAAGCCCTAATGCAGGAGGAATTGGCACCTTTACGGCAACTATTCCATCAGTTAGCGGTGGCCTCCGTTCACCATGATTTAGCCCGGACGGAGGAAACACAAGAGCGTTACTACCAGCGCATGGAGAAACTGAAAGGGGCCATTCGCCGAGGTCAGCGGGCCTATGACCGCCGGGTGGAAGAATTAAAGAAAGAACATGAAGCCCGGTTGCGGGAGCTTCAGGAGCAGGCTAAGGTGCGAGCCGAGATCAAGCTGGTCAGTGCCGCCCTCCTTTGGGTGCCCCGGTGGGAGCTAGAGCTTCGGCAGGGAGAAGAGCTCCATACCTGTCTTTATGATCCTCTACGTCATCTAGTTGTCGAACCCCCCTGTGGCCATTGTGGAGGACTGATGGATAGAATAATCGATAATCCCCGTCTGTTGTGTTCTAACTGCCGTTCAGGGGTTGTTGACAATAGATGAGGGCTCCGCCTATGGCCCGGATTTGCAAGTGGGGATGAAGACGAGACTCCTCCTCGGCGGCATGCTGCTCATAGTCCCTTTCGAGGGGAGAGTTTTCCGCCGTTAACTCTTGATAATATGAGTCGAGATCGGCCAAACGCTGCTGTAGCTCCCTTTGGGCCCTCTGGGCCCATTCCCCATCCCTTTGTTGCAAAGATCCTTTGATGTGTTCATAGGCCAGGCCATGGGCCCGGCGGAAGGAGAGCCGCCTTTTTTTATGGGGGAGGGGGTAGGACCACTCTTCTCCCCGCTGGAGAAAAAGTTGGGCTAAATCTTCCCTGACTTGGCCTTCCACTAAATCGACGGCGATGGGAACCAATTCTTCCTTGGTCGACGTGCCGTGATAGGCTAATTGAAAGAGCCATAGGAAGTAGGGATGATAGTAAGTTGGCCCCAGATGGTTTTGGTGGTAGTAGCCTTTGGCGATGGGATTGTTGGAGCCGAAGGACTCGATGATCTTGGCCAGCCGCTGCGATTTTGTCGTGATGAGCTCAGCCTGGGGGAATTGACTTTGAGCCCGGGGATCCCATGCCCAAATCACTTCCGTAGCCCCTTGATAACCCAGTTGGAGGGCCGTGTCTTCATCGAAGGCAGTCTTTAAGGCTCCCTTGGCCAGGAGGCGAAAGGGTAGGCGACGGTAGGTCAAGTAGTTGATTAAAAAGGCGCCGATCCGCTCTTCCATAGTGCTCACCTCCTAATATAATTCGATAGGGTCCTCCCTTTGGATTTGGCTGAAGGCCTGGCGCATCTGGAAGGCCAATTCATCTAACCGCTGGCGGACTTGGGCCTTGGATTCCGAAAGCAAGAGGATCTCGGCCAAATTGCCCTCCAAGGATTTCTTCGTCGCTAAATTGGCGACGATGGTGTCCAGCTCACCGATGACCATTTCAAACATACCGATTTTCTCGTGGAGGAGATATAGAATGTGTTCTTCGATGGTCCCCGCGGTCACCAGGTTATAGATTTTTACATCGTGTCTCTGTCCCAGCCGGTGGAGGCGGCCAATGCGCTGTTCCAACCGCATGGGATTCCAGGGTAGATCGTAGTTCACCAAATGGTGGCAGAATTGGAAGTTTATCCCTTCTCCACCACATTCGGTGCTGACCATGATTTGGGCGTGGTTTTGGAATAGGTTTCGGATCCACTCTTTCCGCCCCGGGGAGAGGCCGCCATCGAAGCCGACGGTGGTAAATCCAGCCTGTTCTAAATGATGGCGTAAATAGATCTGGGTCGCTCGGTATTCGGTAAAGATGATGATCTTTTCATCGATACGGCCCGCCAATTCCTCCAACAACTGGAGTTTTGACCCTTTGCCTACTTGTGCTGCTAGCTCGATCAAACGGTTCCTTTCCTCTTCGTCGCCCTTTAGTTTCTCGAGGGTACAAGCGGCGGCATAGGCGCTAGAGCAGACTTCCCGCTGGAGGGTGATCAAAGGCAGTGGGTTTTGTCCCCACTGGAGGCGACGGCGGAACTCGTTTCGGACATAGTCCGTCACCTGGTCGTAGAGTTCCCGCTCGGGAGGGGTCAATTCCACCACATAGTTTTCCACGATCCTTTTGGGCAATTTGATCCCTTGGCTACCCCGACGATTGCGGATCATAATCTGATCCAGTAGGGGCCTTAGTTGAGTGGTATTCTTCGGCTTGCGTTTATCGGCCACATAATTCTTCTTGAACTGGCGGTAGGTTCCCAGCTGACCGGGCCGCAGCAGGTTGATGAGGTTGAATAATTCCTTCAAGTCGTTTTGGACCGGTGTGGCCGTTAATAGTAAACAGTATTTCTTTTTGATGCCGTTGACCAATTGCCAGTTCTGGGAACGTTCGTTCTTGAGTTTATGGGCCTCATCGACGATGAGCAAATCGTAATCTTGTTGCAATATGATTTCCCGATGGGGAGACCGCTTTGCTGTATCTAAGGAGGCGATGAGGAGGTCGAAGGCTTCCCAATCGGTTTTGTTTCTCTGTAACCAGGGGTTGAGAAGAAATTTCTCTTTTAACTCGTGATACCATTGGAAGCAAAGGGTTGCCGGCGTGAGAATTAGGGCTTTGCGGACTAAGCCCCGTAAAATGTATTCCTTGAGGATCATCCCCGCTTCGATGGTCTTGCCTAAGCCTACCTCGTCGGCCAAGATGGCCCGCCCTCGCATTCTATTGACCACTTTGTCTAAAGCTGCCAATTGATGGGGGTAGGGGATGACTCCGATTTGACGCCAATGGTGTTCCAAATGGCGGGGGCAACGGAGGGTACCTGGATCCTGGTTACAACGTTGGGCTTGCCAATAGAGGAGGAATTCCCTCCAGGGGATCCACTCCCGCTGCCTAAGGGCCATGATGATATTTTGGAGTCCACTTTGGGAGTAGTGGAGGAAGTAGAGATTGTCGATCAACTCCCCGGGGGACAGGATTTCCTGGGGTGGTTTTTCGATGGTCTGCCAGTTAAAGGTCATAATGGGTACGGTGATGGGGAAAAGTTCAAATCCTAGTTCCATTCCATTGCTCCTTTAGGGGATATTGCTACTGTATGAGTGTACCCCGGAAGGAGGGCCTTTATAGCTGGCAAAAAAGCGCCCCTTGGGGCGCTTTTTGAGAAGGACCATTAGTCTCGCTGGGACAATTCGATGCGGGTTCTATCGGGTCCTTCGATGTAGGCGATTTTCAGCCCTGGTCGCACCGTCGTCGGTTCTTCGATGATGGGCACGTTTTTGGCCCTCAATTCAGCCACGGCAGCATCGAGATCATCGACTTGAAAACCGAAATGGTCTAGGCCGAAGCGGGGATTGATGTCGGCGGGCACCACCGATTCTTCCCCTTCCAGTTGGCCGAAAAGGAAGAAAATTGTTCCATTGATATCTAAGTAGTAGACCTTGGAGCCGCGAAAACTGCCTTCGTAAGTGATTTTAGCCCCGAGGACATCGCAATACCAGCGGGCCGTTGCTTCCACATCGGCGCTTTTGAGATGAATATGATCACAACGAAACTGTTGCATGATGAAACTCCTTTCCCCATAAGTGGTAAAAATGTATTCGACAGGGAAGAAAGGAATCCTTTCACCATCCAGCGGTGTTGTCGGAATTGTCGCTAAAGTTAAAGGCATCGCCTTGGCAATGAGGCCTTTGTAGGATATACTGAAACTAGCTGCACCAAAAAACTAGGATGGCCTAGGATTAACTTCCTAATCACCGGTGATAATAAAGGGGACAGAGCCCCTGTCGGAATAAGTTGATTAGGAGGAATTACTTGCATGGCCAGAGGTACGGTAAAATGGTTTAGCAACGAAAAGGGTTATGGTTTTATCGAACAGGAAAATGGGGAGGACGTTTTCGTCCATTTTTCTGCAATTCAAGGGGAAGGGTTCAAAAGCCTTGATGAGGGTGCAGAGGTCGAATTCGATATTGTGAGCGGTGAACGGGGCCCACAGGCTGTTAATGTGGTCAAGGTTTAAGACCGCGATATAGGACGTTCGAGACCGAAGGTACCCTGGGTCGATGCGGCCCGGGGTATTCTTAATTTGAAGGAGGTTTAGGCCATGGCTCTAAAGGTGGGAGTTGTCTCGCTAGGTTGTGCCAAAAATCTGGTCGATACAGAGATTGGACTCGGTGCCCTAGAAAGGGCAGGTTTTATCCTCACCAATCAGGAAACCGATGCCGATATTCTTATTGTTAATACGTGTACCTTCATCGATGCGGCTAAAGAGGAATCATTAGCAACCATTAGGGAGCTGGCTCAGTACAAAGAAAGGGGAACCTGTCGGGCCCTGATCGTGGTCGGATGTCTCGGTCAGAGATACCGGGAAGGACTGTTGGAGGAGATCCCGGCTATCGATGCCGTTTTAGGTACCGGGGATATCCACCGGTTGCCCCAAGTGATTCAACAAACCTTAGCCGGAGAGAGACTGGCTTTGATTGGGGAACCAAAGAA
>JBMNRY010000072.1:0-10206 GCA_050944915.1 Limnochordia bacterium
TAAGCTGGGGACTACCTCGATGGAGCTTTGCCTTATCCCCATTGTTATCTACCTTTTCCCCACCGGTTGGTAATTCCTTCGGGGAAGAGAAAATTCTCTTCATCCCCCCTAGAAAAACCTACCATCCTGTAGTCTACCCAAGGATGGGTTATTCAATCCTGGAGTCTTTGTATTTAAAATAAAAAAAGCTGCCTAGAAAGACAGTGGAGCCGGCAACCAGAATCGAACTGGTGACCTCATCCTTACCATGGATGCGCTCTACCTACTGAGCTATGCCGGCTTGAGTTACTTGGTTGCGGGGGCCGGATTTGAACCGACAACCTTCGGGTTATGAGCCCGACGAGCTACCAGCTGCTCCACCCCGCGTCGTTGTATCTATGAAGTTGTTGGTTGCGGGGGCCGGATTTGAACCGACAACCTTCGGGTTATGAGCCCGACGAGCTACCAGCTGCTCCACCCCGCGTCGTTCGTAAAAGATGGTGGAGGGAAGAGGATTCGAACCTCTGAAGGCGTCGCCAGCAGATTTACAGTCTGCCCCCTTTGGCCAGCTCGGGAATCCCTCCACAGTGCTTTTGGTTTCTTCAAGCGAAACCTATTGTAGCATCTTTGTTCTTGGTTGTCAACTACTTTCTGGAGCCAGCGGGGGGACTTGAACCCCCAACCTACCGCTTACAAGGCGGTTGCTCTGCCAATTGAGCTACACCGGCTCTCCTGCGACAATTGGTATTATAGCATCCTTCTAGGCAACTGTCAACGCCGTTCCGCCCGTTCCATTTCGCTTTCCCGCTTCTGCAAATAGCGTTCTAGCTTGCGTTTCACCCGTTGTAGGGCGTTATCGATAGATTTAACGTGACGGCGCAAATCGACGGCAATTTCTTGATAGGATTTTCCTTCTAGATAGTACATGAGGACTTTCCATTCCAGTTCGCTGAGGAACTCCTCCATCTTGTTTTCGATATCGATGAATTCCTCCCGACTGATCACTAATTCCTCGGGATCGGTCACTTTACTGCCGGAAATGACATCCATCAAAGTGCGGTCCGATTCCTCGTCATAAATGGGCTTGTTCAAGGAGACATAGGAATTCAATGGAATATGTTTTTGACGGGTTGCCGTTTTAATGGCGGTAATGATTTGGCGGGTAATACATAATTCCGCAAAGGCCCGGAAGGAAGCCAATTTGTCAGCTCGAAAATCGCGGATAGCCTTATAAAGTCCAATCATACCCTCTTGTATGATATCTTCCCGGTCAGCACCAATGAGAAAGTAGGAACGTGCCTTCGCCCGGACGAAATTTCGATACTTCTCGATTAAATACTCTAAGGCGATGTCATCACCGTTCTTAGCAAATTCAACTACCTGCTCGTCCCCCAAATTCTCATAGGGAGAATAGAAATCATGCTGCGGGTTTGCACTCAACAGCATCGCCTCCAGCAACTTATTAGAATCGAACAGCACGGGATCCACCCTTGATAATGATGGTAGGGCGTGTACTAGGGATGTATTCAGAAGTAGAAGGGGATTAGTCTCCCGCTTATTATACACTACCCCTAGGGGTCGGTCAAGGAATCCCCCTCTGTTGTCGATTTCCCTGCCAGGGTCGGTACCACGGGAGGATAGACATCTTCCCCGATCAGCTCTTCTTCCACCAGGACGCCATTTTCGTACCACGACCGCCACAGCCGGGCCCGGTATCCCGGTAGGCTTCCCGGGACTTCTTGGGCCGGTAGAATCTCCGCCATCATTTCCTCCCTTAATCTCGCCCTACGGGCCGGTAAGGCCCGTCCCTCGATGGTGACATGAAGCCAACTACCGTCGACGAAGGCCCTCAATCTAACGGGCTGAGACAGGGTATTGCGGAAGCGAAAATCCAGCCGATCATAAACGACGGTGGCATCCCGAGCCAGGGGGACATAGCTTAAAGGCCGGGAGTGGTTATATCTTTCGGTCACCTCTAGACCGGCCATCAACACCGCGTTATACAAGGTGGAAGAGAGTTGACAGATCCCGCCGCCGATACCGATTACTAACCGGGATTGAACCAACTCTGGAGCCGGCCGAAAACCATATTCGATCTCCCGGGGACCGATAATGTTATTAAAGGAAAACTCCCCACCCGGTTCTAACACTAAGCCGTCGATAGCCTTGGCGGCCAAGGCGATGTTATGGACCCGGTCCCTCTGGGAGGGGTCCAAGGGAGTAGCGAAGGCAGCAATTTCCACTGCCGGGGGATTGGCCAATAGCTCTTCTTCCCCGACGGTCGGTTCCCAAACCTCCAAGGGGACTTCCACCGCTGTGAAGGTAGTGCCCCTCCAAGCAGCCAGGAGCCTCTCTTTCAACCTTTCTTTGGCGACCCGGTAACCCCTTTTGCCGGGGATGACCTCCCCTTGGGGACCCCAGCGGGCATCTTCCGGAGGACGCTCCAGCTGAGCGGCAAAATCCTCCAGCCAAGCGTCCAAGGCCTCCTCGTCATAAGCTAACTGGAGTTGGAGGAAGCGTTTGGAGACTGGCAACCTCAAATCCCGGGCCAGCATCCTCCAGGTCTGGGTTCCATCGATGGACACCCCGAAGTCCCGGGGATCGACGGACCAACTCTCTCCATCTAAATGTAAGGTGATGGGCCTGAGGATGGCCTGGGTATGGTCTTCTAGCAGGTCGATTAATTCACCCTCCGTGAGCCCCCCGATGTGGATCCCTAAAGAAGCCAGGACATAACCGGGGGCAACCCTGGGCTGGGGCCAGTTATAGGCTAGATAAACCCCTAAAAGAGAACCTCCGATGATGCTCAAAAGAAAGATAGCAATCAAAAAAGGTAGGAATTGTTTTTGCATGGGAACAAGCTCCTTCATGGGGAACTTGTTTTAGCTTGCTCGGCATTAGTCACAGGCATACTTTTGACGCACCACCTCGAAGATGAGGATCCCTGCTGCTACCCCCGCGTTGAGGGAATTGAGGGCCCCTTGGAGGGGTAAGCGCAAGGTAAAGTCACAGTTTTCCCGCACCAGGCGGCTGAGTCCCTTGCCTTCTCCTCCGATGACCAACCCCAGGGGACCTTTGAGATCGGCCTGGAAGTAAAGGAGCTCACCGTCGGCTTCGGCCCCAGCCAACCATAGGCCCCGCCCTTTCAACTCCTCCATGGTCCGCACTAGATTGGTCACTTGGACTACCGGCACATATTCCGCCGCTCCGGCCGCGGCTTTGACGGCCCCGGTGGTCAAACCGACGGCTCGGTGTTTAGGGATGATGATCCCATGGACACCGCCGGCTTCTGCGCTGCGCAAAATAGAACCAAGATTTTGGGGATCTTGGAGGCCGTCTAAAAGAAGGACAAAGGGGGCTTCTGCCCTTTCCGCAGCCCGGGCAAAGATATCTTCCAGGGAAGCGTAATCCCGTTCGGGGATGAGGGCCACTACCCCCTGGTGGTTGATACCGGGCACTAGTCGATCTAACTGGGCCTTATCGACCCGCTCCATGGGGATGCCGGCCTTTTTGGCCAAAGAGATAATAGGCTCTAAACCCCTTTGTCCGGCAATGAGGAGCTTGTCCATCGGTCTGCCGGCCCTTAAGGCTTCCAGCACGGGGTTTCTTCCCGGGATCTTATCCATTAGTCATTACCACCAGCAAAATATTTGGCTAACCAGGGTTCCCGCTCTAACAGCAGTTCAACCATTTTAGTCAACAGCTCTTTAATCTCCCACTGGGCCCCGGGGGTTAAGACCCGTTTTTCATAGATATCCAGCAGCGAACGCAGATTGACGGTAGTGATGAAGTTGGTCTTAATGCCGCCGGGAAGGAGAAACCGGGCATCTTCCTTGGGTATCCCTAATTCCGCCAATTTCTGATAACCTTCTAAAGCCAGGGCCGTATACTCCTCATAGACCCTTTGGGCCTCAGGGGATTTTTCCAGGCTCGGCGGCCGTAAATGGAGGGAGTCGGCCTGGACCGCCCGATCGGCCGCCACATAACGTTGGCTTTGGACCGAAAGGCTGACTCCGATGCGATGGCGGGAATACTGGGCTAGCAGAGTCCGGGAGACCCCCGTCACCGCGTAGGTGAGGGAGCAATGTTCAGCGACCGACAAATGGCGGGAGGTGAAGATTCTGTTGGCCAAGCGCAACATCTCCTCCTCCGTCGGTTCCGAAGCCCACAAATCTTGGGGCGGCAGGGGGCTGTAACAGGTGCGGGCAGCGCACCAAACTGCCTTTAACATCTGGGGTGTACAATAAAGGAGATCGACCTGCACATTATTCCTCCTCACGATCCCTGAGGGCTAATTCTAAAATCTCTCCTAAACGTCGTTCCTGACCGGCCAGGAACAAATATCCGATGAGGACTTCCAAGCCGGTGCTCTGCCGGTAGACGATGGGCTCGATCCCCTTGGGGACATTGCCCCGTTTACTATTCCGTCCCCTGCGGATCAAGCTTTGCTCCTCAGGAGTTAAATAGGGGGTCAACACTTGGACCAAGTGGGCCTGGGCCGGCGCTTTGACCATTTTCACCGTTTCCCGATGGAGCTGGCCCGGTTGGCGCACCCCTTGACCCACCAGTTTCTTACGCACGAAGAGTTCATAAACGGCATCGCCCACATAGGCTAAAACGCTGGGCGATAAGGACGCCAGGGTGGTGGCGTCCAATGGTTGACTGAAAGTATCTTCTATGCCCAGTGCCAATTCACTCCCTGGGGGGTATCCTCGAGGATGATCCCCACTTCCCGGAGTCGGTCTCTGATGGCATCGGCGGTCGCGTAATCCTTCTTCTTTTTTGCTTCCGTCCGCACATCGAGGAGAATCTGTAAAACATCGTTGAAAGCTTCGTTACTTCCTTCTTCCACCGGCGGGAAAATGCCAAGAATTTGTCCACCCAGTTCCTGCATAATCCCCAGGGCCCCTGCTAACAGACCCAAGGTCGCCGTGCCATAGGGAGGTTGAAGGTTAGTTAAAAAGCTGTTAATTTCCCGACCCAGCTGAAACAGAGCTGCCATAGCCAAGGCCGTGTTGAAATCGTCTTCCATGGCCCCGATGAAGTTTTCCTGTCCTTCTTCCATGGCTTCCCGAAGCTGCCGTTCCCCGGGCGATAATTCATTGACCTCGATTTCCTGCCAATTACCGCCGCCATCGAACCCCTGGCCAGCCAAGAATTTGGCTAACCGCTGGTAGATGCCGTTAAGGCGTTCCCAACCCCGTCGGGCCTCCCCGATTTTCTCCGGGCTGTAGTCCACAGGGCTGCGGTAATGGGTCGATAGGATGAAGAAGCGAACTACTTCCTTGGGATGTTCCCGAAGAACGTCGTTGATACTGATGAAGTTCCCCAGGGATTTGGACATTTTTTCGTCCTTGACCTGGAGCAACCCATTATGGACCCAGTAACGGACAAAGGGCTGTATTCCGTAGGCTTCCGACTGGGCAATTTCATTTTCATGGTGGGGGAAGATGAGATCCATGCCTCCACCATGGAAGTCGATGCCATCTTCTAAATACTGCAGGGACATGGCCGAACATTCGATATGCCAGCCCGGCCGTCCCGGACCCCAGGGGCTGTCCCAGGCGGGCTCACCAGGTTTTGCTCCCTTCCAGAGGGCAAAATCTAGGGGATTTCTTTTATTCTCCAGATTTTTCTCCCCTTCTACTAGCTCATCGAGACGCTGTTTCGATAATTTACCGTAGGAAGGGAATTTATCGACGGAGAAGTAAACATCGCCGTTTTGTTCATAGGCATATCCCTTTTCCACCAATGTGGACACCATCTCGATGATTTGGGGGATATGTTGGCTCACCCTGGGGTAATAATCGGCCCTTTCTACCCCTAAGGCATCCATGCTCCGCAGATATTCCTCGGAGTAGTACATGGCGATATCCGATGCCGATTTGTCTTCCCGCTGGGCCCTTGCGATGATTTTATCATCGATATCGGTGAAGTTTTGGACATGGGTCACATGATAACCCCGGTAACGGAGGAATTTCTTAAAAACATCCCATAAAATACTGGGGATCGCATGGCCCAGATGGGTTTCATCGTAGGGGGTGACCCCACAGACGTAGATCCCAACGTTCTTATCCTCCCGGGGAGTGAAGGTTTCCTTTTGCCGTGTTAATGTATTGTATATCTTTATGCTCACAAGGCCAGCCTCCTTACTTTTCCTTGTTAACCCGTTTGTTGCCAATCTTGGCCCCGTTCTAATTCGGCAATTTTTGCTTCCAAATGGTATATCCGTTCCGACATTTCTTTAAGGACCCGCTCCATGGGGTCGGGCAAATCGGCGTGGTTTAAGTCGATGGGGTCCACCCGTTTGCCCTCGGATTTGACTACCCTGCCGGGGACACCGACGACGGTGCTATTGGGCGGTACTTCCTTTAAGACGACGGCTCCCGCCCCTATTTTAGCATTATCCCCCACTTTAAAGGAACCTAAGATCCGGGCCCCGGCGGCGATCATCACATTGTTACCGATGGTTGGGTGCCGCTTGCCCCTTTCCTTCCCTGTGCCGCCGAGGGTAACCCCTTGGTAAAGGGTGACATTTTCACCGATTTCCGCCGTTTCTCCGATGACGACTCCCATGCCGTGGTCGATGAACAATCCGGGACCGATCTTGGCGCCGGGATGGATTTCAATGCCCGTGATGAAACGACTGAATTGGGAGACGATTCGGCCCAGGAGAAACAATTTGTGTTGCCACAACCAGTGGGCCACTCGGTGCAGCAGGATGGCGTGGAAACCGGGATAACACAAAACGACCTCCAGAACACTTCTGGCTGCCGGATCCCTTTGGAAAACAACTTGGATATCCCGTTTAATCTGTTTTAACATAGCCATTCCCCCCCTAAACTAAAAGCCGTCTCTGTAAATCAATACAGAGACGGCATCACCCGCGGTCCCACTCTGTTTGGAGCCTATGCTCCCAACTCGTGCCGGCCCTTTAACGGAGGCCCACCGTCCAGTGATACTCTGCCCGAAGGCATTTCCCCTGGCGGCTCCAAGGTGCATTCAGATTATGCTTTAACCAGGCCACTTCCACCACTAGGCGGCCCTCTCTGGGGTGAACATAATCCTACTCTTCCTCTTCATTGCCTTTTTATATCCGACCTTCTTACTCAAGATTATAGGGGCTGCCGGGATAACTGTCAAGGAAAAGATTTATTAAACTAGATGAGACAAAAACAGGTTCGCCAAGGTCAAGTAAATGAACAAGCCAATAATGTCATTTAAAGTGGTGATGAAAGGACCCGAGGCCACCGCTGGATCTAACTTCAAGGAATGAAGCAAAACAGGCACCATAGCCCCCGCCATGGTCCCCATGATCATGGTCAGCCACAGGGAAAGGCCGATGACTAGACCCAATACGGCGTTTCCGTGCCAAAGATAAGCTAATAAAGCGATCAAAAGGCCGTTGATGGTCCCCAGGATCAAACCGATCCCTACTTCTTGGCGCAGCAGGCGAAAGATTTCCCGGGCTCCCATGCGTTCCAAAGCTAGGGTTCGCACGACGACAGCTAGAGCTTGGGTCCCAGTATTACCGCCCATATCGGCGATGAGGGGTATAAATGTAGCTAAAGCGACGACCTGTTGGAGGCTGCTTTCAAAACGGGCGATGATATTACCCGATAAAAGTCCAGCGAAAAGCAAAAAGACCAACCAGGGTAGTCTCCGGGAGGCCGCTTCCAGAGGAGTTAAATTCAAATCATCCATACCATGGATGGCAGCCATTTTGGTGAAGTCTTCCGTCGTTTCTTCGATGAAGACATCGAGGACATCGTCGACGGTGATGATCCCCAAGATATGTTGATCATCATCGACGACAGGTAGGGCGAGGAAATCATATTTATCCAAGACCTTGGCCGCTTCTTCCTGGTCCATGTGGGCCGATACGGTAATGACCTTGCTTTTCATGATCTCCGTCAAAGGAGTATCTGGGCCAGCCACGATCAAATCCCGCAGGGAAACGACACCGATGAGATGATTCTGCTCATCCGTCACATAGAGATAGTAGATTGTCTCCGCGTCGGGTGAGAGTTCCCGCAAATTGCAAATGGCTGCTTCCGCGGTCAGGCGATGGGATAGGGAGACAAATTCGGTGGTCATCCGACCGCCGGCCGTTTCCTCAGGATAGACTAATAATTCCCGAACTTCTTCCGCTTCTTCCTCATCCATCAAATCCAGATATCTCTGGGCCTGTTCCGCAGTCAGCTCGCCCAAAAGGTCCGCCGCATCGTCGGAAGCCATTTCATCGAGGATGGGAGGGATTTTTTCCTTCTCGATCTGATCCAGCAATTCTTGCTGGAATTCATATTCCAATTCGGCGAGGATCTGGGCCAAACTATCATGGGACAAAAGGGCTAAAACAGCCTGCCGTTCCTCGATGGATAGGGTTCGGATCACTTCCGCCTGATCGGGAGGGTGAAGACTATCCATGATATGTACAATTTGTCCACCTTCCCCTTGGGCGATGGCCTGGCGCACCAGTTGCAGGCCTTCTTCTACAGGCATCACCTCTCACCTCCGTTCCTCAAAACAGTTATAGCATAACACAAAGGGTCGGAGGTGTCGATTCCTTTTCACGACTAGAGCGGCTTTAGTTAGCCGCTCCAGCATAGATTGGCTCCTCCCTGTCTCCACCTTTTTCGGGAGAAGGCAAAGCAAGATCGTTCCATTTCTCACATCGACTGCCCCAACGGCTGATAAGCCGCCCATCGATATGAAATTCATTGATGGTACACCCATTGGCACAATCCCGACAGGTAAAGGAACGGGGCTGACAATGGAACCGAGCAATTTCTTCCAACCCCCGGAATTTAGTCGTTCCTCCACTACGTTCCATCTGTCCCCGGGCTAAGAGGGCCGCGCCCAGGGCCCCCATGACCTGGTGGTGTTGGGGGACGATGATCTCCATCCCCAATCTTTTCGTCAAAGCGGCCTTGATGCCCACATTGGCCGCGACTCCCCCCTGAAAGAGGACTAGGGGTTCGATGCGCTTGCCCCGGGCCACATTGGCCAAATAGTTGCCCACCAGGGCGATACATAGGCCGGCGATTAAATCTTCTTTGGCATAGCCCATCTGTTGCTTATGGATTAGATCCGACTCGGCAAAAACACCGCACCGACCGGAGATTTTTACCGGGCTTTTAGAGCGGAGGGCATATTGACCGAACTCCTCGATGGGTATGCCCAAGCGGGTCGCTTGATGATCGAGGAAAGAGCCGGTACCGGCGGCACAGATGGTATTCATGTTAAACCCAGTACAAACCCCGTCCCGGATGGTGATGATCTTTGAATCTTGTCCTCCGATATCGATGACGGTGCGCACCCGGGGTTCGATATGGACGGCCGCGGTGCCGTGGGCGGTGATTTCGTTTTTCACACAATCGGCCCCCACCATCAGTCCCGCTAGACGGCGCCCGCTGCCCGTAGTACCCACCCCTTTGATGGTCCCCCGGGGGATAGTTTTGCTTAATTGACCGATGGCCCTTTGAATCGATTGGATAGGTCCTCCCTCGGTCCGCAAATAGGTGCTAAAGATGAGCCGACCTTCGGCGTCGATCAAGGCCAGTTTGGTAGTTACACTGCCCACATCGATACCTAGATAATGTTCCATCATCCCACCACCTCCGTCTTACGGGTATAACGTCGCTCGAGCAACAGATCCAAGAAGGCTTCTAGGCGGGTTTCCAGCCCCGCTTCACCGGTCTGCTCACTGGCGATGTAGGTAAGTACCGGCAGATCCAACTGGTTGCTGACCTGGACTAGAATGTTTTGGGCGACGATTTCCGGCATACAGGTAAAGGGAAACAGGTGAATGACCCCATCCATCCCCTCTTGCGGGGCGGCGACGGTCAAACCAATGGTTTCTAAACCATGGCCCCCCACATGTTCCCGCAAATAGGGTGCTGCCAGACGGGTCAAATATTTTTGGCGCCGTAGGGCCCGGGGATGGCGGAGCAAGTTGTATTCGACCCAGGCGCCGGGACCGACCTCCCGATGGACCCATACCCGCACATCATCCCGATTGCCTAATAATTTTTCCATATCTAAATTGGCGTATGGCTCCATTAAGACCCAGATTTCCCCGACTAAACGGACCCGCAAGGGGTCGATATGGGGATCATAGAGGTCCTGGACTTCCTGGCGAAATTCCCTTTCGATTTGGGCCAGGGTAGTGAAATGACTGCTGTGGGCCAAACGTCTTTTGAAGTCCTCCCAAAGGAGATCCGTTTG
>JBMNRY010000073.1:0-9869 GCA_050944915.1 Limnochordia bacterium
TCCCTTCAACATGACCATTGCCGGATTGCGCCTCAGCTATCTGGCCAACGGGGTATCTAAACTCCACGGGATGACGGCCCGGGCCATGTGGCGGGGCCATGATGGGACCTCACCCATCGTGGCCATCACCAATGGGGTGCACCAAGGTACTTGGCAGCACCCCCGGATTCGCCAAATCTATGAAACCCAAGGCAATTTATGGAAGCCCCACCTAGAGGCGAAAAAAGCCCTGGTGGCTTACATCAAAAAACATACGGGAACCCAACTGGATGCCGACAATTTGATCATCGGCTTTGCCCGCCGGGCGGCCACCTACAAACGAAGTGGATTGATCTTTTACGAACCGCGGATCATCGAACCCTTATTGGCCGA
This sequence comes from Limnochordia bacterium, assembly GCA_050944915.1. GTDB lineage: Bacteria > Bacillota > Limnochordia > JAAZLZ01 > JAAZLZ01 > JBMNRY01. Next base: position 373 of record JBMNRY010000073.1, read on the forward strand.
CAACACAGTACAGCTGGTCTTCTCCGGTAAAGCCCATCCCCAAGATGAGACGGGGAAGGACACTATCCGCAACTTGATGGCCATGGTGGAGCGTTTCCCCAACAGCATCGTTTTCTTGGAAAACTACAACATGGAGATCGGCGCCCTGTTGACGGCCGGGTGTGATGTCTGGCTCAACAACCCCCAACGGCCGTTGGAAGCCTCGGGTACCTCAGGCATGAAAGCGGCCCTCAATGGTGTACTCAATTTCAGCATCCTCGACGGTTGGTGGCCGGAGGGCTGTGTCCATGGGATCAACGGCTGGCAAATCGGCGGCGGCTACGAGGGACCCCAACAAGTCAAAGTTGATGCAGCCAATCTTTACGATGTGCTCCTCAACGAAGTGCTGCCGACCTATTATGAAAACCGACCCCGCTGGGTGGACATGATGCGAGCCAGCATCGACATGGCCGTCCAGAGGTTCACATCGGAACGGATGCTCACCGAATACTACAATTTGATGTATCTACCGCCGACAACCCTCAAGGACATCCGCCGCGCCTTAGAAGAAGCTGTCCCGACCCATGTTTAAGGGGGGGTGTTGCCACCCCCCTTTTAGACACCGCTGTAGGCCAAAAAGCCCCCATCGACGGGGACGGTGATCCCCGTGACAAACCCTGAAGCCTCTTCGTCTAGTAACCAGAGGAGGGTTCCCAACAACTCCTCGGGCTGACCGAAGCGGCCCATAGGCGTATGGCTGAGGATTTTGCGGGCCCGTGCCGTTGGTGAACCATCTTCATTTTGTAACAGACGTTGATTCAAGCTGGTGAGGAAAAAGCCGGGGGCGATGGCATTGACCCGGATGCCTACGGGAGCTAAATGGACGGCTAACCATTTAGTTAGATTATCGATGGCCGCTTTGCCAGCGCTATAGCCGGCGACCTTGGTCATGGGCCGGGGTGAAGACATGGAGGAAATGTTGATGACGATGGCTCCTTTGGCGCGCAGCATGTGCCTGGTGAAAACTTGGGTGGGGATCCAGCTGCCCACCAGATTTAATTCCAACGTATACTTAAAGGCCTCCACGGGGATATCGAAGTAAGACAAGACCTCGGGATCGAGGATATCCCCTTTCCGCAGGATTTCCTCGGTAGTGATGGCCTGGGGATGGTTACCACCGGCACCGTTGATCAAGATTTGGTAGGGGCCAAAAACTTCAGAAATTCTCTCTTCCGCTGCCAACACCTCTTCGACCTTGAGGACATCGCAAGGGACGGCCAAAGCACGGCCCCCGGCCCCTTCGATTTCATCGACGAGGGCTTGACTCTTTTCCACATTCCGACCCAAAATGGCCACCTTAACCCCTTGGCGGGCCAATTCCCTGGCCATGGCGGCCCCTAGACCACCACTACCACCCGTGATCACCGCTGTCCGTCCCTCGAGCCTCGGATTGATTTGTAACATGATGAGTCCTCCCTATGCTTGATTTTCCCTGACGATTTCAAAAGGCTATCGTCCTACTCTTTCGATTTTTATCGAACCTCTCCCTTCTTTTTATCCTTTTCAGAACTAACGGGTGACAAGTCCTGATGGACATCGGACAAGTGCCTACCCGGCGGGAGGATTATTGCTCTTTATTCGGCCTGTTGCCATTTTTCTCAACCCTCGGGAGGATTTCGACGGAACGATCGGTAATTATCCTATAAGCAATAGCCCGGTTACATAAGGAAATAGGAGGGAGCCCATGAACGGTGCAACCTGGGTCGTTAGAGCCCTGCAGAAGATTGGTGTTCGGTATGTTTTTGCCCTCTGTGGTAATGGATTGCATTCCTTTTTAGCCAGCTGCCGTGATGAAGGTCTGACGGTCATCGATTGTCATAATGAACAGGCCGCTGCTTTTATGGCCGATGGATGGGGCCGCTTGACGGGGACGTTAGGTGTTGTCGCCGTCAGTAGTGGTCCTGGTTTTACCAACACCATCACCGGTACCGCCAATGCCTTTTGGGATGGTAGTCCCATGCTTTTCATCAGCGGTGCCAGCAGCGAATTGACCAAAGGTTTAGAGCATTTCCAGGAAATGGATCAAGAGCGAATGGTGGAACCCATTTGCAAGTATGCGGCCCGGGTGACCCACGGGGAACAGATCCCCCATCAATTCCAACGGGCGGTGGCCGCGGCGGTACAAGGGCGTCCCGGTCCTGTCCATTTGACCATTACCGATAATGCCTTCGCCGACGAGATCACCTCCGATACCTATTTGGCTAAGCTGACTCCCGAAGCTGGACAGGTCAACCCCCAAGGTTGGGGAGATCCCCTGTCCATAGCGTCGGCGGTAGAACTAATCAAGGAAGCCAAGCGTCCCTTACTCATCGCCGGTAGCGGTTTGTTCTACAGCCATGGAGCTGATGCTTTAGCCCAATTTGCCCGGCGTACAGACATACCCGTCTTGACGCCCATGTGGGATCGGGGCCCGGTGGAAGAGCCTCTGCGGCAGTACATCGGCATTACTGATCCGGAGGCCAACCCAGCCTATAGCTTCCTTGAACAATGCGATTTATTAATCAATGTAGGCGCCCGCTTTGACTACCGCCTCAACTACCTGCAGGATTGTCCCCAGGATATGAAGATCATCCATATCCACCATGATGCGGCGGAATTAAATCGGGGTTATATCAGCGATGTAGCCATCCTCGGCAGTCCCGCGGTAGTCATCAAGCAGCTTGCCGCAGCCTTGTCGGAAGGGCCGATCCACAGCCAGTGGTTGGACGAAATCATCGCCTTCCGAGCCCAAGCTTTAGCCAAATGGTTCTCCATGAAGGATGATGACCGCATGCCCATGCGGACCGCCCGTCTGGTTTTGGAGCTGGCCCCCTTCTTGGAAGATGACAAGACGGTTTTCGTCATCGACGGAGGAAACATCGGTCGGTGGGCCCAAATGCTTCTCTTCAATCGTTGTCGAGGCAAATGGATCACCTGTGGAACCAGCGGTGTCATCGGTCACGGGATTCCCGTAGCCATGGCGGCTAAACTAGCCTTCCCCGATCATAAGGTCTTACTTTTAACTGGAGATGGGTCCTTCGGTTTTACGCCTTTGGAACTTTGGAATGCCTACAAGAAGAAGTTACCTTTTACAGCAGTCATCGCGGCCGATGGAGCCTGGGGTATCGTGGCCGATAAACAGCCGCCCCACGCCCGTTTCGCGACGGAATTCGGCCCTATCCCCTTTTACGCTTTAGCGGAAGCCTTGCAAGGGAAGGGGATTCTCATCGAAAAGCCTGAGGAGATCAAAAAGGCAGTGGCCGCCGGTTTAGCCGATGACCGGGTAACGGTCATTCAAGTGCCATGTGAACAGGGTGGGATCGATATTATCACCCAAAACCTGTCTTCATAAGATGGATATCTCAAAGGGAAGGAGGGGATAGGGACTAAAGGCAGCTGGTGTCAGGTTTTCCCTTCGAAACAATCCCATTTTAAGGAGGTCTTTCCATGAAAGGTACGTTTAGAATTATCCTTTGCAGTTTACTATTGGTATTAGCCCTCACCGCTTTCGCCGCCGCCAACGATGTGATTCGTATCGGTGTTTTGGCCGCGACCACCGGGCCCAACGCCACCTATGGCCGGTCCCTAAACAGCGGTGCCCAGTTGGCCGTTGAAGAAATCAACGCCGCCGGTGGAGTAGCCGGATTCAAATTCGAGCTTTTCGCTGAGGACTCTCAGCACGAACCGGCCGCAGCCACCACTGCCGCCCAGCGGATGATCTATACCCGCAATGCCGACGTAATTTTAGGTGATGCTGCCAGCACCAACGTTTTTGCCATCGAACCCTTGGTACGCCGGGAAGGCATTATCAACATCGCCATGGGTAGCGCTACCCGACTGACCCAAACGGACAACCCCAACCCCTGGTTGGTACGGGTCCGGGAGTACGATTTGTTGACAGCCCGGGTCATGGTCAACTACCTGGTTGACATCCTCGGGGTCGAAAAGATCGGTATCCTGCATATGACCGAACAGTTTGGCGTCGGCGGTAAGGATGACATCGTGGCCTGTTTGGCCGAACGGGGTATGAAACCGGTCGCCATCGAAGCCCACAACCCTGCAGACCGGGACCTCACCGGTCAGCTGCTCAACCTACGGCGGGCAGGTGCTGAAGCCATCGTCTCCTTCTCCGGTGTCACCGAAATGGCCCTCCTTTGCCGGCAAGCCAGCCAGTTAATACCTAACGCTAAGCTGGTCTTAAGTTCCGTCGGGGCCACCAAGGGCTTCCTCGATATCGCTGGGGAACATGCCAACGGTGCCCTATCGGTAGCCGCCTACTCCGAGCACAACGACGATCCTAGGGTCCAACAATTCATCCGGGCCTTTGAAGATCGCTACGGTGAGCGGCCCTTCGACTTCTTCGTAGCTCTGTCCTACGATGCCGTCTATCTGTTGGCCGAAGCTGTAAAGATCGCCGGCACCAACGATCGAGCCGCCATCCGGGAAGCATTCAACCAAATCGAAGGCTTCAAGGGTGCTAGTGGTCTCTCTTACACCATCACCCCCGATGGTCAAGCCCTCCATGAAATGTTCGTCGTCGAAATTCAGGATGGCAAGCCCATCGTACTGGAAAGAGTTCAAGGCTAGATTAACCCATCAGGTGCCCCTACGGGGGCACCTGATCTATGGAAGGTGGTTGCGAAGATATGTCCCTCGTCTTCCAACAGTTAATCAGCGGTGTGGCCATGGGCTGTATTTATGCCTTGGTCGCCCTGGGATACACTTTCATTTGGAACGCCGTCGGCATCGTTAATTTGGCCCAAGGAGATTTTGTCACCCTTGCGGCATTTATTTATGGTATTTCCCTCGTCAACCACTTGGGCTGGCCCTTCGTCTTGGCTTTATTAGGTGTGTTAGCCGCCATGGCCCTTTTTGGGGCCGGCGTGGAAAAGGTCGTCTATTATCCCCTGCGCACCGCCCACCCCCGGACGGTGATGTTAAGCACCCTAGCTTTGAGCATCCTCATGGCCAATCTAGTTTTGATCATCTGGGGCCCCTATCCCCTTTCGACCACGGGACCCTTTGGCCATCGCCTCTTGGTCATGGGTAATGTCTCGATTCCTTACCAGAATATCTTCATCATCATCGTCGGTGTTCTACTCCTATTCCTACAGAATTTCTTCTTCACCCGCACATCCATGGGAAAAGTCATGCGGGCTGTAGCCCAAAACCAAGAAGCAGCTACTTTGATGGGTATCGAAACGTCGAAAGTCATCGCCTTTACCTTCGCCTATAGCTCTGCCATCGCTGGGGTTGCCGGTGTGCTCATCGCCCCTGTGTTTATGATTTCCACCGACTTGGGTGCCGTGGGATTAAAGGGTTTCGCCTCTTCGGTCATCGGTGGTTTCGGCCAAGTCTTCGGGGCTGCCTTTGGCGGCATCTTCTTAGGTATCATGGAGGTTTTGGCCGCCAGTTACATTTCCTCCCTCTACAAAGATGCCATTGTTTTCTTAATCTTGATTCTCTTCTTGCTTCTACGTCCCCAAGGTTTCTTCGGGCGTAAGGGCAGCGAGAGTCTCTAGTCGGAGGTATGACCCATGCGCAACCAATTTGCCAAAAGGGTGTTAATCTTTAGTTTTCTCCTCTTGTTAATCCTGCCGTTGCTGTTCGGCGGCTCCTACCACCTCTTCGTCCTTTGTATGGCTCTAATCAACGTCATGGCCGTCTTAGGTTTGAATTTCATCTTCGGATTAGCCGGGCAACTCCATATGGGGATGGCCGGTTTTATGGCTATCGCTGCCTATTCCATGGCCCTATCGACGACCAAAATCAATTTTACCTTTTGGATGGGCCTCCTGTTGGCCATCCTCCTCAGCGGTTGTGCCGGTCTCTTGTTAGGCATCCCCACCCTGAGGCTCAAACGCTACTATCTGGCTATCACCACCATCGGTTTCTCTGAAGTCGTCCGGTATGTCCTCCAAAACTGGATGTCCTTCACCGGCGGCGTATGGGGTGTGGCAGGCATTCCCCGACCCAGCATCTTCGGATTTGTCTTTAACAATAATCTCCAATTCTATTATCTACTACTGGCCGTAGCAGCTTTGCTCACCGTTGTGGCCCTGCTGGTGGAATCCTCAAAATTTGGGCGGGCCTTCAAGGCCGTCCACGATGACGAGCTGGCTACAGAGACCATGGGCATCAACTCCACCCGGGTGAAAATCCTCGCCTTCCTCCTCTGTGCCGCCTATGCCGGTGTCGCCGGCAGCTTTTTTGCCAGTTTTCACGCCTACATAAGTCCAGAGATCTTCAAACAGACCTATTCCTTTACCTTCGTTTGTATGTTGGTCATCGGCGGTCTAGGCTCTATTCCCGGTAGTGTCTTGGGGGCTATCCTTCTCACCATCGGTATGGAAGCCTTACGGTTCCTAGGGGAATGGTACCTTGTGGTTTACGCCGCCTTGTTGATCGTCACCATCGTCTATTCGCCCCAGGGTTTAATCGGTGTACTCCAATCGGCTTACGCCAGGTTCCAGCGACAATCGACCCAACAGACGCCCGTTGGCTCAAGATAAGAAAGGGGGTTGACCAATGCTGGAAGTCAAACAGCTTGTCAAGAATTTTGATGGTCTCGTAGCCGTCGATAAAGTAGATCTATCTATCGCCAAAACCGAAATCCGGGCCGTCATCGGTCCGAACGGTTCCGGGAAAACGACGCTGATTAACATGATTAGCGGCGTTCTGCCGCCGACTTCGGGGCAAATAATCTTTCAAGGGGAAGATATCACAGGGATTACTCCCTACGATACGACGGTCAAAGGTATCTGCCGCACCTTCCAAAACCTCCGGATTTTCCCGAGCCTCAGTGTTCTGGAACACGTCCTGTTGGGGATGCAGTGCCGGGGGCATGCTAATTTCTTCCATACCCTTTTCCGGATGAATACTGCCCAAAGGGAAGAGAAGGAAAATGTGGATAAGGCCATGGAATTGCTGCGTTTTGTCGGATTAGAAGACCGGGCCCACTGGATGGCCACCGGTTTGCCCTATGGGCAGAGGCGGTTGTTAGAAATCGCCCGGGCCTTGGCAACCGACGCATCCTTGTTACTGCTGGATGAACCGGCCGCCGGTTTACACTCGGTGGAAATCCCCCACTTGCGGGAACTAATCCTTAGGATCAGGGAGCGAGGTATCACCATCCTCTTGGTGGAGCACCGCATGAGACTGGTCATGTCGGTGGCCGACCAGATCAGTGTCCTTAACTACGGTCAAAAGATCGCCGAGGGCACCCCGGAGGAGATCCGGAAAGATAAGGCGGTCATCGAAGCCTATCTGGGCGCGCCCCAGCAATCCCCCGCCTAAGCCGAGGAGGAATGAAGGTGTTAGAGTTAGTCAATATTTCAGCCCATTACGGTAATATTCAAGCCCTGGAGGATGTGAGCCTGACGGTCAATCCGGGAGAAATTGTATGCCTCCTCGGGGCCAACGGCGCCGGAAAGACGACGACCATTCGAGTGATCACAGGACTTCTCCGTCCTACCACCGGCGAAGTCAAGCTCGATGGTCAGTCCTTAAACCGCTTGCCTCCATCCCAAATCGTCCGGATGGGTATTTCCTGTGCACCGGAAGGAAGACAGATTTTCCCCCAATTGACGGTCATGGAGAACTTGGAGATGGGAGCCTATGTCCGGCGCAACCAGGTCAAAGAAGTCCAGGAAACCTTAGATTTCGTCTTCTCCATCTTTCCCATCCTCGAAGAAAGGCAGCAGCAACAGGCCGGCACCTTAAGTGGTGGGCAGCAACAAATGTTGGCCATCGGCCGAGCCCTCTTATCCGGCCCCCGTTTTCTCCTCCTGGATGAACCATCCCTGGGGCTAGCACCCCTGTTGGTACAGGAAGTCTTTAAGGTCATCGAGACCATTAACAAAGAAGGGGTGGCAATTCTGCTGGTGGAACAGAATGCCCAGCAGGCCCTTAATGTCTCCCAACGGGGTTATGTCTTGGAAGAAGGCAAGATCACCCTGTGCGACACTTGTGAACATCTACTGCAAACCGATGAGATCATCTCCTCCTACTTAGGGGCAGATTAAGACAACTTCCCCCCAGACCATGACCCTCAAAAAAGGCTCTATACGTTTCTGTATAGAGCTGCATTTCTTCTAATTATTGACTAACTTAGTAAGTTATTATATTGTTATTCTACCAGGGTTTAAGATGAAGGACCCTCCTCCCTAGAAAGGCTCAGATAAAAGAGCCATGGGGGTGTCAAAGGAGCAATTCCCCCGGGATACCCTGGCCTAAGGCCCTGGTGAATAGAATAACAAGTAAAGGAGATGGTTCATTTTGAGCCCACGCACAGCCAACTTCCGTCGACAACACCAGGAAATTAACGGACTCATTACGGAACTACAGCGACTAATCTCCCAGGATATAGAGGCTAAGGCCGAGGAAATTCGCGCCCTTTTATCTCAGCTTATCGGTAGGCTCAAAGTCCATTTAGCTACTGAAGATAATGTCCTCTACCCCGCTATGCTCGCCGCCCCTGATTCCCAGGTCCGGGGAAAAACGAAAGAATTTATGGAGGAAATGGGCGCCCTGGCTGAAGTTCTAAAAGAATATTCTATCCGATGGTCAACCTCTAGGGTCATCAAAAAAGAACCGCTGGCCTTTCGGGAGGACTCTGCCCGGATCCTTAAACAATTGACCTATCGGATCAGCCGGGAGGAGGAACTACTCTATCCCCTAGCCGATGCCTTGGCCCATTAGTTAGTCGATTCTTCTCGCTCGATTTCAGATTACCCCTGTTTACAAGGGTTGCTGGCCTATATGTCGACAGCTACTGCAATAACCGTAGGCCTCGAAGGTATGGCCGAGGATTTGAAAGGCGGGATCGGAAGGCGGAGGGGCCAAGGCTGCCGTCGGACAAAGGTCAAGGCGGAAGTTCTCTCCACAGGAGAGGCAAAGGGCGTAATGACGGTGTTCTCCTTCCCCCTGATACTCGTAGACCGTCCGGCTGGGGACGTTGATGTGATTGATGAGGCCGATTTCCACAAAAAGGTTCACCGTCCGATAAACGGTATCCAGGCTGATTTGGGGCTGCCCCCGCCGAACCCGGGTGTAGATTTCCTGGACCGTGAGGGGTCTTCGAGCCTGGAGGATGACCTTGAGGATACCCGCTCGTTGGGGAGTGATCTTCAGTCGGTGCTCCTTTAGCTTCTGCAGACTATTTTCGAAGGCCAAGGCTAACCCTCCCCGCCAATCCCTTGAACACGACTCCCAAAATAGGTCGTAGTCGTAGGGCGAGGAAAACCAGGGCGAACTGGGCCGTGGCCACCACAACGATGATGGCTCCCGTAGGTAGGGCGAAATAATAGGAAAGATAAAGGCCGATCCAACTGGCTCCAAGGCCGAAAAAGACCGCCCACGCCATTAAAGATGTTAAGCGGTCGGTGAAAAGATAAGCGGTAGCCGCCGGTGTGATGAGTAAGGCTACGACGAGGATTGCGCCCACCGTCTGCAGGGAAACGACGACGGCGGCGGCGATG
>JBMNRY010000074.1:0-9790 GCA_050944915.1 Limnochordia bacterium
AATAAATATCGGTTCGAAACCACCATCTGTACTCGGACTGTTTACAATTACATTGATTGGGGAGTTTTTGCCAACATAACAAATAAGGATTTGCCTCGGCAAGGAAAGGCCACAAAACGGAAACATAGGCGGACTAGGAAGGCTCTTCACAATGTGAGAGGCAAATCTATCATTGAGCGGCCAGAAGAAGCCAACAACCGCCTTGAATATGGTCATTGGGAAATGGACTGTATTGAGTCTGGCCGGCGCAAAGGGCGCAGCTGTCTGTTGGTTATGGTCGAAAGAATGACTCGAGAGACCTTAATATTCAAATTGCCATGCCAGAAGCAAGCTAAGGTTCAAAAGAGACTGGACGGACTGGAAAGGAAAATGGGCAAAAGGCGATTTGCGAAGAAATTTAAGACCATAACAGTCGACAACGGTAGTGAGTTTTTGGACTGGGAAAGTCTAGAAACGTCGTGTTTGGCCCCAGAAACGAAGCGAACGGCCATATACTATTGCCATCCATATAGTGCTTGGGAGCGAGGGACAAACGAGCAAACCAATGGGCAAATTAGAAGATTCATCCCAAAAGGCAGCGACATAAGCAAATACAGCCACAAGCGGATTAAACACATAGAGCACTGGCTAAACAACTATCCCCGAAAAATCCTAAATGGGATGTCTGCCGTCGACTTAATAAACCAACTGGGGCTATGTAGCTTGCTAAGGACATGAATTCTTAACCGAAAACCACCTCCATCGTTGAAAGAAGAACATGGGTAAAACCCTTTCATTTAGAGTTGCATTTCTCCCAGCGATGTAAAAACGGGAAATTCCCTTGACAGATAATGCCTGTCGGGATAGAATATGCACAATATAAAAGCTGTATTCTCATCGAGAGCGGTGGAGGGACGGGCCCGATGAAACCCGGCAACCGGCGCCAAGGGCGCGAAGGTGCCAATTCCCGCAGGAAACCTATTCCTGGGAGATGAGAAGGGTTGATTTGATGTACCCTCCCTTCTCCGGAGGGTGTTTTTTTCGGGGAAGTTGAGAATTACAGCGAAGTATATTAGGAGGGATCAGATTGGCTCAAGGGTGGAAATTAGCGACTAAAGCTGTACACGCAGGGCAAGAACCGGATCCAACTACCGGTTCCCGGGTTGTACCTTTGTATCAAACCACATCCTATGTCTTTAAGGATTCAGACCATGCCCGACGCCTTTTCGCACTAGAAGAGGGGGGGAATGTTTATACCCGGATAATGAACCCGACGACGGACGTCTTTGAAGCTAGAATGGCTTCCTTAGAAGGCGGAGTCGGAGCTTTGGCTGTCGCTTCGGGCCAGGCCGCCGAAATGTTGGCCCTGCTCAACATCGTCCAGGCCGGCGATGAGGTTGTATCTTCAGCCAGTTTGTACGGAGGCACATATAACCTCTTTGCTGTAACCCTGCCCAAATTGGGCATCAAAGTCCATTTCGTCGATCCCGCGGATCCCGAGAATTTCCGGCGGGCCTTGACACCGCAAACCAAGGCCATCTACGGTGAAATCATCGGCAACCCCCGTCTCGATGTTTTAGATGTGGCTCGGGTGGCCGAGATCGCCCATGAGGCCGGGATCCCCCTCATTATCGATAACACTTTTGCTTCACCCCATCTATGTCGACCTATCGAACATGGTGCCGATATCGTTATCCATTCGGCCACCAAGTTCATCGGCGGTCACGGCACATCCATCGGTGGGGTGATTATCGATGGCGGTCAATTCCCCTGGGATAACGGTCGGTTCCCTGAACTGGTGGAACCCGATCCCAGCTATCACGGTGTCAGCTATGTGGAGGCCTTTGGTCCCGCCGCCTATATCACCAAGGTCCGGGTCCAACTCCTCCGGGACATGGGACCTTCTTTAAGTCCCTTCAACGCCTTCCTGTTTTTACAGGGCTTAGAAACCCTCCATCTGCGGATGGAACGCCATAGCGCCAACGCCTTAGAAGTAGCCCAATTCTTAGAAAAGCATCCCCTGGTTTCTTGGGTAAATTATCCCGGTTTGCCCTCCCATCCATCCTATGAACTTAGTCAAAAGTATCTACCCGATGGGGCGGGAGCCATCTTGACCTTCGGTATTAAAGGCGGGTTAGAGGCCGGCAAGAAGTTCATGGATAGCTTGAAACTCTTCTCCATCGTAGCCAATGTTGGTGATGCCAAGTCCTTAGTCATCCATCCGGCCAGCACAACCCATCAACAATTGACCCCCGAACAACAGGCAGCCAGCGGCGTGACTCCCGATTTGGTTCGCCTATCCATCGGAATCGAAGATATCGAAGATATCCTGGCCGATTTGGACCAGGCTCTAAGCCAGTCCCAGTAATGGAAATAGCCGACTTAGTCGGCTATTTTTCTGGTAAAATCCAGGAGTTTCCAACGAAAAGGCGAACAAGGGTGGTAAATAATGGAATGGGGGGTAATCTAATGAAGTTTATCTCGCCGGAAACCTATTGTTATGAATTAGGTACATCAGTTCCACCTATCGCCCAACTGAAGGTTGGCCAAGTGTATCGTATCGCGACCAACGATTCCCGGACGGGACGGCTCCGCAAAGCGGAAGATGTGTTAACCAGCGTCCCGAAACCGGTGGGCGATAACCCCATGGTCAATCCGGCCACGGGACCCTTCGCCATTGAAGGGGCCGAAGTGGGCGATACCCTCGTTGTGGAGATCGTAGATATCCAATTGGGTGACCAAGGATATTTAATGGCTAAAGAGGGACAGGGGCTTTTGGGACCGGAAGCTAAGCAAACAATGGCTAAGATAGTCCCCGTTAAGGATAACATGTGCCACTTTGCCCCCGATATCATATTCCCTGTACGGCCCATGGTCGGCGTCATCGGTACCGCACCTAAAGATAAACCCGTTCCGACCATTCATGTGGGGGATACGGGAGGGAATATGGATAACCATCTAATCACCACGGGGACCAAGGTTTTCCTCCCGGTGGAGGTAGCCGGTGCTTATTTATTCATCGGCGATGTCCACGCGGCCATGGGTGATGGGGAAATCTCGGGGACGGCTTTAGAAGTCCAGGCCGAGGTGACCTTCACCGTCGATCTCATTAAAGGTCAATCGACCCCGTTGCCCTATCTAGAAACGGAAACCCTCTTTGTGACCACCGGTCATGGTCCCACCTTTCCCGAGGCTGCCCGTCAGGCGGTCCACGATATGGGACGCCGCCTGGTGGAAGGCAGAGGATTAACTTGGGAAGACGCCATGATGCTCTTAAGCGCCATCGGCGATCTGCGGATCTGCCAATCCTGCGGCCATCCTCTAGAAGTGACGGTACGCATGGAGATACCTAAGGAATTTATGACCCCTTAGCCCCTGATGCAGGGGCTTTTTCTATTAGAGGGCCAGGATGGCGAAAACCAGCCCCAGGCCTAACATGATGATCGTCGGGATCCAAGCCAACTGCCAGGTTTTTTGCAAATCGGAGCCCATGTACTGGGTTGTGCCTACTAAACAGACGTGGGCCGGGGAGATTAGGTAACCGATGAGGGAGGCAAAATAGGCCAAGGCGATGAAGGTGTAGGCATTGGGTAGATGGGCTAAAACCGTTAAGATAATGGGCATTGTGATACCGATGGAGGCCTGATGATTGCCGGTGATCACCCCGATGAGGAAGGGGACCACCAGGGAAACGAAAATGATGGAGCCGGCGCCGGAGGAAAGACTGCTAGCCAGGACCGCTACGGCTTGGGAGTTGACGACGGTGCGGCTGAAAAAGACAATGCCCGCCACCGCAGTGACGATCCCCCAGTCGACGCCCCGGAGGACTCCTTCCTGGAACCGACGAAGGAGGACGTTCCCTGTTAAAGCTTCCCCGGGGACAGCTAAGAGGGCGGCGACGATGCCGCAAACCACAGCCCAAGGGAAGGGGACATCAAAGCCGATGGCTAAGCCTAAAACGAGAAAGAGGGGGAAAATACTCCACAGGAGAGTACTCGCGGCCCCTTGGGTCCCTTCCTGGGCCTGGCCATCGATAACCGATTCCGTCTGGCGAAAACTGACCCAATAGGTGATGGCAAAAATGATAGCTGCGCCGATGAGACCGGGGATCAAGATGGCCGAATAGGGGATATCGGTCATCTGTTGGAGGAACAAAAACGGGGGATACAGGGGATAAAAAAAGTACCATAAATGGCGGAAATAGACGTTGGCTACCGCCTTTTGTTCCTGGCTCATCCCTAATTTGGCACCGGTTGTATCGACCATCGGTGCCGAGAAAATCGATGCCCCAGGCACGCTCAAAAAACCGGCGAAGGTCGGCAGCAGGATGACCGTTATTTGAGGCTTACGGAATAGCCTAATGGTACTGGATGCCAACCGTTCCATGGCCTTGGATGTCTGCATCACTTTCCCTAAGACGGTGATCAGGGCGATGGAGAGGAGCAGGATACCGTTACCGACGACGAGATCGGTCAGGGAACGGCCTAGCACCTGAAGGGTTTGTCCGCTGAGGAGGGCCACAAGTAGCCCTGCGGCCAGGGCCGAAAGGCCGATAGGGACCTTTTTTCTTACTCCGATTAACATGACGCTAATACCGATGAACAGACCTATAGTGGCCATAAACTGCCTCCTTTGCATGTCTTGATCTTAAATACCACACAAGGGCAGGAAAGCCTGCCCTTTGCCGTAGAAAATAGGGAATATTAGCCATTAGCAATATTTATCTATCCCACGTCTCCGTAGCTCTTGAAAGGCATCGACGACGTGGGGACAAAACTGGCTACCCCGGCCTTCCTGGAGGATTCCCTCTGCTTGGAGCGCCGATAGTCGGTCGCGATAGGGGCGAAAGGATGTCATGGCATCCCAAGCATCGGCTACCGCGATGATCCGGGCTAAGGGAGGGATGTGCTCTCCCGAAATTCCATCGGGATAGCCCCGCCCGTCGAAACGCTCATGATGATGGCGGACCATGGCCCCCAAGCTAGGCAGGCCCAAGCGGTGGTGAATAATCCATTGGCCCCACAGGGGATGGGCCTTGATGAGGGCAAACTCTTCCGGGGAGAGGGTCCCTGGCTTGGCGAGGATGGCTTGAGGAACGGCTATTTTCCCCACATCGTGGAGAAGTCCTGCCCCTTGAAGTAGTTGAAGCTCCCCGGGGGAGAGACCTAACTGCCGCCCGATGGCCACCGCCAGGTTGCTCACCCGCAGGCAGTGCTCCCTAGTATAGTCATCACCTAAGGCGGCGAGCAAACCTTCCACTGTTGCTGGCCAGCTGGTCGCCATGGGGGGAGGTAAAGCTGGCCGTCCACCGGCACCCTTGTTCTTGATCCGCTGAACAGTCTTTCGTTGGCGGGTTGAAGAAGGAGACCGATGGATATTTTGCTCTTTTCTAAAGGTTAGGGGATAATTATCTCGAATTACGTATTTTAGGCTGGTAGCTAATCCCCCGTGAAAGCCGACCCTCCATGGGAGAGCCAAAGGGCTCATCAATGATAAGAATGGGAAACTCCGTGGGATATCCATAACCCTTGACTTCCTTGCTCCTTTCCCAGTCGATTTGGGCACGGCTCGGGTCAGGGGTTATGACCTATCTAATTCCTCCTCAGGTTAATGGTTCCTGCTGGTGCTGAGTCTTTTGTGTGATGGGGTAACCATGGAAAGAACAAAATCAAAGGAGCTAAGATCGGTGCAAAGGAAAACCAAACCAAGTTATCTAGTTCAAATCTCTAATTTTATGGCCCAGGGTCTTTTCGCTTCTTTAATCGTCGGACTTATCTTAGAACAAATCGGCCATTTACTAGGCTCGGATATGGTAGTCCAGTTCGGTCAAATAGCGAAACTCCTCATGGGACCGGCCATCGGTGTCGCTGTGGCCACGGGACTCCAATCTCCCCCCCTAGTCATCTTCGCCTCTGCAGTCAGCGGAGCCATCGGTGCGGGAAGCATTAGTTTTACCTCCGCCGGCGCTACCTTAGCCATCGGTGAGCCCGTGGGCGCCATGTTAGCCGCTTTAGCGGGGGCTGAAGTCGGTAGATTTCTAGCCGGGAAGACTAAGGTCGATATTGTCATCTTACCTAGTGCCGTGATCTTAGTGGGCGGCGCCGTCGGCCTACTGGTGGGACCACCGGTGGCTCTGCTCATGGCGGCCATCGGCGAGTTCATCAATGTGACCACCCAGCTCCATCCCATTCCTATGGGAATCATTGTCTCGGTAGTCATGGGTATAGTCTTGACCTTGCCGATCAGCAGTGCTGCCGTAGCCATCAGCCTCGGCCTTAAGGGCTTGGCTGCTGGGGCGGCCACCGTGGGCTGTTCCGTTCAGATGGTGGGCTTTGCTGTAGCCAGTTTTCGGGAAAACGGTTGGGGAGGACTCCTTGCCCAAGGTCTAGGGACTTCCATGCTGCAAATGCCAAACATTATCCGCAACCCTCGAGTGTGGATCCCCCCCATCGTTGTTAGTGCCCTGTTAGGCCCTTTGGCTACCCAAGTTTTCCGCATGGAAAACATCCCCGCGGGGGCGGGGATGGGCACCAGCGGCCTGGTGGGTCAGATCGGCACCCTTTCGGTGATGGGTAGTGAGGCCCTACCGGCCATTATCCTCCTGCACTTCGTCTTACCGGCCATCGGCTGTTACTTATTGACCGCTTACCTGCGACGCATCGGGTGGATTAAAGATGGCGATCTCCGTCTAGATATATAGTAGGAAGGGGTCCATGACGAAGGGAAAATTTCCTAAATCTTGGAAAGGGGCTGGTGTTGGTGATCAGGACACAAGAAGAGATGTTAAGGGATGTCCAGGAAAAGGTGCGTGATGGTCAGGGGAAGGTAGAATTCCTCCATTTATTCACCAAGGAAGAATTAGGGTCTAAGACCCGCCTTTGTGCCAAGACGACCCTCCCCCCGGGGAGTTCCATCGGACTCCATCCCCACCATGAGGAAGAGGAAGTCTATTACATCCTCCGGGGAAAGGCCAGGGTCAATGATAACGGCACCGTGCGGGATTTGGGACCGGGGGATGCAGTACTAACCGGTGGCGGCAGTTCCCATTCGATAGAGAACATAGGGGATGAGCCCTTGGAAGTTCTGGCCATAATCATTCCTTTCTAAGAGTGAAAAACCCTCCCCTTTTGGGGAGGGTTTTGGCCAGGGAAAAGCCAGGGGCTAACCCTGGCCCGGATTTTCTTATTCAGCTTTGCGCAAAGCATCGGCGACGGATGCCAAGACACCTTTGCTGGTTCCAGTTGCACCGCTGACGGTGTCAACTTCGACGCTTTGGGCTTTAAGGATTGCCGGGATGACATTATTAATCGCGGCATCGGAGATACCAGGGGTATCAGCGTGGCTGACAACTTTGATGTCGGTGATGACGCCGTTTTCAATTGTAACTTCCGTAACGATTTCACTGCTAAAACCTTTACCTACACCTTGGAAGGTGCCGTTCTGCCAAGCCGAAGCGACCACGGAAAACAGGAAAATGGCTGCCAGAATCGTTGTGACCATGGTAATTCTGCTTCTTTTCATGATTTGTTCCTCCTTAGATATATCGACCTATGGTCCCTAAGATGCGGTCACACCCCCCTTTGGACCACTGGGAATAAATATTTGCTAGTGGCATTGAAATTCCTGCCGCCCGAGGCAAATTGCCCCAATTTTCCTGGGGAAAATTTTTCCTGACGGTGGGGCTAGCCTTGTCAAGGGGGGTGGCAGATTGCTAACATAGGGACGGGCCCCAAGATAGCTTTTCTCCAGGAGGTGAAACCGTTGTTAATTTCCCCCAGGCAACGGCCCGTGGGATGACGGACCGCCAGAGGAACAAAGGACGAAAACATCCCTTGTTGCGCCATACTGTTGCTCCCCGCAACAGAACCCTTTTTCTGGAAGAGGCAGATCTTAGCCTTCCTGTTCCCACCGTAGAAGATTTCACGGGCCAAGAACTGGATGGGATCTACGCCGGCGATTGTTTCCAGGGCATGGCCAAGATGGCACCCCGATCGGTACAGGTCATCTTCGCCGATCCTCCCTATTTAGGTAAACAAAAATTTAGCGACTTCCCCTATCAGCGGCGGGCCGATTACCTAGCCTGGATGGATGAATTCCTCCGCAGGGCGGCATCCCTTTTGCGTGATACGGGAGCACTATATCTTTGCTGTGACTGGACCTATGGGGGAGCCCTCCAGGAATTGATCGAAAAATATTTGATCATCAAAAACCGCATCACTTGGCAGCGGGAAAAGGGTCGGGGGGCCAAGCGAAACTGGAAGAATAATATGGAAGATATCTGGTATGCCGTCAAAGATGAGGACCAGCATATCTTCAATCTAGAGGCCGTGAAGATCAAGAAAAAGGTCATCGCTCCATACACCGATGGGAAGGGCCGGCCCAAGGACTGGGTGGAAACCCCCGGGGGAGAGCGTTTTCGCTGGACCCATCCATCGAACATCTGGACCGATCTCACCGTTCCCTTTTGGTCCATGGGGGAGAATACGCCCCATCCCACCCAAAAACCGGAGCGGTTGGTGGAACGATGCCTGCTCGCCAGCTCCAACCCCGGCGATTTAATCCTCGATCCCTTCATGGGTTCGGGGACGACCGCGGTAGTTGCCAAAAGATTAAAGCGGCGTTTTCTCGGCTTTGAAATCAACCCCGATTATGTCCGTTTGGCCCGAAAACGGCTCCAGGAACGCCTGGAACCTTAAGAACCGGCAAAGATCTGGTGGAAAACATCGATGGTGTAATCGATATCTTCCTTGGAGATATCTTTATGGGTGACCATGCGGACCCCCTCATGGCTGACCTTGTGAATCAGTATACCAGCTTTGGCCAACTCATCGGCCAGCCAATCGGCCTTGAGCCCTCCCTCTAGTTGAAAACGGATGATGTTGGTTTGGACCCTTTCTAGATCGAGATCGATCCTGTCTATTTCCGCTAAGCTCTCCGCGAGCCGGCGGGCATGGGCATGGTCAACGGCGATATGATCGGTGTTTTCTAAAGCGACGATCCCGGGAGCCGCGATAATTCCCGCTTGTCGCATACCACCGCCCAGCATTTTCCTAATCCGCCGGGCTTTGGCGATGAACTGGGCACTGCCCACTAACACTGCCCCCACCGGACAACCTAAGCCTTTGGAGAGACAAAAGGTCAGGCTATCCACTTGTTCGCCGATCTGGCGCACATCGACACCAAGGGCCACCGCGGCGTTAAAGACCCGGGCACCATCCAGGTGAACAGCCAATTGGTATTCATCGGCAACTTCCCGCACGGCCCCCATTTGCTCCAAATTGATGGCCGTGCCGCCCCATGCATTATGGGTGTTTTCCAAACAAATGAGACTGGTTAACGGGTAGTGGACATTACTCCGATCCCTGATGGCCCGACGAATATCATCGGGGTCCAGGGCCCCATGATGGCCGGGGATCAACCGGGGAATACAGCCACAAATACTGGCGATACCACCGGCTTCGTACCAGTAGATATGGGACTGGGCTTCCATGATTACCTCTTCGCCCTTGTTCGTATGGGCTGCCAGGGCCACTAAATTGCCGGCGGTCCCCGAAGTAAGGAGGAGGCCTGCTTCTTTACCGAATTTTTCCGCGGCCATCTGCTCCAGTCGATTGACCGTCGGATCCTCCCCTAAGACATCGTCTCCCAAAGGCGCGGTGGCCATGGCTTGGAGCATAGCGGGGGACGGCAAGGTAACGGTGTCACTACGAAAGTCGATCCTCTTCTCCACGCTTGTGTACCTCCCAAGGCTAAAATGTTATAAACGGTTTTAAACATAAACGGTTTTATGCTATTCGCTCAGTTCTGCATG
>JBMNRY010000075.1:0-9722 GCA_050944915.1 Limnochordia bacterium
ATCGAACGTGGGAAGCTACCTGGTCGTGAGTTGGTCGCCAATATTTTGTTAGGCCCTTTGGTCCTTCCGTTGGTAGTTACCGCCCTGGCCTTGTTACTATTCTTTTCCCAGTTGGGCCTAGTAGCCCGCCCGGCCGGTCTTTTCATCGCCCATACGGTGTTGACCATCCCCTATGTGATGCGGACAACCCTGGCCTCGTTAAAGAGCTTCGATCCCGCTTTGGAAGAGGCAGCGTGGGTCCATGGTGCCCATCCTTGGAAAGCCTTTTGGAGCGTAGTGCTGCCCCAAATCCGTCCGGGATTGGTGGCCGGAGGGATCTTTGCCTTCTTGGTTTCTTTAGATGAATTCACCGTTACTTTATTCTTATCGGGACCAGGTTTGGTGACCATGCCTATTCGGGTTTATCAGTACATCGTGCTCCATGTGGACCCGACGGTTTCAGCCCTCACTAGCGCCATCGTCGTCGTCTCGGCGGTGATCCTCATCATCGCGGAGCGTTTATTTAAGATCCATCGCTATTTGGAATTTTAGGAAGGTGGAAGATGATGAATTATAATCTCGATCAGGAAAATCCTAAGAAAAGCTGGGCCCTCATCGGGTTCCCCTGGGATATGGGGGCTTCTTTAGGCCGTCCCGGGGCCCGTTATGCTCCCCAATCCATCAGGGAAGCTTGTCAGTGGAACCTTAACCGGATCCGGGGGGGACGCCTTTGGGATCTGGATCGGAACAAGATTGTCGATTTAGGAGAAGTGAGAATCGAGGATTTAGGGGATATCCCCTTGGCCGCCCACGATACCATCGAGACCTTTGCAGGCGCGACGGAGTTTATCGGTCGGGCTCTCGAAGCGGGACAAACTCCTATTATCCTCGGGGGAGACCACTCCATCTCCTTTCCGGGGATTAGGGCCCTGGCGGAAAGGGGACCTGTAGGGATCATCCAATTGGATGCCCATTTAGATTTGGTCGATGATTCCCCCAGCCAAGGCCGTTACTCCCAAAGCAGCCAAATCCGCCGGGCCTTGGAGCTACCCGGTGCTGCTCCCGGACGGGTGGTCCAGATTGGTTTGCGGGGTATCAACTATCCGGAGTATAAGGAGTATGCTGAGGAGGTGGGGATCCACCAAATCACCGCGGCGGAAGCTATGGCCATGGATCCTAAGGAACTTGCCCAAAGGGCCCTAGAATGGGCTGGCCAAGATGGCGCGGCCATCTATTTTACCTTAGATATCGATGTCCTCGATCCCGCGGTCGCTCCCGGCGCAGGAGCTTTGGAATTTGGTGGCCTGTCGGTTCCCTTTGTGTCGGAAATCCTACGGGTTTGCGGCCCTCAAATTGCTGCCTTTGATTTGGCGGAAGTCAATCCCCTCTTCGATCATCAAGGGATGACTTCTCAGTTGGCCGCAAAGTTGATCTTCGATCTCCTTATCAGCTGTTGCTAGCCATTTTCTTTTGGCCTTCCCTGTGGTATACTGCAAGCGAGAAGAAAGAAGCCCTGGTTATTTCAGGGCTTTCTAGATATAATGGATACGAACTTGTGGAAGGGAGAAGGGCTGATATGAGCAACGCTGAGGTCAAAAGCGATTTTATCCGGAACCGGATTGCAGAAGATGTGCAGCAAGGGAAAAACGACGGCCAAGTTGTCACCCGTTTTCCACCGGAACCAAACGGCTACCTACATATTGGACATGCCAAGAGTATTTGTCTGAATTTCAGCATCGCCGAAGAATTTTCGGGACGCTGTCATTTGCGCTTCGATGATACTAATCCGGAGAAGGAAGATCCGGAATATGTGGATTCCATCATGGAGGATGTCCGGTGGCTAGGTTATGACTGGGGCGAACACCTCTATTATGCTTCCGACTATTTCGAGCGGCTCTATGAATACGCCGAGGAATTAATTAAACGGGGTAAAGCCTATGTTTGCAGCCTTTCCCCGGAGGAAATCCGCGAATATCGAGGGACCTTGACGGAACCGGGCCGAAACAGTCCTTATCGGGACCGGTCGGTGGAAGAAAACCTGGATCTCTTCCGGCGGATGCGGGCGGGGGAATTCGAGGAAGGGGAACACGTCCTGCGGGCCAAGATCGATATGGCTTCCCCCAATTTGAATATGCGGGATCCCGTCATCTACCGTATCAAATATGTTACCCACCACCGCACCGGTGATAAATGGTGTATTTATCCCTTGTATGACTTTACCCATGGGATCTCCGATGCTCTGGAATCGGTGACCCATTCCATTTGTACCTTGGAATTTGAAGACCATCGGCCTTTGTATGATTGGTTCCTGGAAGTCTTAGATTTTCCCCATCGACCCCAGCAGATCGAGTTTGCTCGGTTGAATTTGACCTATACGGTGATGAGCAAACGACTCTTAACCCAACTGGTCGATGGGGGATTGGTGGATGGTTGGGATGATCCCCGGATGCCGACTATCGCCGGCTTCCGCCGCCGGGGTTATACGCCGGAGGCCATCAGGGATTTTTGCGATCGCATCGGCGTGGCCAAAGCCAACAGCATCGTCGATATTGCCATGCTGGAGCATTGCCTCCGGGAAGATTTGAACCGGCGGGCCCATCGCTTTATGGCCGTCTTGCGGCCTTTGAAGGTCGTCATCGAAAACTATCCCGAAGGTCAGGTAGAGGAATTGGAGGCCATCAATAATCCTGAGGATCCTGAGGCCGGGACCCGCAAGGTTCCCTTCTCCAAGGTGATCTACATCGACCGGGATGATTTCATGGAGGATCCCCCCAAGAAGTTCTTCCGACTGGCACCGGGGAGGGAGGTGCGGTTGCGTTACGCCTATTTCATCAAATGTGTCGATGTGATCAAAGACGAAAATGGTGAAGTAGTAGAGCTGCGCTGTACCTACGATCCCGAGACCAAGGGTGGCAAGGCCCCCGATGGACGGAAGGTACGGGGGACGATCCACTGGGTCTCCGCTGACCATGCCTTAACCGCGGAAGTGCGCCTTTACGACCATTTATTCACCGTGGAAAATCCCCTCGATGCCGAGGAAGGTAAGACTTTCTTAGATTACGTAAACCCCGACTCGGTGGAAATCTTGACGGATTGTCGGTTAGAGCCTGCCTTAGCCCAGGTAGCACCTTTAGAGCCCCTCCAGTTTGAACGGGTAGGATACTTCGTCCTCGATCCTGGGTCCCAAGGGGATAAACTTATTTTCAACCGCTCCGTAGGACTACGGGATACGTGGGCGAAAATCGCCCAGAAACTCTAGGTCTTCATGCTCCTAGCTTCGGCTAGGGGCTTTTTTTTATCTGTTCATAACTTCCCCTCGGGAAGGCAAACTAAGGGGTAGTAGAAGAGGGGGTGCCTATGGCCAGGGAGTTGAAACCGGGGACGGTGGAGACCTTGCTGCGCAAACTGGATGATTTAATCACCGGTTTGGAAAAGGCGTCTTTAGCGGAACATATCGAGCTTTACCGGCGACCGGCCCGCCTGTTGTTCCTCAATTTTTGGGCAGGCTTAATGCGGGGCTTCGGCATGGCCGTCGGCTTCACCGTCGTCGGCGCTTTGTTTCTTTTCTTAATGGGCCGCTTGGCCGCCCTCAATCTACCCATAATCGGCCGTTACGTCGCTGAAATCGTCCGGATTGTCCAAGACTCCCTCAGCGTGGGTCGGTCGTTGTAGGAGGGGAAGGGATGGATAAAAGGCAACTGCAAGCTTTCCGCCGGGAGTTGGAGCGCCAACGCCGGGCCCATCGTCAAAGCTTAGAGACCTTCGACGCCAGTTTGGAGGAGTCTTTGAAGGATTCCCTCCAGGAACTGTCTACCTATGATCAGCATTCCACCGACTTGGGGGCGGAAACTGCGGAGAGGAGTAAAGATCTGGGTCTCCGGGACAGGACCCGCCTAGCCTTAGCCCAGGTGGAAGAAGCTTTGGAGCGGATGGATGCTGGGGACTATGGAATCTGCAAAATCTGCGGCCAGGCCATTGATTACGCCCGTCTTGAGGCTATCCCTGAGGCTACCACCTGTTTTCCTTGTCAAAGGAAGGCCGAAGAGGAGGGGATCGAGAGGGAGGAACCGGTGGAGGAGGCCGTTTTGGCAACACCCTTCGCCCGGACCTTTACCGATGGGAGTACCAATGTGGGATATGATGGGGAAGATGTTTGGCAGGAACTGGAACGCTACGGCACAGCTAACAGCCCCCAGGATATGCCCGGGGCCATCGATGATGGGAAGGCCATCTATGATGGCGAAAAAGGGGTGGGCCTAGTCGAGTTGGTCGACGGGATTATCGACGAAGGTGAGGGTAGCGTCGATCCCATCTTTTCTTCCCCAAGGACAAGGCGGGAAAGGGGGGAGAATTGAAGGGAAGGGGCCCCTGTGGTAAGATATGGGAAGAAACTTTGATGTAGGTGAATGAAACTGAATGAGCTTCTCATTGTTTTTAGCATTGTGCTCCTCGATCAAGGGAGCAAATATTTGGTGACCCAGAATTTTCCTCCCGGGGAGTCGGCCCCATTGTGGGGGCAGTTCCTCTATCTAACCCATGTCCGCAACCCTGGGGGTGCCTTTGGTTTTTTGGCCCAACATCCGGGAATTTTCATCATCTCCACCATCATCCTCTTTATTTTGGCCGCCTTCATCTTGTGGCCCCTAGCCCGGGATAATCGGCCCTTGCGCTTGGGTCTGCTCATAGGGCTAGGAGGGGCCTTGGGAAACTTTATCGATCGATTAGTCCATGGGGTGGTCATCGATTTCATCGATGTTCGCTGGTGGCCGGTCTTTAATTTCGCCGATGTGGCCATCGTCATCGGCGTCTTGCTCATCTTCGGGCAGATCGTAGGACGGAGGGTAGACTAATGGAGTTGCAGGTCCAAGAAGCCCACCGGCGTTTAGATGTCTACCTGACGGAAAAGCTCCCTCAGTTGTCCCGCTCCCGGATCGGAGCCTTAATCAAAGAAGGGGCCATCTTGGTCAATGGCCAAAGTTGTAAGGCGGGTTTAGCCTTGAAGGCTGGAGATGTGATTTCCCTAGAGCTGCCCCACGAGGAAGAGCCAAGCCTGCGGCCGGAAAGGATGCCTCTAGATATCATTTACGAAGATGAGGATCTCTTGGTGGTCAATAAGCCTTCGGGGCTTGTGGTGCATCCTGGGGCCGGCAATTGGGAAGGAACCTTGGTTAACGCCCTGTTGGCCCATTGCAAGAATTTGTCCCAAATGGGGGGTACCTGGCGCCCGGGGATCGTCCACAGGTTAGATAAGGATACCTCCGGTTTGCTCATGGTGGCTAAGAACGATGCTGTCCACCGGGCCCTGAAGGGGCAACTGCAGCGTCATCTGGTAAAGAGGGAATACCGGGCTTTAGTCCACGGTCAGCCTCCGGACAAGGGGACCATTGATGCTCCCATCGGCCGCCATCCCGTCCATCGTATGAAGATGGCGGTGCTGCCTGTTGGCCAAGGCCGCCAGGCCCGGACCCATTTTCAAGTCTTGGAGACCTTCCCTAAGTATTCCTTGTTGGCTTGTCTTTTGGAGACCGGTCGCACCCATCAAATCCGGGTCCATTTGGCTTATATCAATCATCCGGTGGTGGGGGATCCCCTCTATGGATACCGGAGGGAGTCCTTGCTCATCGAGGGTCAAGCCCTCCATGCGGCCATTTTAGGCTTCCACCATCCCCGTACCGGTCGGTATCTAGAATTTGCGGCCCCATTGCCGGAAAAGATGGAGAATTTGTTAAAAATCTTGCGGGGTGATTGCCAAGGGGATGTCCAACTGATATAATCAACGGCGAAAGCAATTCCTTTAATTCAGTCCGGCGAGGCTGATAAGGAGTTAGCCCTTCTATAGGTGTTGATCTCTTTAAAAGCTTGCCCGGGGCAAGCTTAATTTTTTTCGGGGGTGTTAAGATGGATACAAAGGCCCAGATCATGGATGGGGAGCATATGGGCCGTTCCCTAAATCGGATCGCCCATGAAATTTTGGAAAAAAACAAAGGGCTCGATGATTTAGCCCTGGTCGGCATCCGCACCAGGGGGGTACCCCTGGCGGAGCGGCTAGCTAAGCGCATCGGCGAAATCGAGGGGCGAACTCCCCCGGTGGGGGTCCTCGATATAACCCTCTATCGTGATGATCTGACGACCATCGCTAACCAGCCTTTAGTGCGCAAAACCAACATCCCCTTCAATATTCATGATTTAAGGATCGTATTAGTCGATGATGTACTCTATACCGGCCGCACCGTTCGGGCCGCCTTGGATGCCCTCATGGATCTGGGTCGACCCCAGAGCATCCAATTGGCGGTCCTTGTCGATCGGGGGCATCGGGAACTGCCCATCAGGGCCGATTACGTGGGTAAGAATGTACCCTCTTCCCGGCGGGAAATCATCGAAGTCCGTTTGGTGGAAACCGATGGCGAAGACCTGGTCGTCATTAAGGACCGGGTTTAGGGGGCGGTAGCATGGCCTGGAAACATAAAGACCTGTTAGGTTTGCAATCTCTAACTAAGGAGGAACTGCAGCTCCTCCTCGATACCGCGGAACCCTGTAAAGAGATCCTCCAACGCCCCATCAAAAAGGTGCCCACCCTGCGGGGTAAGGTCATGGTGAATCTCTTTTATGAGCCTAGCACCAGGACGAGGACTTCCTTCGAGTTAGCTGGCAAATGGCTCAGCGCCGAGGTGGTCAATTTGGCCGTCGCGACCAGCAGTGTGCAAAAGGGAGAAAGCTTTACCGATACGGCCAAAACCATCGAAGCCTTGGGGGCCAATTTCGTCGTCATTCGCCATAATGTAGCGGGCAGTGCCCACTTGCTGGCCAAGACTGTATCGGCTAGGGTGATTAATGCCGGTGATGGGTTCCATGAACATCCCACCCAAGGGCTGCTTGATTTGTTCACCATCAGGGAACATAAGGGACAAATCGAAGGGCTGCAGGTGGCCATCGTCGGTGATATCCGCCATAGTCGGGTGGCCCGCTCGAATATTTGGGGTCTCACCAAGCTGGGGGCCCAGGTCACCGTCGTCGGTCCGGCCACTTTGATCCCACCGGAGATCGAGGCTTTAGGGGTGCAGGTGAGCCACGATTTGGACCAGGTCCTACCCCATATGGATGTGATCATCCTTTTGCGGATCCAACGGGAGCGGCAAACGGCGGGCCTCTTTCCCTCTTTCAAGGAATATGCGGAACTTTATGGTATGAATAGCCAGCGTTTGGAACGGGCCCGGGCCGATGCCTTGATCATGCATCCAGGACCGGCCAATTTAGGGGTGGAAATCACCAACGATGTGGCCGAGGATCCCCGGGCGGTGATCACCGAACAGGTGACCAATGGTGTCGCCGTGCGGATGGCCGTACTTTATCTTCTCTCAGGAGGGGAAACCGATGAGTTTATTAATTAAAGGTGGCCATGTCATCGACCCCAGTCAAGGCCTCGATGGTGTCGTCGACATCCGAGTCGAAGGGGAGGAGATCGTCGAGGTGGGCCCTGACCTACAGGGCGGCGAAATAATCGATGCCACCGGATATTACGTCAGCCCAGGCTTTGTCGATGTCCATGTCCATTTTCGGGAGCCCGGTCAAGAATACAAGGAGACTATAGCCACCGGCAGTCGGGCAGCGGCCCGGGGTGGCTTTACGTCGGTTATCTGTATGCCCAATACGGAACCGGCCATCGATACCAAAGCCCTAGTGGATTTTGTCCACGGGGAAGGACGCCGGGCAGGCCTATGCCGGGTCTACTGCTTCGGAGCCATCACTAAAGCTCGTCAAGGGGCAGAACTTTCCCCCATGGCCGAGTTAGCCGCTGCGGGGGCCGTAGGATTTAGCGATGATGGGGATACCATTATGAACGCGGAGGTCTGTCGGCGGGCTTATGAATACGCGGGGATGTTAGGTTTGCCCCTTTCGGTCCACTGCGAAGATCGCCACTTAGTCGGCTCCGGTGTCATGAACGAAGGTTATATGTCCACCGTTCTGGGTTTACCGGGGATCCCCTCCGCGTCCGAGACCATCATCGTTGCCCGGGAAATCGAATTAGCCCGCCTGACTAAAACCCACGTCCACATTAACCACCTTTCTACCAAGGAAAGCGTCGAACTCATTCGCCTGGCCAAGAGGGCTGGGATTCCCGTCAGCGCCGAAGTAACTCCCCACCATTTAATTCTCACCGATGAAGATGTGGCCGGTTATGATACTAACACTAAGATGAGGCCACCCCTGCGGACTAAGGCTGATCGGGAAGCCCTGCGGGCAGGATTGGCCGATGGGACAATCGATTGTATCGCTACCGACCATGCTCCCCATGCCCGAGAAGAAAAGGAAGTAGAATATAATTACGCGGCCAATGGAATCATCGGTTTAGAAACGGCTTGGCCCTTGGTTTACACCCATCTAGTCCTCCAGGGGGTCTTAACCCTCTCCCAAGCCATAGGGAAGCTGACCTGGGAGCCCGCCCGCTTGTTTAAGTTGCCGGGAGGCAGTTTGGCCCCGGGAGGAGCAGCCGACTTAACAATCTGGGATCCCGAGACAGAATTGGAAGTGACCGCGGAAGTATTCCAAGGCAAGTCCCGCAATTCTCCCTTTATGGGGAAAAAGTTAAAGGGCTGGCCCATCTTGACCCTCTGTGGGGGCAAGATCACCTGGAGGGATAGGGTATGATTAATTTCGCCGATCGTTTGTCGGCAGCCATCGAAGCGAAGAACAGCCGGGTGGTGGTCGGCCTCGACCCCCATGGGGATCTGTTGCCTCACCATCTATTACGGCAGGGGGAAGAAACCCGGGGCACAGGTCCTGCAGGGGTTGCTTGGGCCATCGCCAGGTTCAATCGGGAGATCATCGACGCGGTAGCCGATCATGTTGTCGCGGTGAAGCCCCAGTTAGCCTTTTATGAGCGGTGGGGAAGCCTAGGGATTGCCGCTTTGGAAGAGACCATAACTGCCGCCCGGGAGGCAGGACTTTTGGTCATCATGGATGGTAAACGGAATGATATCGGCTCCACAGCCCAGGCCTATGCAGAAAGCTATTTGGGCGACGGACCCTTAGGCAGTGACGCCCTAACCATCAACGCCTATTTAGGTCGGGATGGGGTAGCGCCCTTCCTGAAGGATCAGCAACGAGGAGTCTTCGCCTTGGTGAAAACCTCTAATCCTTCCGGCGGCGATCTCCAAGATCTCGATGTCGACGGTCGGCCCTTGTACTACCGGGTGGCCGAACTCCTAACCCAGTGGGGGGCGGGGGCCGAAGGTCGTTGTGGTTATCAAAACATCGGCTTTGTCGTCGGCGCGACCTACCCTGAAGTATTGGCCCAGTTGCGCCAAGCCTTCCCCCATAATTATTTCCTCATCCCCGGCTATGGCCACCAAGGGGGAGGGGTAGAAGATATCCTACCGGCCTTCGATGATCATGGGACAGGGGCGGTGGTCAATTCCTCCCGGGGAATTCTATTCGCCTACGGCCAAGGGGGTCGGGAGGAAGATTTCGCTGGGGCAGCCCAACGGGCAGCCCAGCAGATGCAGGAGGAAATCAACGAAGGGTTAGGCCTTTAGTCAAGGTTTTTGGGGTGTGAAAGGGGGATACCCATGTTAGGGTCCATAGGGGAGAACAAGGCTGTCGGTCCGGGGCTTTTCCGTTTACAGGTTGAGCTGCCGGGCATTGATGCCCAACCGGGTCAATTCGCCCATATCAAGGTCCAAGGGACAGGCTCCCTAAGCCATGATCCGCTTCTGCGGCGGCCGTTAAGTATCGCCGATTTGGAG
>JBMNRY010000076.1:0-9701 GCA_050944915.1 Limnochordia bacterium
CGATAAGACCCAGTTGGCCGTCTTCACCTTAGCGGCCCGCACCGGCAATCCCTGGTCCGTCTTCCTCGGCGGCGGGACGGCCATGGTCATCGTCACTTTATTGGGCGCCTATTTCGGTGGTTATATCACGAGATATGTGCCGGAAAGGTACGTTAGTTTAGCTGCCGGCCTTTTATTCATTGCCTTTGGCATCCTTTTTATTTACCAAGGTTTACGGGATTGTGCTTGATGGAAAAGACCGACAACCCCCCTTTATTTTGCCTAAAGGGTTCTCCTCCGGGGACAAGAAGTCATTAGGGACTTCGAATCTCGGAAGGAGGACCCTCGGTGGGCCCGAAAGGAACCTTACAGCTTTATTCCAACCCTATTTCTACCATTATTCTCATCATTTTCTTTCTACTATCTACATTGACCGGTGGCTCTCCCGGCCAAAGTAGCCCACCTACGGGGGGCTCTCCCGCCTCACCCCCGGCCAAAGGTGCACCCCAAAATCCCAACGGTCCGTTGAAAGGTCGGACTATCGTTATCGATCCCGGCCATGGTGGCCAGGATCCCGGTGCCGTCGGTTATAGTGGTAAGACTTATGAGAAGTATAATGTCCTGTGGATTGCCCTGGATTTGCGCCAGATGTTAGAAGAAGCGGGCGCGAAGGTGATCATGACCAGGAGTAGTGATGTCTATCTCACCTTGGCTTCCCGGGTGAATCTGGCCAACCGCTCCGGCGCCGATATCTATATCAGTATTCATAATGATGCCAACCGCAATACGGGCATCCACGGCACTACAACTTACTTTTACACCTGGCAAAGCCAGAAATTGGGCCAGGATATTCAGCGGGAATTGGTAGGAATCCTGGGATCAAGAGATGTGGGAGTCCGTCGCCAGCCCTTCTATGTCATTCGTTACACCCAGATGCCGTCGGTACTAGTGGAAGTTGGCTTCATGACCCATCCCAGTGAAGAAAAGCTGTTAGTCGACCCTGCCTACCGGGTAAAGGCGGCTAGGGGCATTTACAACGGCATCCTGCGGTATTTCCGCGGTTGACAGGACTGGCGGGTTTTGGTAAATTTAATCTGTAATCATTCCCATATATGATGAAAGTGCATCTAGGGTTCCGCCCCAGAAGTGGGGGTCTGTGACCGAGTGATGCAGGTGCCTGGGAGATGGCACTACACCCTAGAGGGATAAAAGCCCTGGCGGGTAGGTTTCATGCAATACCATGAACCCTACCCGTTTATTTTTTTCCCGATCATCTTGCACGTTAGGGAGACTCTAGATGGGCAGGAAGAAGATGGCTGTTCCGGGAACTGTTAGAGGAGATAATAAGAACGGTTAGGCACAGCAGGAGGGGGAAAATTTGATCAACACTTCAGGGGGGGTAGGGAAAATGGTTAAGGGCGAACTGATTTATCGGGGTAAGGCCAAGGCTGTCTATGCTACCGATGATCCTGATGTCATCCTTTTCCACTTTACCGATGATGTGCCGGATATGGGAACCGAAGAAAAGAGGCAAGTGGCCGGCAAGGGAGAGCTCAATAATAGGATCAATGGGCAGATTTTCGAGCTCTTGACGGAACATTGGGTGCCGAACCATTTCTTACGTCGCCTAGGGGAGCGGGAAACCTTAGTTCGGAACTTGGAAATGATCCCACTAGAGGTGGTGGTTCGCAACATCGCAGCGGGTCCTTTGGTATCCCGTCTTGGCTGGCAGGCCGATGAGGTCTTGCCCCGGCCTATCGTGGAATTCTATCTCAAAAGCGATGAGCTGGGGGATCCCCTGGTCAATGAATCCCACATCGCGGCTATGAAATTGGCCCGGGTCAATGAATTGAATTATATCCGGAGGCAATCCTTGGTGGTTAACCAGATTCTCCAGGGTTATCTAAAACCCCGGGGTCTGCGGTTGGTGGATTTCAAGCTGGAATTCGGTCGGTTCCACGGACAAGTCCTCCTGGGCGATGAGATTTCCCTGGATACCGTCCAGTTATTGGACGATTCAGGCGGAATAAGGTGGGAGCGATTCCCTGAAGATGGGGAGCTATACCACATGGTGGGCCAACGGCTTTTTTAGGAAACCCTAAGGTTTAGTTTATTTTGCGAGGAGGTTTACCATGGACTTAGGGGAGATTAAACGTAACCGCGCCTGGCGACAAATGGGTCTGCGGGATAGCGAATATGAGAAAATCGTCGAATATCTCGGTCGGGAACCGAACTGGACCGAGTTAGGTATGTTTGCCGTCTTATGGTCGGAACATTGTGCCTACAAGCATTCTAGACCCTTGCTCGGGGATCTGCCTACGGAAGGAGAGCAGGTCCTGGTGGGACCGGGGGAAAACGCCGGTGTTGTCGATATCGGTGGGGAACAAGCGGTGGCCTTTCGCATCGAGTCCCACAACCACCCGGTTTTTGTGGAACCCTATCACGGAGCCGCCACCGGTGTGGGAGGCATCATCAGAGATATCATCTCCATGGGAGCCCGCCCCATCGCCCTCTTAGATTCCCTTCGCTTTGGAGACTTGGAGCATGAGCGAGCCCGTTGGCATTTAAGGGAAGGGGTTAAGGGTATCGCCGATTACGGCAATACCGTCGGTGTGCCCACGGTTGGGGGCGAGGTTTACTTCGGTGAACCTTATGGGGATAACCCTTTATGTAACGCGATGTGTGTCGGCCTACTCCCGAAGAAGTGGCTAACCAAAGGAATGGCCGCCGGTGTCGGTAACCCTGTATTCCTAGTCGGCGCCGCTACGGGACGGGACGGGATCCATGGTGCCACCTTCGCCTCCGATGAATTAGGGGACGAAGGGGAGCCCCTCAATGTTCAAATCGGCGATCCCGAAACGGAACGGCGGTTGATCGAAGCCTGTCTGGAATTAGTGGCCAGCGAAGGGATCGTGGGCATCCAAGATATGGGTGCTGCGGGGATCACCTCCTCCTGTTCGGAAACTGCGGCTCGGGCCGGCAGCGGTATCGAAATCGATGTGGCCTTCGTCCCCCGACGGGAAGAGGGGATGACCCCATACGAAATTATGCTCTCCGAATCCCAGGAGAGGATGCTCGTCATCGCCCAAGCGGGTTCTGAGAAAACCGTTGAAGAAATCTGTGCCCGCTGGGATCTCCATTGCGCCCAAATCGGCCGGGTGACCGATGATGGTTACCTCCGGGTGTTAGAAGATGGGGAAGTGGTGGCCGAAGTACCTGCTAAAGCCCTCACCGATTGGGCTCCTACCTATGAACCTCCCGCGGAAAAACCAGCCTATTTGGCCGAGACAGCGGCTTGGCAGCTCGATAATTTGGCCGAACCTAGTTGTTATACCGAGACACTCAAGAAATTATTGGATAGTCCCAATATCGCAAGCAAAGAATGGATCTACAGCCAATATGACCACCAAATGCGGGGGAATACCCGAGTAGGCCCCGGTCGGGATGCTGCTATTTTGCAGATCCCTGAGAGTGGGAAATATATCGCGGTGGCCGTCGATGGTAACGGGCGGTACACTTACCTGGATCCTTACCAGGGCGGAGCTTTGAGTGTGGCCGAAGGAGCCCGGAATGTGGCTTGTTGTGGTGCCCGGCCCTTAGGATTCACCAACTGTTTGAATTTCGGCAGTCCCGAAAACCCCGAGGTTTATTGGCAGTTCCAACAAACAATTAACGGTTTAGGGGATGCAGCTCGGATTTTAGGGATTCCCGTAACCGGTGGTAATGTTAGTCTGTACAATGACACGGCCGGTCGAGCCGTTTATCCCACACCGGTGGTCGGTATGGTGGGTTTGATCGACAGGGCAGATCAGATTCGTCCCGGCGGTTGGCAAGGGGCAGGGGATCGGATCTACTTGTTGGGTGCCACCCAAGGACAACTGGGGGGCAGCGAATATTTAGCCCATATCCACGGGTTGGTCACCGGTCAGCCCCCACAGCTTAATTTGGAGGAGGAGAAGGCCCTCATCGAGTTGCTCCTCGAAGGAGGCGACCTGCTGAAAAGCGCCCATGATTTAAGCGAAGGGGGCTTAGCTGTCGCTTTAGTGGAAAGCTCCCTCTGGGGAGAAATGGGCATCAAAATCGATCTAGGCCAAGTCGACATGCGCCTTGATGCCTATCTTTTCGATGAAAGTCCTTCTCGGGTGATCGTCAGCGTTGCTCCCCAGCGGGCCGCGGAGTTAGAAGCCTTGGCGGATCGCAAAGGGGTGGCTTATCAAGCCCTGGGCGAAACGGGGGGCGATGAAATCGTAATCGAAGTTGCTGGTCAGAAGATCATTGAACTATCCCTGGAGGAAGGGGCCCAGGTTTACCGGGAAGCCATTCCCGCCCGACTTAAGGAGGAAGCCTAATGGATAAACCCAGGGAAGAATGTGGCGTTTTCGGCGTTTACGGGCCGCGGGGCTCTGTCCAAGGGGCCTACTTGACTTACCTCGGCCTTTATGCCCTCCAACATCGGGGGCAGGAAAGCGCAGGGATCGCCGTGGGCGATGGGGAAAGGATGCGCTTGCATAAGGGTATGGGCCTTGTTGCCGATGTTTTCGATGGGGAGATCTTGGATCGTTTACCCGGCTTCCAAGCTGTGGGCCATGTCCGCTACTCCACCTCGGGCCGGACCCTCTCCATTAATGCCCAACCCATGTTAGTCCAATGTTCCCACGGGATGTTGGCCCTGGTCCATAACGGCAATTTAACCAATGGCGAGGCCCTAAAAGAGGAATTATTGGCCGGCGGGTCAGTCTTTCAGACGACCACCGACAGCGAGATCATCATCAATTTAGTAGCTCGCTACGGCGATGATCTCTTGCGGGCCATTGAGCAAACCTACCAAAAGCTAGAAGGGGCCTTTGCGGTCGTAGGGATGACTAATCAGGCCCTTTTTGGTTGGAGGGATCCGTTAGGGATCAGGCCCTTGGCCTTCGGGAAACTCCCCGATGGAACCTATTTGTTAGCTTCCGAAAGCTGCGCCTTAACCAGTTTGGGTGCCGAGGAAATTCGGGAGATCGGCCCGGGGGAACTGGTGATCATCGATGAGGAGGGACCCCAGTTCTATCAACTGGCCCGAAGCAACCGGGAGGCTTTCTGTGTCTTCGAGTACGTCTATTTCGCCCGGCAAGACAGCATCCTTAAGGGCCGCAATGTCCATGAAATCCGTAAGGCCTTAGGGCGCCAGTTGGCCCGAGAACAAAGGTCGGAAGCAGACTTGGTCATCGCCGCGCCCGATTCGGGGACATCCCCAGCCTTAGGTTTTGCCCAGGAGAGCGGGATCCCCTTTGAAATAGGTTTGGTGAAGAATCGCTATGTGGGCCGTACCTTTATCCGACCTACACCCCAAATGCGGGCTTTAGATGTTCAGATCAAGATGAATCCTATCGAGGCCATCCTCAAGGACCGGCGGGTGGTCATCATCGATGATTCCATCGTGCGGGGGACGACCAGCGTGAAAACGGTGCAAATGCTCAGGGAAGCTGGGGTTCGGGAGATCTTGATGTATATCGCGTCTCCTCCCTATGTCCACCCTTGCTATTACGGCATCGATACGCCTTCGACAGAAGATTTATTAGCCACCAATCGGACGGTGGAGGAGATCCGGGAGTACATTGGGGCCGACAAACTGGCTTACTTAAGCTTAGAAGGGTTGATCCAAGCCGTCGGCATGGCCCCCGATCAAGTTTGTACAGCTTGTTTTTCGGGAGAATATCCCCATTTGGACAAGGGAGGTTACTGACATGGAAAGGAAGCGGTACCGGGACGCGGGGGTCGATGTGCAAGCCGGATACGAGACGGTGCGGTTGATCAAAGAATTCACTAAAGCCACCCATCGTCCCGAAGTATTGACGGAGATCGGCAGTTTCGGCGGCTTGTTCTCCCTGGGGGAACATTATCGGGATCCGGTTTTGGTGTCGGGCACCGATGGAGTTGGGACGAAGCTTAAAATCGCCTTTATGATGGATAAACACGATACCATCGGTATCGATTTAGTCGCTTAC
Source organism: Limnochordia bacterium (assembly GCA_050944915.1). Taxonomy (GTDB): domain Bacteria; phylum Bacillota; class Limnochordia; order JAAZLZ01; family JAAZLZ01; genus JBMNRY01. Next base: position 5,967 of record JBMNRY010000076.1, read on the forward strand.
TGTGTCAACGATATCATCTGCCACGGAGCCGAACCCCTCTTTTTCCTTGATTATCTTGCTATGGGGAAGGTAGAGCCCCCTAAGGCTGCGGCCATCGTCCAAGGGATCGCGGCGGGCTGCCAACAGGCCGGCTGTGCCCTCATCGGCGGGGAAACTGCGGAAATGCCAGGCTTTTATCAGCCGGGGGAATACGATTTGGCCGGTTTTGCCGTAGGCGTGGTGGAAAAAGAGGAGATCATCAACGGGGAGCAGGTCCAAGCCGGCGATGTGATCATCGGCTTGGCTTCCACCGGGCTACAAAGCAGTGGCTATTCCTTGGTGCGCAAGGTTTTCTTCGAGGAAGCTCGCCTATCGGTAGATACCTATCTAGACGAATTAGGGCGGACCTTGGGGGAAGAACTTTTAGAACCGACGGGGATTTATGCCCGGGTCATCCAGGCTTTGCAGGCTAAATGTAAACTCAAGGGTATTGCGAATATAAGCGGTGGGGGGCTGCCGGAAAACCTGCCCCGATCCTTCGGGCTAGGTCTTAAAGCAGTGGTGGAGACCTCCAGCTGGGAAGTGCCGCCCATTTTCCAGATCTTAGCTGCCTACGGCGAGATCCCACGGCTGGAGATGTATGGCACCTTCAACATGGGTATCGCCATGGCCATCATCGTTGCCCCCGAAGAGGCCTCCCGCGCTTTAGAAGTCCTGGCCTCCGCTGGTCAGAAGGCCATGATCATCGGTCGGATGGAACCCGGCCAAGGGGAAGTGGAGTTGATTTAGGGTGGGGGATAGGGACTTCCAGTTGGTTGTATTGATTTCCGGCCGGGGAAGCAATCTCCAAGCCATTATCGATGCCGTGGAGGCCGGGGAGCTTTCTGCCCGCATAAAGGCTGTCATCAGCGATAACCCCCATGCCTATGGGTTGATTCGGGCCCGCAGGGCGGGTATTCCCGCCTACGCCTTGGATCGGGAGCCGAGGGAAAGCTATAACCGACGGTTATTGGCCCAACTTCAAGAGTTAAGACCCAATTTAATTTGCCTAGCTGGTTATATGCGGCTTTTGCCTCCCGAGATCATCGAGGCCTTTCCCCGACGGATTATCAATATCCATCCATCCCTGTTGCCGGCCTTTCCTGGGCTTAATGCCCAAAGACAGGCCTGGGAGTATGGGGTCAAAGTAACGGGGGCGACGGTCCATTTCGTCGACGAGGGCATGGATACGGGGCCCATTATCATCCAAGAAGCGGTCCCTGTGGAACCGGGGGATGATGTGGAGACCTTGACCCAAAGGATTTTAGCCGTTGAACACCGGATCTACGTCCAGGCCATCAAGTCCCTTCTGGAAAAAGGGGTGACCATCGATGGCCGACGGGTCGTCATTGAGGAGGGCGAGTATGCTTAAGATTCGTAATGCGTTACTTAGTGTTTCCGATAAAGAGGGGATCGTCCAATTTGCCCGGGGTCTTCAGGAACATGGTGTAAGGTTGCTTTCCACCGGAGGCACCTACCAGACCTTAAAGGAAGCCGGTCTTGAGGTGACAGCCGTTGAAGATGTGACGGGGTTTCCCGAGATTTTGGGCGGACGGGTGAAAAGTCTTCATCCCAAAATCCACGGCGGCATCTTAGCCCGGCGGGATGAACCAGGGGATCTAGAGCAGCTGGAAGAGTTAGGCATCGACACTATTGATTTGGTCGCCGTCAATCTCTACCCCTTTGAGGCCACCGTGGCTAAAGAAGGGGTCAGTTTAGCCGAGGCCTGTGAGAATATCGATATCGGGGGGCCGGCCATGATCAGGGCTGCCGCGAAGAATTTCGCCCATGTGGCCGTCGTCGTCGATCCCCGACGCTACAGCTCCATCTTAGAGGCCCTGGCTGAACACGGGGGAATTCCTAGGGAATTAGCTATGGAGTTGGCCCTGGAAGCTTTTCAGCGGACCGGGGAGTATGATGGACATATCGCCAGGTATTTAAGCCAGCAAAGGGGCGAGGGTTCCTTCCCCTCTCGGTTGAACTTCAATTTGGAGCAGGTGGCTAGCTTGCGCTACGGGGAAAACCCCCACCAGCAGGCGGCCTTTTATCGCTGGGACTCCGGGGGACTCTCTTTAGCCGATGTGGTCCAATATCAAGGGAAGGAATTATCCTACAACAACTACGGTGATACCAGCGCTGCTTTGCAGATCCTGTGGGAATTCGAGGAGCCTACGGCGGTGGCCGTCAAACATGCTAATCCTTGTGGTATCGCCAGCGCCCCCGATATCAGCACCGCCTATGAGCGGGCCCGGGATGCCGATCCAGTCTCGATTTTCGGTGGGATCGTCGCCCTGAACCGACCGGTCGATGCTTCCTTGGCTCGGATCTTAAGCGAAATCTTTCTCGAGGTTATCGTCGCCCCAGGGTACAGCCCCGAGGCCTTAGAGATTTTCCAGGGTAAACCAAATTTGCGGATTCTGGAATTGCCCCTGCCCCAGGGTCAGGGCTCCTTGGTGGAGATGAAAAGCGTCCTGGGTGGGGTGCTCATCCAGGAGGTCGATGGGGTCCTCTTGGATGGTCAGCCGAAGCTGGTGACCAAAAGGGAGGCGACCCCTGAGGAATATGCCGATTTGCTATTTGCCTGGAAGGCCGTTAAGCATGTGAAATCCAACGCCATCGTCGTCGCCAAAGATGGACAAACCTTGGGTGTCGGTGCAGGGCAGATGAATCGGATCACCGCAGCTAAACTGGCCCTTGACCAAGCGGGGGAGGAAGCCCAAGGTGCCGTCTTAGCCTCCGATGCCTTCTTCCCCTTCCCCGATGTGGTGGAAGCCGCGGCTCAGGCGGGAATTCGGGCCATCATCCAACCGGGAGGCTCCATTAGAGACGAAGAGTCTATCAAAGGGGCCGATGCCGCCGCTATAGCTATGTATTTCACCGGTATGCGCCATTTCAAGCACTAGGAGGGTCTGGCAATGGCAGGGGACAAACGGGTATTGATCGTCGGTGGTGGTGGCCGGGAACACGCCTTGGCCACCGCCCTTAAGAAAAGCCCCCAGGTGGGGGAGATCTTTTGTAGCCCCGGTAACGCGGGGATCGCTTCCATGGCCACCTGTGTCGATATCAACGACGGTGTCCAGGGTCTCGCCCGTTGGGCCGAAGAGAATCGGATCGATTTAACCGTTGTCGGTCCCGAAGCGGAATTGGCCGTTGGGATCGCCGATATCTTTGCCGCCCGGGGTTTAACTCTATTTGGCCCTAGTAGGGCAGCGGCGGCCCTGGAGACTAGTAAAGTATTCGCCAAAGAATTCATGGCCCGCCACGGCATTCCCACCGCGGCTTACCAGGTTTTTAGCGATTATGGGCAGGCCCTAGATTACCTGGCCCGACAATCCTTTCCTTTAGTCATCAAAGCCGATGGCCTCGCGGCCGGTAAAGGGGTGACGGTAGCCGATAATCTAGAGGAAGCCCAAGGGGCCCTGGAGGCCATGATGGTGGAGGGGATCTTCGGCGAAGCCGGCTCCCAGGTGGTCATCGAGGAGTTCCTTCCCGGGGAGGAAGCCACTTTGTTGGTGTTCACCGACGGGGAACAGATCTTGCCCATGCCTTCGGCCCAGGATCATAAACGGATCGGGGAAGGGGACACGGGGCCCAACACGGGAGGGATGGGGGCTTACAGTCCCACCCGGGTCCTTACGCCTTCGTTGGAGGAGAAGGTCATGGAGACCATAGTCCGTCCCACTATCGAGGGCATGGCTAGAGAAGGACGTCCCTATC
>JBMNRY010000077.1:0-9697 GCA_050944915.1 Limnochordia bacterium
GTAGAGGTCTTTTATTCCCCAACTACCGCGACACCAATGGAGCGGTTAACGTCTATGGTTTATGTGGTTTCTCAACTCATCTGCCGGTAGACCGTTGTCAAGGTACGTCCGCTTTGACGCTTACGGATCAACTATTAATCCAATGATGCACTAAGGTGAATATTTTCCTTGCAACCTCCCCCTTCTCCACCACAGGCTATGCCCCAAACCCTTATCGTTACGAGGTTTTATTCTCTGGGACGCCCTCAAGTTGTTTTTCAACGACAATCCTGCGGAAAGAACTGAGGATATGGTTTTCCATTCTAATCTTCGCCTCTTGGCAATCCCCCTGGCGTAAAGCCTCCATCAGTAGCTCGTGTTCTTTACTCGATTGTGCTGAATCGGACTGATCGTACCAGGAAGACAATCGTACAAGTCCAATGGTCTTGCGCAAGCTGGCTACAAGTTGTTGTAAGTATTCGTTTCCGGCAATCTCCGCTAAGACCACATGGAAGTCGTCGGAGGATTGGACCAATTCTTCAACTGGTGCCCCCCGCTCCCGGGCAGCGACGGTGTTTTGGTGGATCTTTTCCAATCGTTTTAATCCTTCAGGAGTAATTTTCTTGGCTGCCAGATAAGCCGTTACTCCCTCAACAGCAGCCCTAACCATGGCGTGTTCTTCCATCCGGGAGGGATCTAATCCCACGACAACCGTTCCTCGACGGGGCAGGGTTTTGACCAGACCTTCCATTTCCAAGACCCGCAAGGCGTCTTTGATGGGCGATGTGCTAACTCCCATTCCCTCGCTAAGCCAGCGTTCGCTTAATCGCTGGCCAGGTTTCAAGTCGCCCCTGACCAAAGCTTCCCTGATCCGGTCGGCCACAACTTCCCGTAACAAAGGAACTTCCGAGTCTCTAATCCGCAACTTGAATTTCATCGACTCCCCCCTTCTCCAGAACTGATCATCTGATATATCAGATTTTAGGTATCAGTTTCGACACCCAAGTCGTACTTCCTGCCAATAAATAGTTTTTTGTTGTATTTCACGGGAAAATGTAAAAGGTGGGCTTTCCTAAGAAATTGTCTATAACCTTGTTTCAAATATACCAATTGCGACGGATGGAGGGATGAATAGTGGATGCAGCGCAAGAAAGAGGTGGTTCGCCGTTAAGCATAACCACCTCTTTTGAATTTCGCAAAGTTGGCTTTATTAGTTGGTCTCCAAGGGATTTCCTAATTAACTGTTCATCCTAGGAGCTAATGGAAGTCTCTTTCGGTTCTTTTTCAATAATTACGTTCAGTCCTTGTCTAAGGGCATCTTGGCCAAAGCCGACATATCTAAATCCCCAAATCCCAACTCTACTGCATCGTCATACATCTGTAACGCTGTTCTAGCTACAGTGGGAAGGATGCCCACATCTTCAGATAGCTGGACCGCCAATGATAAGTCTTTGCGCATCAAAGCAAGTCTAAAGGATGGGCTAAAATCTCGGGGTAGGATGAACTTCTCCATTTTAAGATCAAACATCCGGGAGTGACCCGAGCTTTCTTTGATAACTTGATAGAAGATTTCCGCCGCGATGCCCACCTTTTCCCTCAAGGTAAAAGCCTCGGCCAAAACGGCCATATGGGTAGAAGCCAGCAGTTGATTGATCAACTTGATGCTCTTTCCCGCGCCTACTTCTCCAGCATAAAAGATCTTTTTACCCATGGCCGAAAGGATCGGTTCGGCTTGACTATAGATGTCCTGATGGCAGCCGACCATGATGCTAAGGGTCCCGGCCTCCGCCCCTGCTTTGCCACCACTTACCGGTGCATCGACCAAATGGGCCTTCTTCTCGGCGAATCTGTCTGCCAAATCGATAACGGTTTGGGGATGGCAAGTTGTCATATCGATAGCCATCTGCCCCTCCCGCAAATGGTCGCAAAGGCCACCAGAGCGTAAATAGACATCCTTTACCTCAGCATCGGCAGGGAGAATTGTAATTACACATTCTACTTTCTCCATCAGTTCGCCGATGGTCGCCGGTGCTGCGGCACCCATAGCAGCCAATTCTTGGACCGCTCCCTGACTCCGGTTAAAGACATAAACCTCATAGCCGGCCTTTAGCAAGTTCTTGGCCATCGGTTTACCCATGGTACCTAGTCCGATAAACCCGATCCGTCGCATGATATCCCCTCCATGAAGACTATTTGCTCCCTAGGGCTACTTTCCATTGGGAAAGGCGATGCCATAGGTTTCCGCCACCTGTTTCAGTTCCTCCACGACAGCGCCGGGAACCTCGATGCCCCCTTGAACATTCTTCTGTTCCGCCCGAAGCTCTAATTCACCGGGGATCAAGATTTCCTCAACTCCTGGCGCCTTTCGTCCCGCCTTAACCTGGGCGAAATAGCTGTCGATTCTTTCACCGAACTCCTTGGGGTCCATAAAAGCCTCTATATTAATGGCCCCCATGAAAAAACCGACGTTTTGGGGATCTTCAAAGTTTCCCCACAGACTATTAAGCAACGGGCCGTAGAAGGCCCCCGAAAGAACCCCAGAAAGGATATCGTTGACTAATCCGATCCCGTACCCCTTGGGTCCGCCAAAGGGCAAGGATGTTCCCTCCATGGCTTCATTGGCATCGGTCGTCGGCCGACCATCTTTTGTGATGGCCCAACCTTCGGGAATGGGCAAACCTTGTTTCGCGGCTAGGATGATTTTACCTCTAGCAACAACACTGACGGCCATGTCGAGGACTAAAGGCGGATGGGAACCGGCGGGCACGGCGATGGATAAGGGGTTGGTGCCGAATTTCGGGTCTACCCCACCCCAAGGAGCGATGGAAGGTGGTGCGTTAGAAATAGCGATGCCGATCATCCCTTGGCGTAGGGCTTGTAATGTGTAGTAGGCCGCAATTCCAAAGTGGTTGCCATTGCGTACAGCACAAAAGCCAACACCGGCCCCTTTAGCTTTCTCAATACACAGAGCCATCGCTTTATGGCCAATGACGGGCCCCATACCGTTGTCACCGTCAATTAGGGCGGTACCGGCCAACTCTTTTAAAACCCGAATATTCGGCTTACTGTTGACTACTCCTACTGCTAATCTTTTTGCATAAATCGGTAAGCGGGATATTCCATGGGAGGCAACTCCCCTCAGATCGGCTTTAATCAAACAGTCGGCCACAAGCTCCGCATCAGCCTTGGGTGCTCCGATCTTCTCTAGAACCGATGCGGCAAAGGTTGTTAATTCTCGGTGATCATAGGTGATGTTTGTACCCATCTTTTTCCCTCCTTGTTTATCGATCAATCGTCCTAACCAAGATCCCCATGATAGGTCTGAGGTCTTTTGAGGCTTTTGACATCTGGGTCCGAGGCCTCCCTATTGGACCAATGAGTTCAAGGGGACTCCATAGCTTGTTGTCGCTCCAACAAATCCTCTAGGGCCGATAGTATGTGTTGTTCCATAAGGGCTTCCGCCTGGACCTCATCGCCAGCCACCATAAACTCGATAAGCTGCCCGTGCTCTCGTACAGCCCGTTTAGGGCGTCCTGCAACCCGAATGGTCGTTTCACTAAACAATCGGACCCGATGGCGCAATGTGTTCATCACATCCCGGAGGGTCTGATTCCCGGCCACCTCCAGGATCACGTCGTGGAACTCATCATTATGGAGCCGATACCGGGCTAAATCGTTTTCCTTAATGGCTTGATCCCCTTCTTTTTGAATAGCGATTAACCGCTGGTGAACATCGGCAGCTAAGGGCTTTTGACAACACAGTTTTACCGCCATACATTCTAACGCTGCGCGAACCTGATAAATCTCAATGGTTTCCGTGATGGTAAACTCCCTAATTTTCCAACCTTGATTGGGGTTCTTGACGACGAGACCTTCTTGTTGTAACCGGTTAAGGGCCTCCCGGATGGGGGTACCGCTAGTACCGATTTTCGAAGCCAATTCATCGATCACTAGGTGTTGACCCGGGGGCATCTCTTTATTGATGATTGCTTCTAGCAGCAATCGGTATACCCGATCCCCCAAGGTCTCCTGTGGTTTTAGCCGATGTAGTATCATGGCCATCCTCCTGATAAGACTGTCCTTAGCGAGGGAATCCCCCCTTGAACTAATGGTGATCTTCGCTATCCGTTGGGCCGCAAATATTTCTTAGGAGTCTGAAAGGCCGCGGTATAAACGGGATTAACCATTTGGCAAATCCGGGCATCCCCGATTTGGGTGATCAACATGTAGGCATCGGCTGGATCAAATCCATAATCGGCTGCCAACCACAAAACCATATCCCGTAGAGCAATCCGCACAGCCTGCTCCAAGGGATTCGCGGAGGCAACAGTAATGATGTAATCTTCGGTTTCCACCCGAGGACAACTCATCTCGGGAGGACAACCTTTATGCAAATGAACGGTGAGCCGCACCCGGGCTTTCGTCTCTACGGCCACACCGCAGACTTCCCCATCCCCTTGTACAGCGTGGACATCACCGACATAAAGGAGAGCCCCCGGGGTGAACACCGGTAGATACAAAATGCTACCTGGACCCACATCACGGCAATCCATATTACCCCCGTGAACACCGGGTACCAGACTGCTGAGCTCCTCAACGTTGTGAGCTGTACCGATGGTGCCGATCATAGGCTGCAGGGGGATCTTAATGTCATCGTTAAACTGAACCTTTCCATCGACGATGGGAGTAATTCTACCGCGGGGTTCAGCAAACCAATAGGGCAGGGTGCCGCCATCGGTTCGAAAGCGAGTATAACCATAGGTATCAGGTTCGATTTCCTCGATGTGAATGGCGATCATATCCCCCGGTTCGGCATCCTCGATGTAGATCGGTCCTGTCACAGGATTTGTCCGGGGCCGAATCCGTAGTTTCTCAGGGGTCATATCTTCCTGTTTACTGTACCGACTCACCCAGGCATCTTCGGTCTCGACGATGAAGGTTTCTCCGGCGCGGACCCTGGCTACCGGTTCAATGGCACTGCTGAGAACATGACCGATTTTATCACGGGTTACTACTTGCATGGGTAAGACCTCCCTAGCATTTGTACATAGAATTGTATCAACCCCCATAGGGCTCCAACGCCCGATGGCAAGCTATTCAATGTCCCGACATTGGTTAAATTTTCGGGACCGTGCTCAGCTCTACTAAGGTTTGTTAAACCCACGGTGTAGGGTTGTCTGTAGTCTCTACGTTCGTACCGACCTACAAGACGATTTTGTCTTGGACCAAATCAGCGTCCCAAACATGGGAGGTCGTGATAAACGTTCTCTAAGCCACAGACGTCAATTGGTCGGCTATCTGTTCAACTAGTTCTTTGTCTACGTTGATTCTCTCTCGCTCACAAAGGGCAATCACTAATTCCTTCGGGTCAAGACCCCGCTCTTTGGCCACTTCATTGACGAGTCCGTAAAAACTCGAGTGGAAACCGGCAAAACCAAAAACGATTTCCGTCCCATCGAGGCGAGCCGTCTTTTCCATTAGAGGAACCACAAATTTCTCTCCCACTTCCATGAGCCTTAGCATATCGATTCCCGTTTCGATCCCTTGCCGCTGAAAGACGGGAATTAGGGCTTCAATTTGCGCATTCCCGGCGCTGCGGCCTAACCCCCGTAGGCTAGCATCGACAAAGGCTGCCCCCGCACCTACGGCTGCCAAAGCATTGGCCACCGAGAGGGATAGATTGTCATGGGCGTGGAATCCGATAGGTACATCAACCCTGTCCGTTAAGTGACCGACATATTTCTTCACAGCCTCGGGGAGCATGAATCCGGCCGAGTCCATCAGGTGAATGACATCAACACCGTAACGAGCCACAGTCTCAACTTGAGCAGTCAACTGCTCCACATCCATGGCGTAGGCTTTCATCAAGCTAAAGTGCACTTCCAAGCCTTTATCCTTCGCGTATTCTATTAATGCTTGGGCGCTGGCGACTTTATCGACATCGGTCCCTACCCGCACAAAATGTACACCATGGTCGACTAACAGATCGATCTCCTTCCGTTCTGCCCAGCGGGGAGATGCAAAGCAACCGACCTTAGCTTCTTTGACCACCCTCATCGCTGCTTTGGCATAGTCCTCATCGCTAGCTGCCGCTTTCTTATCGGTCTTCTCGTGGGCACCGAGGCCCAGTCCATGGCCGAATTCAATATAGGGCACCCCTGCCGCCTGCAAGCCCGCTACGATCTCCGCTGTGTGTTCCGCTGTAAAACGAAAGTCAATATCATTGCTTCCATCCCGCAGTGTCACATCCATCACTCTTAACACTGTCTTTTAACCTCCCTTTCTTCCCCAAAATCTGTCAATTTCCGCTCGGTCAACCATATCCTTCGCCTTTTACTGACCAAAGGATCGAATTATATTTCGTGTATTATATATTGTATATTATATTTCCTGTATGAGTAATCTAATTATTTACACTCCACACAACTCACCATTGATTATTTCCTGCTTTCCAGCTGGTTGGGCCTCCTTTACGAACAACCTAGGCTGTAATTTCGTATGTTGAGTCGCAGCAGACATCAGTTTGCGACTCTAATCAACCCTATACTAAGTTTATCAAGTCTTGCTTCAACGCCGAATTTGTCAGCCTACCAAAGAGACTTCGATCTATAGCCCCCAGTAATTACATCAAAGACTAGCAACACAGGGAAATAATTTGAATTTTTTCCCTTGACATAATGATCTTGGCCAACTATAATGATTGCAGGATTAACCAGGCACTAAAGCCTATTAGATCGTGATTTGCGCGTTGTTTGATTAAACGTTTAATCATAGCCGAAGGAGGTGAAATCTATTGGGTAAGCGAGTAACCTTAAAGGATATTGCTAAACTAGTGGGCGTTTCCACCGCTTCGGTTTCGGGGGTGCTGAACGACACGCCAAATGTGCGCGTCAGTGAAGAAACGAGGCAGAAGATCTTAGAAACAGCGGAACGTCTCAACTACATACCAGACTTCAACGCCCGGGTCTTAAAGGGCAAGACATCTAATATCGTAGGCTTAATCATCCCCGATGTCATTAACCCCTTCTTCCCCGAGGTCATCAGGGGTGTCATCGATACTGCAAATAAATTTGGTTATCAAGTCATTTTGTTTAATACAGACGATCGTCTGGATAAACAAATTTTTTATATTGAGATGTTAGTCTCGTTGCGTTGCGCGGGAATCATCATCGCCGACATCGAGGCGGGTACCAACAAAAACGAAATCCTCAACCGGGTCGACAAGACCAAGACACCGGTGGTACTCGTTGACCGGGAGATCCCCGACAGTCCTTTTCCAGCCATAACCGTTGATAACATCAAGGGCGGCTACTTGGCGACCAAATATTTAATCGAATTGGGCCATAGACGGATTGGGTTCTTGACCAACAGTCTGTCCCTAAAAAACATTCGCGACCGTTTCGCTGGCTATAAACAGGCACTAGAAGAAAGCGGTCTTGAATTCTTGCCCGAATTCGTTTTGGAAAGCGGCTATCGGGACAATTTGGCCTATGTCTCAGTGGAAAGCTTATTGGCCCGTCAGTGCAAACCAGATGCAATATTTGTCACCGGTGACCTGATGGCTATCGAGGCCATCAGAGCCATCCGCAACTTCGGGTTGGAGATACCCCGGGACATCAGCATTATTGGTTTCGACGACATTTGGATGTCCCAGTTTATCACCCCTCCCCTCACCACCATTTGGCAACCTAAATATGAGCTGGGTAAATTGGTGATGGACAAGCTTCATCGGATTATCAACGATGAGGAGGTCTCCTTAGAAACCACATATTTAGAACCAAAGATCGTCGTCAGGGAATCATGTAGAGCAAAATAGAAAGGGAGGTCCCCCCACAATGGAAGCTACCAACAAACAAACGGAAGCCGTTCCAGCACAAGGCATTTTTCGCAGAGAAATATTTCAAAAATACTTTTCTGTTTGTTTCCTTTTCCTGCTCATCTTATTTTTTGCTTTACAATCACAACATTTTCTCACCTTTAAAAACTTCGGCAACATTTTGCAGCAGTCGGCCACATTGATCATTGTCGCCATGGGCGGAACCTTTGTCATCATGTCGGGTAGTATCGACCTATCTGTGGGTTCCGTCGTCGGTCTTTCTTCGGTCATCACCGCGGGATTAATCAAAATCATTGGTCTTTGGGCGATTCCCGTCGGCATTTTAGTCGGAACCATCTGTGGATTAATCAATGGTTTCATTTTCTCTAAAGTCAAAATACCGTCTTTCATAACTACCCTCGGTATGATGATTGTCGCCCGAGGCGTCGTCTTGGTCTACACCAGGGGAATGCCCATCACCGTTTTCCATCCGGGATTCTTATTCCTCGGACAAGGACGTGTCTTGGGCATTCCCTTCATTGTCATCTTAGCCCTCCTTACCTTCCTGTTAACAGCTTTTATCTCCCAATATACCGTCTTTGGCCGAAACATTCGGGCTATCGGCGGACAAGAACGGGTCTCCCTTCTATCGGGGATTAACGTCGATGGCGTTAAACTCCTGATTTACGTCTTCGCCGGCGCCTTGAGTGGTCTAGGAGGAGTAGCCATGGCGGCCCGTTTAGGAGCAGGCACACCACTGCTGGGTGATGGCATGGAATTGGATGTCATTGCCGCCGTCGTCCTCGGGGGCACCCCCCTCACAGGCGGTATCGGCAGTGTTTTAGGTACTATTGTTGGAGCCTTGACCATGATTGTTTTGGGCAACGGATTAAACATTATGGGCATCTCTTCCTACACCCAGATGATTATCAAAGGTATCGTGTTGGTCTTAGCGGTAGCCATGACCATCGACCGAGAAAAGATTGGTGTAATCAAATAAGGGGTCTAAGGGCCCAGCTCGGGAAAGGGGTGATCGTTCCATAGGTAGCTACGGAAGGCTTCAACAACAAATTCCTATTAACGGAGGTTGACAAATGAAAGGGTATCGTGTTGGATTACGCTTGTGCTGTGTTTTGTTACTGGTCTTAGTCAGTTCTGCAACCGTCTTTGGTGCTGGAAACATGGTTCTTGGCCTCTCCTCCCCTGCCCTCAACGAGTTCTACATCCGTTTTGAGGATTTCGCCCAAGTGGGAGCCAAAGAGTTAGGTATTCAATTAATCACCCTCAACGCGGAAGATAAGGGTGAAAAACAGCTTCGGGACGTAGAAGACTTAATCGCCCGGGGTGTCGATGGAATTATTGTGGCCCCTGTCACCGACGCCGTCGCGCGGACGATCTTCCAAAAATGTGAAGAAGCCGGTATTCCCGTCATCGTCGCCGACCGAAACCCGGGGATCAGACCCCAGGATGAGTTCAAGAACTACTTGGCCTTTGTCGGTCCCGACAACGAACACGCTGGTTATCTTATCGCCAAGTATCTCATCGCCAATATGCCCTTGGGTTCCGACGGAGTCAAGAGCCTAGTGGCCTTAGAAGGCAAACTGGGTAGCACCAACTCGGAACTGAGAACAAGGGGTCTCATGCGGGCTTTAGAAGAGCATCCCGAGGTCCAACTCCTAGCCAAGCAAACGGCTGGTTTTGACCGGGATCAAGGTATGACGGTCATGGAAGACTTCTTGGTAGCCTATAACAACATCGATGCCGTCTGGTCCGCCAACGACGCTATGGCCCTAGGTGCCATCGCGGCTATTAGAAATGCCAACCGGATGAATGAGATGATCGTCGGCGGCATGGATACCGACCGGGATGCCTGTGAATCGGTAGCTTACAATCAGCTCAACT
>JBMNRY010000078.1:0-9528 GCA_050944915.1 Limnochordia bacterium
GCTTACCCTGTATACCTTGACCCGGGAAACCTTCCGGGGCAGCAGTTTAAAAAACGGTCCACCGGCCATTTTTTCCGTCCTGTATACAGGGGGATGTCTCGGATACATCGCCGCTTTACGGAACGAAATAGGAGCGGGGGCAGTCTTTCTTTTACTAATCACCATTTGGTGCACCGATACAACGGCCTATTTTTACGGCACCTATCGGGGGAAACGTCTCCTTTGTCCCCAGATCAGCCCGAAAAAAACCTGGGAAGGGGCGGGGGCAGCGACCTTGGTAGCCGCTGGTTTAGCCTTCCTCAGCGGCCCTATGCTGGTGGGAATCGGCCCTGGGCAGGCCCTCTCCTTCGGTTTCGTGATCAGCATCACGGGACAAATGGGGGATTTGGTCGAATCGTCCCTCAAGAGGCAAGCCGGGGTCAAAGATACAGGGAGACTCTTACCGGGCCACGGTGGGCTCCTCGATCGCTTTGACAGTCTGTTGTTCGCGGCTCCCATGGCCTACTATCTTTTACATATTTGGATGTGAGGCTTTATGCGCCGGCAGGAAAGGGCGACCCTATATTGGTTAGGCGGCATCCTGTTGCTCATTTATGTGCTGCCTGTCATCGTCCCCTTAATCACGCCCTTTTTGTTGGCCTTCTTGTTCGCCTCCATCATTGATCCCTTTGTCGATGATTTGGAAAGACTGGGGATGCCCAGAGGAGCCGCTGTCCTAACGGTCTGCTGTTGTTTAGCCTTGATCTTAGGCCTAGGTCTCCTTGGAGGATATCTTCACCTCAGTCAGGAAATCCGAGGTCTTTTAGAGTCCCTGCCCCCCGGGGAAGATTGGGCCACACGGCTCATGGAGGCTTGGAATATCCATTGGCAGCGCTGGTTCCGCCACCTGCCGGCGCCCTTGGGGGCCAGTTTAAGCCAGGCCATGGGGGGCATGTCCGGGATTATCGAAGGATTGCTTTGGGAAGGGTGGAATTTCCTGGGGAACCTGCCCGGTTTCTTGGCCACCGCCGCCGTGGCCCTCATCGCCTCCTATTTCATCAGTCGGGACAAATATTTGATCACCCAACTGATCAAAAGGAGCACCCCTAAGGGTTGGCATCATAAATTGATTATCGTCCGGGATGAATTATTGACAGGAGTCATGGGGATCATCCGGGCCCAAGTGTTGCTTTTGACCATCTCCACCGGGATGATGATCATGGGCTTGAATCTCCTGGGACTACCCTATGCAGGCTTGATCGGATTGTTGGCTGGTTTTTTCGATTTGCTGCCCGTCATCGGCCCAGGGCTCATCCTGGGGCCGGTGGCCCTCTACTATTTTATCGAGGAAAATATGATCAGGGCCCTGGGGATTTTAGTCCTCTTAGGAATGGTTTTCCTCTCCCGCCAACTGGCGGAGCCTAGGATTATGAGCCATTATGTAGGAATCCATCCCCTGGCCATCCTCATCGGTATTTACGCAGGGGTCAGACTTTTGGGATTCGAGGGACTGCTGTTGGGTCCCCTGTTGATCATCATCCTCCGAGCCCTTTTTTCAGCCCAAAATGGTCTAGATTGGCGGTTGTAAGGAAATAGACAAAGGAGTACAGCGATGAAAAAGCTAGCTATCCTCGGTGCCACCGGTTCCATCGGCACCCAAACCTTAGATATCATTCGGAGCTACCCCGATCAATTCCAAGTGGTAGCCCTCACCGCCCGAAGCAATGTGGAACTTTTAGCCCGCCAAGCCTTAGAGTTCCGTCCCCGGATGTTGGCCGTAGAAAGCCCGGCGGGAGCGGAAAGGCTCAGGCAACTAGTGGGCGATGATTTCCAAATCCTCACTGGACCCCAGGGTCTCATCGAGGCGGCGACCCATGAAGAAGCCCACATGGTCATCACCGCCCTCGTGGGAGCGGTGGGGATCCTGCCGACCTTAGCGGCCATCGAGGCGGGAAAAGATATCGGGTTAGCCAATAAGGAGACTTTAGTTGCCGCCGGGTCTTTAACCATGGAGAAGGCTCGCCAAAGGGGTGTACAAATCTTACCCATCGATAGCGAACATAGCGCTATTTTCCAATGCCTTCAAGGACAAGACAAATTAACCCGGATCATTTTGACGGCTTCCGGTGGTCCTTTCCGCAACTACCGGCAAGAACAACTGGAGGCGGTGACTCCCCAAGCAGCCCTGCAGCACCCCAATTGGGATATGGGGGGTAAGATTACCATCGATTCGGCTACACTAATGAACAAAGGCTTGGAGGTCATCGAGGCCCATTGGCTCTTTGGCTTGGATTATGATCAGATCGATGTGGTCATCCATCCCCAAAGCATCGTTCATTCCCTCATCGAACTAGGGGATGGGTCCGTTTTGGCCCAGTTGGGATGGCCCGATATGAGGATACCCATCCAGTATGCTTTGACCTATCCTCAACGATGGCCGACCCAACTCAAACCGTTGTCGTTGACTAAAATCGGGACCCTGGAATTTGCTCCACCGAATAGAGAGTTGTTTCCTTGTTTAGATTTAGCCTATGCCGCCGGTCGGGCAGGCGGTAGCCTTCCCGCGGTGATGAATGCCGCCAACGAAGAGGCCGTCACCGCCTTTCTAGCCGCTAAGATCCCCTTCACCGCCATTCCCCGGATAATTAGGGCGGTGATGGACAAGCATGATCACCAAAGGGAACCCGATTTAGACCAGATTCTCCTTGCCGATAGGTGGGCTCGCCAACAGGCCCGCCAAATGATTATAGAACTGGGAGAGGGTGGCAAATCTTGACTAATTTGGTGGCCTTCATCTTCGTCTTTGGAACCATCGTCTTTTTCCACGAGATGGGACACTTCATCGTAGCCAAACTGGTCGGTATTAAAGTCTACGAGTTTTCCCTCGGTTTCGGACCGGCCTTGTTGAGCTTCAAAGGTGGGGAAACCTATTACTCCCTCCGTCTGCTTCCGTTAGGTGGTTTTGTGAAGTTGGCGGGGATGGACCCCTCTCTAAGTGAGGAAGAGGCCATCCCATCTGACGATCCCCGCAGTTTCTATGCAAAACCCATCTGGCAGCGGATGGCCACCATCGCTGCGGGACCGATGATGAACTTTATCCTAGCCTCCATCCTCTTTGCCGTCTACTTTATGACGGTACAAGTCTTTCCCCCGATGGTCACCGGGGTTTTGCAGGATTCTCCCGCCTACCAGGCAGGATTGCAACCGGGAGACCGGATTATTTCCGTGGCGGGCAAGACCATCGATGACGTAGGTCAAGTCACCAAGCTCATCCAGGCCAATCCCGGGCGTTCGGTCACCATCGTGGTGGAACGGGATGGCAAAAAGGAGAGCCTTGAGGCGATCCCCGAGCCTTACGGTCCCCAAGGACTGGGACGCATCGGAGTTGGAATCGATGAACAAAGGCGGGATCCACCCCATATAGCTCTGCCCAAGGGTTTTGGCACCACCCACCGGGTCACCATCGATCTGGTCCGTACTTTGACTAAAATGTTTACCGGCCAAGTTGAGGCCGAATTCACTGGACCGGTGGGGATCTACCAGTTGGTGGGAGAATCGGCCCGACAAGGTTTCAACTATTTGTTGATGCTGGCAGCCATTCTAAACATCAATTTGGGTCTGTTGAATTTCCTGCCCATCCCCATCCTCGATGGTGGTTGGCTCCTCTTTTTGGGACTGGAAGGGATCCGTGGAAAACCCATCGATCCCGATCACCAGGGATTAGCCCAATTCATCGGTCTAGCCCTGCTCATCCTCCTCATGCTCTTTGCCACCTATCGAGACTTTTTGCGTATCCTGCCTAGCTAAAGGAGGATGTAGGCCGTGTTCACAACAAGAGACAAGACCCGACGGATCAAAATTGGACCCAAGATCATCGGCGGTGGTGCACCGGTTCTGGTCCAGTCGATGACCAGCACCGATACCCGGGATGTGGAGAAGACTCTAGAGCAGATCCGGCGCTTAGCTGCCGTGGGCTGTGAATTAGTCCGTTTGGCCGTCCCCGATCGACAGGCTGCCTTAGCCTTGGGGAAGATCAAAAAGAAAAGTCCCCTGCCCATCGTAGCCGATATCCATTTCCAACATACTCTGGCCCTCCTGGCCCTGGAGCAAGGGGTAGACAAACTGCGGATCAATCCGGGAAATATTGGCCATCGGGACAAGATCTGGGCGGTGGTTTCCAAGGCCAAAGAATTAGGGGTCCCTATTCGCATCGGCGTCAATGCCGGTTCCTTAGAAAAGGATTTGCTGGCCAAATATGGGGGGCCTACGCCGGAGGCCTTGGTGGAAAGCGCCTTCAAACATGTGCAAATCTTGGAAGAAATGGATTTCCAGGAGATCGTCATCTCGGTGAAAGCCTTTTCGGTGCCGGTGGTAGAGGCGGCCTACCGACTCTTAGCTGCCAAATGTGACTATCCCCTCCATTTAGGAATCACTGAAGCCGGCACGCCCTGGGCTGGGGCCATTCGTTCGGCGGTAGGCTTAGGGATCCTTCTTCAACAGGGCTTGGGGGACACCATCCGGGTATCCTTAACGGGAGATCCGGTAGAGGAAGTGAAGGTGGCCTATGAGATCCTAAAATCCCTGGAACTGCGCCAACGGGGTATCACCCTGGTTTCTTGTCCTACCTGTGGACGGTGTGAAATCGATCTGGTCCGCTGGGCTCAGGAAGTGGAGGAGCGCTTGGCCCATATCGATAAACCCCTTACCGTAGCCGTCATGGGTTGTGTCGTCAACGGTCCCGGGGAAGCCCAGGAGGCTGATATCGGCATCGCCGGCGGTAAGAAGGGCGCCCTTTTGTTCAAGAAGGGCGTAAAGGTGGGTAAACTGGAGCCCCATGAGGTGGTGGATACCCTGGTGGAAGAGGTGGAAAGGATGGCTAGGAATTAATTGACAGCGACGCGGGGACTCTGGTAAGATCAAGCTGACTTCATAAGGAGTGAAATGGCGCTATGCGAATGACGGCGGCTTTGATGCCGACTTTAAGGGAAACACCTGCCGAAGCGGAAATCGTCAGCCACCAGCTGATGCTACGGGCAGGATACATGCGCAGGACAGCAGCAGGAATCTATACATACCTACCCCTTGGTTACCGGGTCCTAAAAAAAATCATGAACATCATTAGAGAAGAAATGGATGCCGCCGGGGGACAGGAACTGCTCCTCCCCATTCTCCAACCCGCGGAGCTGTGGCATGAAACGGGACGTTGGGATGATTACGGGGAAGAGATGTTTCAGTTAAGGGATCGGCACGGACGTTCCTTTTGTCTGGGACCAACCCATGAGGAGCTGATCACCGCCTTGGTGCGGGTTGATGTCAGTTCTTATCGCCAATTGCCGTTGTTGTTATATCAAATCCAGAATAAATATCGGGATGAAGTTCGACCCCGCTTCGGAGTAATCCGGGGCCGGGAGTTCATCATGAAGGATCTCTATTCCTTTGATACCGATGAGGCAGGCTTAGATATCAGTTACAAAAAGATGTATGAAGCCTACAAAAAGATCTTCGGCCGCTGTGGCTTAGACACCATCCCTGTTTTGGCTGATTCGGGTGCCATCGGCGGTAGTACAACCCATGAATTCGTCGTCCTCGCCCCAGGAGGAGAAGCAACCGTCGTTTACTGCGATGCTTGCGGTTATGGAGCCAATGTGGAACAGGCTCGCTGTGTCCAGCCTCCCCAATGGGAGGAGGAACCCTTAGCCTTAGAAAAGCTGTCTACTCCCGGAGCGAAAACTATTGCTGAAGTCTCGGCTTTCCTAGATGTGCCAGCCCAGAGACTGATTAAAACCCTCATTTACAAAGTTGAGGGAGGGGATTATGTGGCTGCCCTGGTGCGGGGTGACCACGAAGTCAACGAAATCAAGCTGGCCAGTCTTTTAGGTGTTAGAAATCTGGAGCCGGCCGATCCGGAAGCCATCGAAACCGTCACCGGTGGACCGGTGGGCTTTTGTGGCCCGGTCGGTCTGAAAATTAGGCTGATCGCAGACTATAGTGTAGCCGCGATGGCCAATGGGATCACCGGCGGCAATGAAGAAGACATCCATCTGGGGAACGTGAATATGGGCCGGGATTTCCAAGCCCATGTGATAGGAGATATCAGAAACGCCCAGGGGGGTGACCCTTGTCCTCAATGTGGTGCAGCCCTCCAGGCCGACACCGGTATTGAAGTCGGTCAAGTGTTCAAGTTGGGAACCAAGTATAGCGAGGCCCTCAAGGCGACCTTCAAAGATGAAAAGGGACAGGAACAACCCATCCTCATGGGTTGTTACGGCATTGGTGTAACCAGGACCATGGCCGCTATCATCGAGCAGCATCATGATGAACACGGAATCAAATGGCCCGTAAGCGTTGCCCCCTTCCAGGTCCACCTGATTCCCTTGGGAGCCAATGAATTGACGGTTGCTGAGGACATCTATCAAAGGCTAGTCGATAAGGGGCTAGAAGTCCTCTTAGATGACCGTAACGAACGTCCGGGGGTTAAGTTCAAGGATGCGGATCTAATCGGCATTCCCCTGCGGGTAACCATCGGTGCCAAAGGTTTGGCCCAGGGGGTAGTAGAATTAAAACACCGACATAGTGGCGAGGAAGAACGGATCCCCTTAGAGGAAATCGACACCCGACTAGCCCAGATCCTCCAAGCTTGGGAGTGAACGCCCGTTGCAGACGGCGAAAAGGGCGGTAATCATTCCCGCCTATAATGAAGAAGCGAATCTGGGCCATGTCCTCCGTTCACTGGCCGATCTCGAAGGATGCCAAGTCATTGTTGTTAATGATGGCTCCACCGACGGAACCTCTCGGATAGCCCAGAGTTGGGGAGTCCAAGTGATCGATCTACCGCAGAATATCGGCAAAGGTGGAGCCATGCGCCAAGGCGCGCTCCATACCGATGCCGATATTCTGCTCTTCCTCGATGCCGATTTGCTAGGATTGACCACAGAACATGTCTACTCCTTGTTGGAACCGGTAGCCCGGGGAGAGGCCGATATGACCATCGGCCTTTTTGATGAAGGTCGGCTAGCTACCGATTTAGCCCAGAAAATTGCCCCCTTTTTATCGGGGCAGCGGGCCATTAGACGGGAGCTCCTTTTGGATATCCCCCAGATGGAGAAAAGTCGTTACGGGGTGGAAGTAGCCCTATCGAAGTATGCGGAGAACAAGGGATTAAAGATTAAAAAAGTAGTCTTAAAGGATTGTTCCCAAGTCCTCAAGGAAGAAAAACAAGGTGTATGGAAGGGTTTTGGTGCCCGATTGAAGATGTATTGGGAAATACTGAAATCACTTGCCTAGGAAGGAATTACCATGTCCATTTGTGTCATCGAACCCCATCCAAATCAATGGCGAGGCATGCTAGCCCAGTCCCATATTACCCCCCAAAGGGTGGAAGAGATCAAGATCGAAAAGATCGAAGTGGATATCACCCGGCAGACATGGCGGATCTTCCTTGCGGAAGAAATCCTCGATGGGACAGTCTTGCAAGACTTAGAGCAGGCCTTCCGGGATTTATGTCCCCAACTCCAGGGGATTAGTTTCGTCTCTCCCCCCCGAGGGGATGATGAGGGTGCCTACCTAGAGAGGATCTTAAGGGAAAATCAGCAACAACCGCTAGTCTCCCTCCCAGAAATCCAAAGCGATGTCCTCATCGGCAGAGGGATCAAGGGGGAGCCTCGACCGATAAAAGAGATCGTCGATGAGGAACGGAGTATCACCATCAAGGGACAGGTTATTTCCCTGGAAGTCCAGGAACTTCGATCCGGCCGTACTCTGCTTACCTTTGATATTACCGATTACACCGACTCCATCACGGCCAAAATCTTCCTCAAAGATGGAGAACCTGTGCCCGAGAGACTTCAAAAAGGCCAATGGATTACCGTCCGGGGTCCTGTGGAAATCGACCGTTACTCCCAAGAATTAGTCCTTATGGCTAAGGACATTTCCTTAGCCGAAAGGCCGAAAAGGGTCGATAATGCCCCTGTTAAGCGGACGGAACTCCATTTCCATACGAAAATGAGTTCCATGGATGCTACCGCCGAGTTAAAAGCTGCTATGCAAGTAGCGGCCGATTGGGGACATGAAGCCCTAGCCATCACCGACCACGGCGTTGTCCAGGCTTTCCCCGAAGCCTACGAACTAGGACGGGCCTTGGGCCTCAAGGTGATCTACGGAACCGAAGGTTATCTAGTGGAGAAGGAACGGGAAGATCCTAGCTATCATATTATCCTTTTAGCCCAAAACCAAAGGGGTCTCAAAAACCTTTATAAACTAATTTCCCTAGCCCATCTTAAGTATTTCTACCGACAACCCCGTATTCCTCGGGAGGAAATAATGAAACACCGGGAGGGACTCATCCTCGGTTCCGCCTGTGAACGGGGTGAAGTCTATCAGGCTATCCTGCGGGGAGCATCCGATGAAGAGCTCATCAACATCGCCAAGTTCTACGATTATTTGGAAATCCAACCTTTAGCCAACAATCGGTTCCTGGTCCGGGAAGGTCGGGTTAGCTCCGAAGAGGAATTACAACAGATCAACCGACGGATCGTGGAACTAGCCCAGCAGCTGAATATACCGGTGGTCGCCACCGGTGATGTCCATTTCGTCCATCCGGAAGATGCCATTTACCGTCAAATCCTCCTGGCGGGGCAAGGTTATGCCGATGTGGAGCATCAGGCCCCCCTTTATTTGCGCACCACCGAGGAAATGCTGGAGGAATTCGCCTATTTAGGACCCGAAGTAGCTTATAAGGTGGTGGTGGAAGATCCCAAGGGGATCGTGGCCTCCATCGAAGAGCTGCAACCCATCCCCGATGGTCTTCATACACCCCATATGCCCGGGGCTGAAGAGTCCATCACCGAAACTGCCTACCGAAGGGCCCGAGAGCTCTACGGTCAGGAGCTACCACCCCTGGTGGAAGCCCGGTTGGAAAGGGAACTAAGGGCTATTTGTGACAACGGTTATGCGCCCTTGTATTTAATCGCCCAAAAACTGGTGGAAAAATCCCTAAGTGACGGGTATTTAGTAGGTTCTAGGGGTTCGGTAGGTTCGTCCCTAGTGGCTACCCTGTGTAATATCACCGAGGTCAATCCCCTGCCTCCCCATTATCTATGTCCCAGCTGCCATTATAGTGAATTCATCGATGACGGCAGTGTCGGGGTGGGGGTCGACTTAGATGATCAAGATTGTCCTGACTGTGGTCAAACAATGGACAAGCTGGGTTTTGATATTCCCTTCGAAGTATTTATGGGCTTCCACGGTGATAAGGTGCCCGATATCGATCTCAATTTTTCCGGGGAGTATCAGCCCATTATCCATAAATACACCGAGGAACTCTTTGGTCCTGAGTATGTATACCGGGCGGGGACCATTAGCACCTTAGCCGATCGGACCGCCTACGGTTTCGTGCGGAAATTCCTCGATGAACACGATATTCAAGTCCGAGATGCTGAGCTTAACCGTTTGGTGCAGGGTTGCTCTGGAGTGAAGCGGACTACCGGCCAACATCCCGGTGGGTTGATGGTGGTACCTAATGATCGGGATATCTTCGATTTTTCGCCTATC
>JBMNRY010000079.1:0-9267 GCA_050944915.1 Limnochordia bacterium
CCTCTTCCAGGGTATTGATATCTTTCACCGATTCGAGTACACTAGAATCGAAGACGATGCTACATCCATCGTTCTTCACAAGACCTCGCTCCTTTCTCTGTTAATGGGTAGCGAGGTCTTTTTTTGCTATCCATCTGCCTTTTTCCTACCACCTACTAAAATTTTACTCTAACAACCCATAATGACTCCGGGGAGAAATGCAACTCTAAAGAATAGGGATTAACCTATGCTCTCTTTTCTATTTGGAAGACAACTCCTTAGTAGGCAAGCCGCCCAAAATCCCCCGGTAAATGGCTGCCGCCGCCTGTTGACAATGAGGGGGGGCTAGCTGCCCCTGGGAGTTGAGGGTTAGTTCCAATTTGATGGTGGGGTAGGCCGTCTCGGTGCAAGGGCCCAAGCCTCCATCACAGACCCCTAAGGCTATCAACAGCTCCTGATGGATATGATGGGCCCAATAAAGGGCGGGCCAAGTGGACCCATGGGAGGTAACCAAGGTCGGAAAATAAGTATAAGTCCGCTGCTCAGCTCGAAACTCGATGGCCAGATGGGGAGTGTCGCCCCTGGAGCCGGGGAGCACCCCTAAACCTCCCCCTAAATTGATCAATACCAAAAGACGCCACAGAACTTCCCAATTCCACTTCTCCCCCCCAAGGGGCTCCAAAAGGATCCGTTGGCCTAGGAGATGTTTTTCGATCTGACCTATGATCCAAGTATCACAAGCCCCATCCCAAAAAAGGCCTGCTCCCAAAAAGCGGGCCAAAAAGTCAAGGGGCACCAAAGTTGTGTTCTCCCTACGGCACACCGGTGTCCCTAAATCCAGTTCCCCCTGGGATAAATGGGCTTTCGTCTCCCCTACCCGCAGGATGCAACGCCGACCGGGTGCTCCCAAAATAGTTTCGGCGGCATCGCCCTCTATTTGTCCCCCGAGGCGACTGGCCACCTGGGTGAGGGGGACTAGTAAATGGGGGCCTTCCCAGTACGGCCTCACCACCGGCTCCATATAGCGACCATTAATAATCAGCTTCATTCCCCGTCCTCCCTAAGACCGCGCGTTCCCTATATCATACGGTCTTAGGGTCCTAGGGGTGACAATCTACTTAGTATATTTGTCGGCCACCTTGGTGGCCCCATAGGAGTCGGGTTTGATGCGGGCATCGAACCCGCTGCCGACCACCATCCCCACCACTTCTCTGATTAATTCTTTGGTTTTTCCCGTTTCGCCTACATCGAGGTGGATCTCAATATCCACCTCTTCATGGCCGTTTTGGGCCAAATAATCCGCTAGTTTACTGGCTACACCGAGGCTGCGGGCCGTTTCGTAATAGATCCGCTGTCGCAGACTGTTGACATACAGCTCATTATCCCGGTGGTAATAATAGCGGGCGCCTTTGCCCTCCCGGTAGATGATGATGGCCGTCACAAAACAGGTATTATCTCGGGACTGGGAATCGGTGCCGATGATGAGTCGATATTTGGCCTCCGGTTCGGAATGGACATAATCCATGATATCGGCGAAGACTTCTTTTAAAGACATGCGGCCTTTGCTAGGACTTATGAAATCCATTTGGTTTCCCCACTTTTGCGTGCTAATAGATTTAAAATTCCGGTAATTCGCCCTTTATTCCTCCCCCTTGGAGTCTAGTTTGGCCTGGAAATTATTTGTTAATGCCACATATTCATCAACAGCCAGGTCTTCCCCCCTGATTTGGGGAGAAATCCCTGTCTCGGTGATGATTTGGGCCGTCTCCTCCTTGGATAAGGGATTCCAAGGAGCCCGGGCCAAAGTATTCACCAGGGTTTTCCGCCGCTGCCCGAAGGCCGACCGCACCATGCGGAAAAACAGCTCTTCATTTTCTAAACCCCAAGGTTCCCGGCGGGGATGGAGGCGGACTACCGCCGAATGGACCTTCGGTGGAGGGACGAAAACGGTAGGAGGCACCTTACAGACCAGATCGACATTAGCCCGGTAATTGACGGCTACCGTCAAAGCGCCATAATCCTTCGTCCCGGGAGCAGCCGTTAACCGCTGGGCCACCTCCAGCTGGACCATGACGACGATGAGCTCCCAATGTCCCCATTCTAACAAGTGAAAAAGGATGGGCGTGGTGATATAGTAGGGTAGATTGGCGATGACCTTTACTTTTCCCGTGGGAAGGATCCCCTGGAGATCCAGCTTTAAGATGTCGCCGTGGATGATTTCCACCTGGGGCAGCCGTTCCTTTAACAAAGGGATCAATTGGCCGTCGATTTCCACCGCGATGACCCGACCGGCCTGGCGGGCTAGGGCTTCCGTCAGACTGCCCATGCCGGGGCCGATTTCCAAGACGATATCGTCGGCTTTGAGATCCGCGGCTTCGACGATCTTATCCCGGATATTGCGATCCACGAGGAAATTCTG
Source organism: Limnochordia bacterium (assembly GCA_050944915.1). Lineage (GTDB taxonomy): Bacteria > Bacillota > Limnochordia > JAAZLZ01 > JAAZLZ01 > JBMNRY01. The sequence goes on from JBMNRY010000079.1 coordinate 2,399, forward strand.
ACCTAAAGATTTGCGAGGTCGCAAATGGTGTTCGGCCAACAGCTTGCGGCTTACCCCTTTGACGACCACATCATCGGACAAGGCGACCACTCCTACTCCAGGATGTAAACTTTAACGGGGCGGCGACCAAAATGGATGGCCTCCCGGTAGGTATCAAAACAAAGATCGATAATATTGCCTTTGATGGCCCCTCCGATGTCACAGGCCCGGGCAGTCCCATAACCGGGGATATAAAGGGTGGTCCCCAAGGGGATCAATCCGGGATCGACGGCAACTACCCCATATCCAGCAGGATCCCCCGTCACCGTATAACCATCGGCCCAAGGACCGGTACTTTCAGGACCGGGATAATAGGCTGTGGCCACCATGTCTAACACTTCCCGATAGCGGATAGGCCCGCCGGGGGTAGCCATGGTCCTGATCACGATTTTGGTACCGATGGCGATGATTTCTTCCTGGGGAGGTTCTTTGATGCTCGTCGCTATAATTTGCTGGCTTTGGGGTTGACCATCGGCATAAGTTATTCTAACCACTTTTTCCTTAATCCCGTCACGGCCCCGCTGGACGATTTTTTCCGTGCCCTTTTCCAAACTAGGGTCTTCCCGCCGTCGTACCGCATAGGGAATCGGCTCTTCCACCACTTCATCTACGTAGTTGATGCGGGTCACCTTAATCAAAGAGGGACTGACGATGAAGGTCTCTAATCCCGGCTCTACCCCATCATGGGGGCCAAGCTCCACCCCCGCGCTAGTCAATAAATCGGCCACCGAAGCCCCCTTTGTCCACAGTCGCTTTTCCTGACCGTCGAAGGCAACAGTCACCGGACTGGGAGGGATAACTTCGATGGTGCGCCGCTGGGTCAAAGATTCATCGATGGCCGGATAAACATCATACTCTTCTGTAAAATCGATCCCCGCCTCCCGGAGGATCTCCCCCACCCCTTTGGTACGGGTAGTTAAGCTAATCACCTCATCAGCCATATAAATCCGCACTTCTTGGGGAGCCCAGAGCCCCCAGAGGTAATTGTAACTGAGGAAAAGGAAGAAGGCCAGGCAGGGAAGCAGTAACCAAGGCGTACGGAGGACAGGCCGGTGCAATTTAATCACCCCGGGCCTGCAAGCCCCGTAGGCGGGCTAGCCGCTCCACCAGTTGTTCCCGACCATAATCATCTAAATGATCGATGATCTCGATCACTTCTTCCATTTCTTCATCGGTGATCAGCCCCTGCTGGCGTAGTTTTTCGTAGGCCCCGATGAACCGCAATTTCAGTCTTTCTGTCTGGGAAACTAAATCCATCTAACTATCCTCCCGCATGGCCTCGTCGATAAATCTGGTATACTCGGGTACCCAGCGCAAAATGGCCTTACCCGTCGGGCCTTTACGCTGTTTGGCGAAGATGACTTCTACTAAGCCGGCGGTGCCGTTAGCTGCCGCTTGTTCCGGATAATAGTAATCCTCCCGGTAGAGGAACATCACAACGTCGGCGAATTCCTCGATATTACCGCTATCCCGCAAATCGGACATCATCGGCCGTTTATTATCCCGGCTTTCCACGCCCCTATTGAGCTGGGAAAGGAGGATGATGGGCAGATCTAATTCCCCCGCCAAATCCCTGATTTCCCGGACGATATCCCCGACCAACAAAGCCCAGTTGCGCCGATCTTGGCTGGGAGGACGAATCAATTGCAGATAGTCGATGATGATGAGGCCCAAATTGGGCAGCTCGCTTTTTACCTTCCGGGCGATGGCCCGGATCTCGCCGACGGTTAGACCCCGTTTATCGACGATCTTAATGGGTAGTTCATAAAGCTCGTTGAAGATATGTTGGGTCTTGTTGAAACCTTCGTCATCTAGGCGGGTGTTGTAATCAAAGGGGGTGATGGCCCCATTCTCCTGGAAGCGGAACAGTTCGCTGAGGACCAGCCGGTCCCCGATTTGCTCATCATCCATTTCCAGGCTAAAAATGAGGACGGGGATCTCCCGCTTGGCCACATTCATGGCCATATTCAACGCAAGGGCCGTCTTACCCATACTGGGCCGGGCCGCTAAGATGATTAAGTCCTTTTTCTTAAAACCGGTGGTGAGGACATCGATGGAAGGCAAGCGGACCGTCAAACCATGGGAGGATTTACCCTCCCGCCTTTCGATGAGGTTGATGTAGCATTTACTGAGGATCTGGAGGAGATCTTTGACAATTTCTTCTTCCTCATCGCCCATGTTGGTGGCTTGGAAAATCAATTGTTGGGCCCGCGCTTGATAGGCCATTAAGTCTTCTTCCGTTTCCAACAGGACCATCTCTTCGATCTGATGGGCCGCCTGGAGTAGCCGGCGAAAGCCTGCCTTTTCCCGGAGGACATCGATGCTGGGCACGAGCTCCGCGGGGCTGATGAAAGATTTGGTCAGCTCGATGAGTTCCTCTTCGGGGGAATCCACCTCTCCCCCTTTGCGTAGTTGATTGAAGATCTGGGTGTAGGAGATGCGTCCTTTTCTTTGATAAAGCTCCCAAAGGGCTTGGAAAATGCGGCGATGGATCGGATCATAAAAAAGGCCGTCCTCTAAGCGGTCAGCCACTTGATCAATTCGGTCGGGATAACGGATTAAAATACCTAAGACCCGTCGTTCGGCATCTAAATCCATAGGCATCGCTGGCCTATGATTATCTTTAACTGCCACATTCATCGGGATAAAGCTCCTTCCAACGCTCGATTAGGTTGGGCTGTACCTGTTGATAAGCTTGGGCGTTTGGACGTCCATCATAGGACTCCCGTTGGGACTCTGACCGGGAGGCCCCCTTTGTTTTATTCCTTTGTTTCATCCAATCGGCCAAAGTGCGGATCCCATCGTTATACCAGTTGCGTAGAATGCCTTCCAAGTATTGGATCCGGGGGCTGGGGGCGTTGCGAACCATTTCATTGATGGCCAAAGCCACCACTTCCGCGCTGATCCCTTTGGTATCCACCCAGTAGCGGAGTTTATCCAATTGAACCGGCCCCAAGAGTCCGACTTTTTTCTGATAAATATTGATCACCGCGTCTAAATCGGCATCTTGGCCTTGGGGGATGTCCAATTCAATCCCAGGCTCCTTCTCTCCCACGGTCAAACCCTCGGGGAACCGTCTGGTGAACTCCTCCGCCGATAGAGGATCGTTGATTAAATAGGTGCCATCGGCCAGAACATCGATGAGCCCCGCTTCGATAAGAGTATGACAGTTGGTCGCCAGTTCCTGGGAGGTCAACCCCGTATAGCGGGCTAGCTGGCTGGTAAAATCGGGAACATCTTCCCTTTCCGCCAGCCAGCGTAGAGTCAACCAAAGGGCGATGGCCTCCGGTCCCAATACCGGTTGATACAATTCTAGCAACTCCCCTGGTACCTGTAGGGGATAGACCCTTTTCTGACCGGATTTGAGTTTATTGCCTGACATACCTGCTGCCTCCGTTTACTTCAAACTAACTCCATCATATCAGCAACAGGTCGAGGAAACAAATGCCAGCAAAGCAAATTCAATGCCTGCTAGGGACATCACCGCCCATTCTTTCCACCCTTAGGCATCTTTTGCAAATTCTGTCCAAGGGTGTTTTTCCCTACTCTTCATAGGTGCGTAAAGAACGGCTCTTTTCCCGGTGGTGATCTAGGGCCAAACGGATCAATTCATCCATCAGTTGGCTAAAACTAAGGCCGGTAGCCTCCCAGAGTTTAGGATACATACTGATCCTGGTGAAACCAGGCATGGTGTTAATTTCATTGAGATAAACGGTCTGGCCGCAGACGAAGAAGTCGACCCGGGCCAAACCGAGACCATCGATGGCTTGAAAGGCGGCAATAGACATTTGGCGCACCTGCTCCACGGTCTCCGCCGGAATCCGGGCGGGGATAATTAACTGGGAATTATCATCGATATATTTCGCCCGGTAGTCGTAAAATACATTTCCCGGGACGATTTCTCCTACGGTGGATGCCCGGGGGAATTCGTTACCTAAAATGGAGCATTCCACCTCTTGGCATGGTGTGGCCCCTACTTCGATGATCAGCTTCCAATGGTATTTAGCCGCTAGATCTAAAGCGGGTCCTAATTCCTCCCGGCTGTCGACCCGGCTGATGCCGACGCTGGAACCCAGGGCCGCCGGTTTGACAAAACAAGGATAACCGATTTGGCCTTCGATTTCCTTCATCAGAGTCTCACGATCCCGTTCCCATTCCCGCCGGGTGGTGACCAGATAATCCAGGAGGGGCAGTCCCGCGGCCTGGAAGGCCTGTTTCATCAACGCTTTATCCATCCCCACCGAGGAAGCAGCGACCCCGGATCCCACATAGGCTACTTCCGCCATCTCCATTAAACCTTGGATGGTCCCATCTTCCCCTAAGGGGCCGTGGAGGATGGGGACATAGACATCGATAGGTTCACTAAAGCGGTGGTCATCAAGATACAGCAACCGACCTTCCTTAGGGATCGGCAGTAAGGCCACCGGACTTTCATCAGACCACCACTGGCCTTCTTTATCGATCTTAATCGGTATTACATCGTAGCGTTCTGGATCTAAATGGGCTTTAACTGCTGCCCCCGATTGTAGGGATACTTCGTGTTCACCGGATCGCCCACCGTAAAGGAGGCCGACCCGCATTTTCTTAGACAAAATATCCCCTCCTTTCCAAATTAGCTTACTGCTACTATATGCGACGATGGCTTTTTTAACTCTCTTGGAGGGCATCTTCCAGGGCTTGGGCCATGACCTCTACCGGTGCCTTCTCTCCAGTCCAGATTTCTAAGGCCTTCACCCCTTGATAAAGGAGCATGGCTAAGCCGTCGACGGTGGCACAGCCCCTTGAGGCGGCCGCCTGAAGGAGGGCCGTCTGCCGGGGCTTATAAACGATATCGACGACAACTGTTTCCCGCCGCAGCCAGTGGGCCGGAAAAGGCGGTGGGACATCCCCACCCATGCCGTAGGAGCTAGCATTGACCAAAAGGTCGCTGATCGCCAAAAGCTTCGGTAACTCCTCCCAAGGATAGGCATCTCCTTGGGGTAGGCTGGCCGCTAAAGCCTCGGCCCGGGCATAGGTGCGGTTGACGATATTGATTTGGGACGCGCCCCTCAAATGCCCTTGGACTGCGATGGCCCGGGCGGCCCCTCCCGCGCCGAGGATGGTGATCTTCTGGCCTTGGGCCCTCCAGTCCAAACCCTCTTCGAGCCCTAAATAGAATCCTTCTCCATCGGTATTATAGCCCTTAAGACGGCCGTCTCGGTGAACGATGGTGTTGACGGCACCGATGAGGCGGGCCTCACGGCTTAGTTCATCTAAATGGGCAATTACCGCCTCTTTATGGGGCACCGTCACGTTCACCCCAACCAAACCTAGGGCCTTGATCCCAGCGATAGCTTCCCCAACCTGATCAGGTGCCACAGGCAGGGGGATGTAGACCCAATCCAGTCCCAGATGGGCAAAGGCCCGATTATGCATCGGCGGTGATAGACTATGGGCCACAGGCCAGCCCATTATACCTACAACCTTTGTTTCCCCAGTGAGCATCCCTTCACCCCATTGGCAAAAGTTTCTTGGACTAAAGGAGTAAGGACGGTACATACTATGTAGCGAGAGATCGGAGATAGTCAAGTGTCGCAGTCCGTTTCGCTGGTCACCGCTTGGTTTCTACCGAAACGAGGTCTCTCTTCAACATCGAAGATGACAGAGCCACCTTTGCTCTACTGCCCACTATAAGAACTAGCCTCCGGTCTCTCCAAATGGGATCAGCCCTCGCTGACCCCATTTTATTTATACCCCGCAGGGGAAGTATCAAACCCTCAGTTAAGGGCCTTCTTTGAAGGTAAGGGAGTCACCAAAAGACGATCTAGCATCTCCCGAACCGATTCCACCGGCACTACTTCCACCCCTTGCAGGTTGGCCGGGACATCGACGGCATTTTCCCTGGGGATGACTACCCTTTTTATACCCGCTTGCCGGGCGCCATAAAGCTTTTCCGGAATACCTCCGACGGCCTTTAGTTTCCCCCGGATGGAGACTTCCCCGGTCACCGCCATATCCTGCCTGATGGCCACTCCTTGGGTGGCGCTGATGATCGCGGTCAAGATGGCCCCTCCCGCCGAAGGCCCATCCACATGGGCACCGCCGATGACGTTAATATGGATATCGAAATCTTCCAGCTCTTGCCCTGTTAACAGGCGAAACAGGGAAGCGGCATTGAAAACCGAGTCTTTAGCCATGCTGCCCGCGGTTTCATTAAAACGAATAGTTCCCCCACCGGGCTTGCGAGCGGGAAAGGCCACAGCTTCGATCTCTAAGAGGGTTCCAAAAAAGCCCCGCACAGCCAAACCGAGGACTTTGCCTACCTCCGGTTCCCCGGTGCCTTTAATGCGCACATAGGGGGAGATCCGCCCGGTAGAGACTACTTCTTCGATCTCGGCTTTGGTGATCACCACCGGCCTTGTCGTCCTTTTGTAAAGGGCTAAACCGTAGGCATCGGCCAATAGGCCGATGGCTTTGCGTCCTTCCACGGTGTATTGGGCGATGGTGGCCGCCACATCTTCCTCCAGGCTCACCTGGATACGCTGGGCAGCCGCTTCGACGATAGCCTGGATATCCCTCGGTGTCAGGGGATCTAAGAAGACTTCGGCACACCGAGAGCGCAGGGCCGGGTTGATTTCCTCAGGCTGCCTGGTGGTGGCCCCGATGAGGACGAAGTCAGCCGGGGCTCCCTTTTCAAACAAATGCCTAATATATTTCGGTATATTAGGATCCTCGGGATCATAATAAGGCGATTCAAAGGTAACCCGTTTATCCTCCAGCACTTTCAGCAGCTTATTCTGCAGAATAGGCTCCAATTCACCGATCTCATCGATAAATAACACACCGCCGTG
>JBMNRY010000080.1:0-9237 GCA_050944915.1 Limnochordia bacterium
TGTGATCCTCACTACCCAGGATCCCCAGGTCATCTACCATCACCCCCAGTTGCGAAGTTTGGCGGCGGTGCAAAAAGGTCAAGTGCACCGTATCGATGAAGATACTTATTCCCAACCGGTCCCGGGAATTTTCGCCGGACTGGCGGAGCTGACGGAAATATTGGCCAACAGCCACTAAGGAGCGACAACATTGTGGTTACAAGATAAGGGAGCGAAATTCGCCTTTTCCTTAGTTCTCCTAGGGGGTCTACTGGGAGCCATCGGTTTGGCCCTCACCCAAGGTTCGGCCCAGATCCCCTTAGGAAAGGTCCTGGAAACCATTGGAGGACGGCTACTGGGCGGTGAAGTCGATACCACAACGGCCATCATCCTCTTTTCCATCCGTCTGCCTCGGATCATCCTAGCGGCCCTAGTAGGCGGAGCTTTAGCCGGGGCGGGGGTAGTCTTCCAAGGGCTTTTCCAAAACCCCATGGCTGAACCTTATGTCATGGGGATTTCCTCCGGTGCCGCCCTGGGGGCCACCATCGCCTTGGTCGGGCCCCTGAATTTGGCCTGGTTAGGTCTTTGGGCCGTCCCCAGCATGGCTTTCTTGGGGGGCTTGGTAACCACCCTTCTCGTTTTGGCCCTGGGACGCTTAGGGATCGATAGTGCCATGACGGCCCTGTTGCTAGCGGGGATCGCCATCGGTTCCTTTATGTCGGCCCTCAATTCGCTGTTGATGGTCTTTAACCAGCAGGACATCCAACAGATCATCTTTTGGCTCATGGGCGGCTTCGCCGGCCGGGGCTGGGAACATGTCCTAGCCATCTTGCCCCATTTGTCCATCGGATTTTTCGTCCTCTTCCTTTATGTGGAACATTTGAATATCCTTTCCCTGGGCCCCGAAAGGGCCGTTCATTTGGGAGTCGATATCGGCCGGGTCCAATTGATCCTGATCATTGGAGCTTCTCTAATCACCGCGGCCGCTGTTTCGGTGAGCGGTATCATCGGTTTTGTGGGCCTCATCATCCCCCACACTATCAGGATTTTAATGGGCCCCGAGCATAAAGCCCTCCTGCCCGCTTCAATTATAGCCGGGGCGATGTTCTTAGTGTTGGCCGATACCGCGGCTAGGGTCTTCTTCTCCCCTATGGAACTACCGGTAGGAGTCATTACCGCCCTGGCCGGGGCGCCTTTCTTCCTGTACCTATTACACAAAGGCAAACAAACTTTGGGCTAGGTGAGATGCATGTTAGATATCAAAGGGATCACCTTCCGCTACGTACAAGAAAAACAAGTCCTCCAAGGGATCGACCTCACTGTGGAAGCCGGGGATTTTCTAGGGATCATCGGTCCCAATGGTTGCGGCAAAACAACCTTGCTGAAAATCATCGCTAAAGCCTTGCGACCCCAAGGGGGGATTATCCGTTTGATGGATCGTCCCTTAGCCCAATTGAGCCAGCGGGAAATCGCCCAAAGGCTGGGGGTGGTCCCCCAGCGATGGCAGACCGGTTTTGCTTACACCGTCAAAGAAGTGGTGGGGATGGGACGTTTCGCCCATAAGAAGCTCCTAAGGCCTACCTCCACCAGGGATCGACAGGTCATCGACCGGGCCATGGAGTTGACCCAGGTAGCCCATCTAGCCCGACGGCCCATCACCCAATTAAGTGGCGGCGAATTACAGCGGGTCCTCATCGCCCAAGCCTTAGCCCAAAATCCCCAGGTCCTCCTCCTCGATGAGGCCACGTCAAATTTAGATATCAATCACCAAATGGAAATCATGGAATTGATCAAGGAGTTAAATGACAGCGACGGTCTCACGGTCATCGCGGTGATGCATGATTTAAATATGGCGGCCCAGTACTGCCAAAGGTTGGTCCTTTTACAACAAGGGCAGATTTTTGCCCAAGGGACCCCGGAAGAGGTTTTAACGCCGGACAATATCCGCCAAGTCTATGGAACTAACGTCCGCATCAGAAAGGATCCCCTCTCTGGTCGGCCCTTTATCATGGCCTATCCCCAAAGAAGGGCCGCCCATGGATCCCGGAGTCGGGTCCATGTCATCGGTGGCGGTGGTCGGGGAACCCCCATCCTCGAAGGTCTGATAGCCCTGGATTATGAAACCAGTTGTGGTGTCATCAACCAATATGATGCCGACTGGGACTATTGCCAAGAAGGGGGGATCCCCATGGTCACCGAGCGGGCCTTCGCCCCCATTTCCCAAGAAGCCTGTGGGGAAAACATCGCGATGATTAGAGAAGCCCAGCTAGTCATCTTAGCCCATATCCCCTTCGGCCACGGCAATTTGGTCAATCTCCGCTGCGCCCTTAAGGCCTTAAAGGAGGGCATCCCGCTGCTTGTTTGTGATTTTAGCCCTATCGAAGAGCGGGACTTCACCAAAGGGGAAGCCCAAGAGCTCTATGCCGAGCTTTTCCGCCATGGAGCCCAGCCCATGGCCAATACCGAAGCGCTCTTTGACTATTTGCAGGAATCCCATCTTCCTTGGCTGAATATTCCACCAAAGGAAGGTGAGACCCATGGTTGACATAAGCGAATTAGAGAAAATAGCATGGGAGATTCGCAAAGATGTGGTGCAGATGTTCGCCCATTCGGGGACAGGCCATTTCGGGGGTTCCCTGTCGGCCGCGGAAATAGTGACAGCCCTCTATTTCCATGTGCTCAAGATCGATCCCCAAAACCCCCGGTGGCCGGAACGGGATCGATTCGTCATCAGTAAGGGCCATTGCTGTCCCCCGGTTTATGCTGCTTTAGCTCGCTTAGGCTTTTTCCCCCGGGATTGGTTTGACACCTTTGAAGATACGGGGGCACCGTTAACGATGCATCCCGATATGCATAAGGTACCGGGTTTCGATGCCAGTACGGGAGCTTTAGGCCACGGGCTTTCCCTAGGGTTGGGCATGGCGGTAGCGGGAAAACAACGGCAAGCCGATTACAAAGTCTATGTCCTGTTGGGTGATGGCGAATTACACGAAGGATCCGTTTGGGAAGCTATCATGGCCGCGCCGAAGCTAGGGGCCGATAACCTAATTGCTATCGTCGACCGCAACGGCTTGTGTTTAGATGGTCCTACAGAAGAGATCATTCCTTTGGAACCTTTGGCCGAGCGTTGGACAACCTTTGGCTGGGAAGTTCAGGAGACCTGCGCCCACTCCATCCCCCAACTTCTGGAAGCTTTCCACTGGGCCCAAAGGGCCGACGGTCAACCCCGGGTCATCATCTGCCACGGGACCAAGGGTAAAGGGGTTTCCTTCATGGAAAACAACCCCCTTTGGCATAGCAGTCGCCCGACGGCCCAAGAGATCGAGCAGGCTTTAGCGGAAATCGAAGCCGCCTTGGCCCGCTACAACTAGGGAAGGGGTGTTAACCATGACGGCCATGAAAGAGATTCGAACAGCCTTTTGTGAGGCACTCATCGAGATCGCTAAGGAAAACGAAGATTTGGTGGTCATCACCCCCGATTTGATGGGCCCCTTAGGTTTAACGCCCTTCGCCGAAGCACTGCCCGGGCAATTCTTTAATCTCGGCATCGCCGAGCAAAACGCCGCCGGGTTTGCCGCCGGGTTAGCCCTGGAAGGACGGATCCCCTGGTTGGTCTCCTTCGCCACCTTTGCCGCCGGCCGGGCCTACGAGCAAATCAGGGTTAATGCTGCTTATATGAATACTAATGTGAAGATTTGCGGTATGGCCGCCGGCATCACCGCGGGGTTGACAGGCCCCACCCATATGGCCATCGAAGATTTGGCCTTGATGCGGGCCCTGCCTAATATGCAGATCCTCTCTCCCGCCGATGCCCATAGCGTCTACGGTGCGGTAAAGCTGGCAGTGGAAACGCCAGGGCCAGTCTATCTCCGTCTGGGACGCCCCCCCGAACCGGTTATTTACCCGGAAAGAACAGAATTAGTTTTAGGTGGTTCCAACCGCCTGCGGGAAGGCCATGACCTAGCCCTCCTGGCTACAGGCTTAAGCCTTTACCCCTGTCTGCAGGCCGCGGAGATCCTGGAAGAACGTGGGATCAGCGCTCGGGTGGTCGATCTCTATTCCATCAAACCTATCGATGGGGAAGAAGTGATCAAAGCCGCCCAAGAAACAAAAGGGATCATCACCGTCGAAGAACATACCGTCTGCGGTGGTCTCGGCAGTCTGGTCAGCGAAATCGTCACCGCCCATCACCCCTGTCGGGTGGTCTCCATGGGCATTCAAGATACTTGGGTTCCCGCCGGCGATCCCGGTGAACTGCGCTCCCTAGTGGGCCTCGATGCCCCTAGGATCGCCCAAGAGGCGGAAAGATTCTTGGCTACATAAAGGGAAAATCCCGGTCTTTGGCCGGGATTTTTTTATCCTCTTCTTCCTCCTCCATAGCGGCCATGGCCGTAACCACGGCGCCGGCAGCGACCGCAGGGGGAACGCTCATCCCCCCGGTCACAAAGGATATAGTCGCCGCCCTCGATAATCAAGGGCACTCCCTCCACCAACAACTGAGCTATCTTCTGCCGAGCTTGGGCGTAAATCCTTTGGGCTGTAGTTCTGGCTACCTCCATGTTCTGGGCACATTCTTCCTGGGTCTGCCCCTCGAAATCGATGAGACGAATGGTCTCGTATTCTTCCACCGTCATCCTTAAGGAGTCTTCACCACTCCGACCATCGAGGGGACCAAAGGTTCTATTTGTCGGCAGGCAACAAACCCGCCGCCGTTTTCTCGGTCTAGCCATATTGTTCACCTCCTACTCCCCGGGCAAGGGGGAGTAGGAGGTTCCTCCCCTTTACCCTTCTCCATCGGTTATTTTTGCCAAGCGCTCATTAATTATGTTTAGCCTGGCTTGGAGAAATTCCTTGTGGGCCTTGAGGATCTCCGTCTGGGATTGGGGTTCCACATTGACCAAGGGGTCAAACCCCCAGCCGGGACCAAAGCGACCGCGACCCCATCGGGGATAGCCCGTGGCACAGGGACCTCTGCCCCATCCAGCCATGGGACCACAGCCCCAAGGACCTGTTCCGTCAAAACGGGGCATCTTGTCACCTCCCTCGGTTTTGGACATATGTCCATTTCGATTTTTATTATACCATGTTTTGGACATATGTCAATAACTTGGGGTAAAAAAATCCGGTAAGGGTGTTTACCTTACCGGTGCTAGGTTTAGGAATGGGCCTCCTCCCCTTTTCCTGTGGGCAAGCGGAGTACTCCGAAGAAAAGGAGGATCAAGGCTAAGAAACAGAGGCGAAAGGCAAGATAGTAGGACTCGCCGCTGAAACCGACGGCCCCGGCGCCGAAAAGATCGAGGACGGCTCCCATGAAAGGTTGGAAAAGGGTCGCCGCGGCGAAGGGAAAGGCACTGACCAAGGCCATGGTTGTGCCGGCCACCCGGGGATCGGCCACATCTCTGGCCAGAGAAAAAGTGAGGACCCCTTGGGCGGAACTGCCGATACCCAAGAAGAGGAAGGCCAAGCGAAACAGCCAGATATTCACACCCGGCAGGGGAATAGTTAAAGGCAACCAGGTGAGGATCATCAAAATGGCGGCGGCAAAATAGAGGCTTTTTTTGGTGCCGATCCGCCGGGCGAGGAAAAAACCGGTGATGGGAGCACCGACCATATAGCCGATGGGCATGAAGGATAACAGACTACCGGCGGTGACCCGATCCATGTTGTAGACATCCATGAAAAAGGGAATGCCCCATAAGCCTTGGACCCCCATGTAGGGTCCGTATTTTAAGAATAAAAGGAATCCGACATAGAGGACCGCCTTGTTGCTGATGGCCTCCTTAAAGGAGCCCCAAGCTTGACCCCAGTTAATCCCAGAACCCGTCCGGGTTTGATCGATCTGACCGGGACCCTCCCTGATGAACAACCAGGCACTTAAGGCTAATCCCAAGGTGATGATCCCGATGAATATATGGGATTGCCGCCAACCCCACCGGCCTACTACATAAGCGAAGGGCGCAGCAGCCAAAACAGCCCCCAGATTGCCACAGGCGATGTAAAGCCCGGTGATACTGGAAAAGCTGTCCCCTTCATACCATTGGGCGAAAAGCTTCATGGCCGGCGGATAAATACCGGCTACCCCGATCCCCATGATCATCCGTCCGATGAATATCAAGGGAGCATTGGTGGCGGAACCAAAGATAAGGGCTCCCAGAGCCGTGATAGCTAAGGCCAGGCTAACCACCTGGCGGGTACCGACCATATCGGCCATGAGTCCAATGGGGATTTGGGAGGCGGTATAAGCATAAAAAAACAACGATGAGATAAAGCCGATCGCGGTAGCTCCAAAGAGGAATTCTGACATGAGATCGGGGGCCATGACGGCCATGGAGACCCGGTGGAAATTAACGAAAACATAGCCACCGATCAGGGGAAATAACATCGCGGTACGAAAGAATTGTTCCTGTCTGGCTGTTGTGGACATGGAAGAGCCTCCTCCCTCGATATTCCAGACACCTGAGACGCTCACTTATACATTTGCCGCAGTTCCGCCAACTGTTCATCGGTTAAGCCCCTACCCCGACCTCCAGTGAGGAAATAGATACGGGCATTATCTTCGATTTCTTCGGCGATGGTCAAGGCCGCTGTCAGATGGGAGCCGACGGCGACTACGCCGTGGTTTTGAAGTAGCAAACCATCGAAGGAGGGGATTTGACTGGCGACGGCCCCTTCTAAGTCCGAGGAACCCGGCGGATAATAGGGTAGCAAAGGCATTCTGCCCACTAAGAGGGCATAGCTGGGGGTATACATGGGAATGGGCTCCTCTGGTGACCATTGACAAGCCAGAGCCACCGCGTAGGGAGAATGGGTGTGGATGACCGCCCGCACATCGGGCCGGTGGCGGTAGACCGCTAAATGGAGGGGCCATTCCCGGGAAGGTCGCCCTGAGGTTTGGGCCCGACCATGGCCATCGATTTCTACCAGATCATCCCCGGTCAGTTCGCCTAAGGAGCGACCGCTGGGGGTAATCCAGATCCGCTCCCCCCGACGGAAGGAGACATTGCCCCCGGCCCCGCTAACCATCCCCCGCTCATACAAACACTCACAGATTTCCACAAGCTGTTGGCGGTTCATTGAACCCACCCCTTTTCTGCAAGGCAAAGATGTTAATTCTATAGATAGACTCCGATCGGGAGACTGGACCCCCGAGATTCCCGTCGAACCGCTCCCTAGTCAGGCCTTTCTCGGGAACCCAAGGCCCTGACCCTTTTGTTTTGGGGCACATGATCCCGGCCGAGATAATAGTTGACCCAGGAAGAGGATCGGCGGAGAGCCCAATTACAAGGGGGCATGACGGTGGTCGCCAAGGCGGCCTCTTCTCCATAGGGTTTGAGCCGTTCGTAGGCCCGGACGTAAAGGCAGCGCCGTTCACCTAGGTAGACTTCACACCAGCCATCACGACTGCCTCCACAGGGACCGTTCCTTTGGTTTTTCGGACATTGGGACATGGGACAATAGTAGGCTAGCTCCACCAAGGCACAATCCCCACACTGCTGGCAATCGTTGGTGAGCTTCTTGATCCCGTGTTCCAAGGCGGCCACCGGTTTCTCAAGACCTACCTCATCGACCAGTTGGGAAAAGGTGGCCATAGTCCCATAGAAGATCCCCCGCTCCTCGAAGAGGGTCCGGTGCAAGAGACGGAAAAAACGGTTATCTAATCGGGAGTTAGGGGCAGGCCCCCGGGGATTTAGTTCCTCGGTATTGAGTCCCCTTTGGGGATCGGACTGGAAATAGTAGAAGGTGTTGGCCGGGGCATAATTGATCTGTTTTACATAGCGGGGCCAGTTGGGTAGAAGTTCTTCGCCCCGTTCGATGATTTCCACCACATGCTCATACTTCAGCCCAGGCCCGCCTAAATGGACGCCGGCGTAGCCCATTCCCTTAAGCAGAGCATACATCTTGGCGGCCCGTAGGATCCTCGCCCCCAAACCTTTATCGGAGTCCTCCCTTTCCACCGCCAAGCGGGCCAATAATTCATCGGTGACCACACAGCCCGGCAGCTGCTGGCTGTGCATCAGTTTGGCTACGCCATAGGTTAAGACGTAGATATTACCAATTAGAGGCACCTGCCAGCCGGCCCTTTGGACGAAGAGAAGTAATTCATGGAATTTACGGGCATCGTAACCTAATTGGGTAACGATAAACTGGGCCCCCGCAGCCACCTTTTTGGCGAGCTTGTAATATTGGGTTAGGACTTCCCCTTCCAGAACCTTGAAGGGGGAGACTACGGCTCCAGGGAAAAAGGCCGTCGGCGCCAGTTGGGCCTGACCTCGGCCTGTGGAGATGACCATCCCTTGGTTGAGTTCTTTGATCAATTCCAAGGCGTGGATGGGATCTAAATCGAAGACCGGTTTCGGCCCTCCACCATAGCCCGTTACGGGATAATCGCCGCTCATCACCAGCAAATCGGTCACCCCCGCCCGGGCTAAGGCATAAAGATCACCTTCGATTTGGTTGCGGTTTTTATCTTTACAAGTAAAATGAACGATAGGGTTGACCCCTAATCGAATTAATTCTGTGCCGAAATAATCGGCAGCCATAGCTGGGCTGCCGCCTGGGTTATCGGTAATGGATACCCCGTGGATCCGGGGATCTTTTGCCGCCAAGGCGGCATCAGCAAATATTTTCTCCTGGTTCTTTTCCCAGACTCCCCGGCCGGGGACAAGTTCCCAGGTGATAGTAAAGTCATTGGGATTCAATAGGGAATCACGTAATGCCATTCCTTCGCCCCCTATCACTAAAGGAATGTTTTCACCAAAGGCAGGGGAAAACCTTCTCTAAGGGAGAGGATTCCCGACCCCGATCGCTAAGCTAAAAGACGGAAGGAGGAGATAGTTTTGGAAAGTATCCAGCGGGTCAAGGCCTGGCTAGAGCCCCACGGAGTGGAAGTGCTGGAACTGGCCGCCGATACCCGTAGTGCCCCCTTGGCCGCCCAAGCCTTAGGGGTGGAAGTAGGTCAAATCGCCAAAACCCTGGTTTTTGTCGGTAAGAAGCAAAGGGCTGTAGTGGTGACCTGCGGTGATACCCGGATCGATACCCGGAAGCTCAAAGAGCTGACGGGGGAAAAAATGCGGTTCGCCTCCCCCGAGGAGACCTACGAGATCACCGGTTATCCCCCGGGAGGTGTCTGTCCCTTTGCCTTAAATGACGAGGTCATCATCCTCATCGATTCCAGCCTCGAGCGTTATCCCGTAGTTTATGCCGCCGCCGGCACGGCCCAATCGGCAGTGCCCTTATCCAAGGAGCAATTGGTGGCCA
>JBMNRY010000081.1:0-8912 GCA_050944915.1 Limnochordia bacterium
AGCCGCGTCCCCTCTCCCCGTTCCATGCCTTCTACTAAGGCTAAGATATCCCAATAGGTTCCCAAACAACCGGCACCCCAACAGCGGGACGATGAACTACAGCGGCGGCAAACCTTTTCACTGATTTTTTCTAAGAGATAGTCAATATGGTTTTGTTCTTGCTGGGGTACTCCCTGGAGGAACTTTTCCGCTAATTCGGTGAACATATGGGATAAGTCGGCCAACCGCTGGTTTAAGGCTTGTTGCAGCCGCTCCTCTTGGCGAGTTTGCCGTTCTAATTGTTGCCTGGTCCCAGGGATCAGCTGGGAGGCCCTATCGAGCAAACCTGTAGGCAAGAGGGCTAAGCAAAAGATGGCCATACCTCCATGGCGAAGACTAGAAAAGAATAGATATTCATCGAGGATCTGGGCCGAAAGGATGAAGACGCCGATGACAAAACCTAAGGAAACACCGGGTTTGCCGCCTTTAGCTCCCAAGCCGGCTAAGAGGCCACCCAGGGCGAGGAGTCCTAAGAGATGGGGCCCCCCTAATCCGGAAATGACCAAGACTGTCCCCACCAGCACACCGACGGCGGCACCGATCATGCCATCGCCGACGTAGGCAGCCACCAATACTGCTAGCAAACCTCCGATATAGGACAAGCTAAAAGGACCGATGGTTAATCCCTGCAATCCCGCGACCAGGCCGGCGACGAGCATGGTCGTGGCTCCGATTTGCTGGGTCGATAAATACTGGATCCCCTGAGTCTTACCTAAACCGGCCGCCGGCTTCAAAACCACAAAGAGTAGGCCCGCCAAGAGGGCCTCGAGCCCGAGGGCGGAGGGATTGGAAGACCAGCCGACGACCACTGGTATACCCCTCAGGAGGGCTACGACTCCCAGGACCTTGAGAAAGCTCAGGGGCCGCTGCCCCTTGGCCAAGAAAAGCAGGGTGATGAACATGGCCAGGTGGATAAGAAGCTCGCCGGGGAGTTTAAGGGTGAGCAGTCCGACCAGCATTCCCCCGGCTAAAGCTAGGGCCCGCCGTTTTTGGTCGGTAGCCAATAAGGCGGCATAAAAGGCGATCCCGAAGGGAAATAAGCTGCCGAAAAACTGGCAGCGGCCTAAAAGGAGTCCTAATATTTGGCTGAATAGTAAATCGCGCCGGAGGGATAAGGCTAGGGTTCTCCCCACTCCCCACCGTCGCCATTCTATCCGGGGGCGTCGGGAACCGGTCGGTAACGAAAGCACCCGATAGGTAGAGACTTCTACTCGTTCACCCATATCGATCCTTCCTTTCTGGCTTCATACCCCTTGATAAAGGGCAAGTACAACGTTAGCACACGGGGAACAAGCTTGTCTGTCGAAGTTTCTACACTATTTTCCGAATCTTTTTTATCTACTGCTAAAGCAAGATAGGTAGCGGTCGTAGCTTTCCCAGGAGGATCTTCCCCCGGGACAGCCAACAGATAAGGTGAAGGGGAGGTGGATAAGTGGTGGAGTTGTGGTTCCACGAAAAAGAAACTAATGAGTTGTATATCGCCCATCGGATCAGCCGCCAGTTGTTCCATGGGCAATCGCCATATCAGCAGGTCAGCATTCTAGAAGGAAAAGAGTTCGGGCGGATGCTGGTTTTAGACGGGATCATCCAAACAACCTTACGGGATGAATATATTTACCATGAAATGCTGGCCCACGTGGCTTTATTCACCCACCGCCGACCGGAAAAGGTCCTGGTCATCGGCGGCGGTGATGGTGGAACGGTCCGGGAGGTCCTCAAACATCCGTCGGTGGAGCAAATCCATCTGGTAGAAATCGATGAGATGGTCATCGACGCCTGTCGTCAGCATTTACCGGAGCTGGCTTCATCCTTTGACGACCCCCGGGTGAGCATCCATTGTACCGATGGTTTGAAATTTGTCCAGGATAGGGAAGGTTATTACGATGTAATCATCGTCGATTCTTCCGACCCCTTGGGTCCCGCGGAAGGGTTATTCGCTTACCCATTTTATAAAGACTGCCACCGGGCCCTAAAGGATGACGGCGTTTTTGTGGCCCAAACGGAATCGCCCTTCTTCACTCCTGAGCTAGTGGGAAGGATCTTCGGTAGCTTGGCCGCTTTATATCGCCATACCTACCTGTTTCTAGCCAGTGTGCCGACCTACTCCGTAGCGCCTTGGAGTTTCACCATCGGCTCGAAAGCAGCCCATCCCCTGGAGCCCCGGGGATGTCCGCCGGAGGATTGGCAACTTCGATACTATACAGAGGAGATCCACCGGGCTGCCTTCGCCCTACCGGCCGAGGTAAAAAAGGTATTAACGATTGAAGACAAATAGTTGTTCCTTGAGGAGGAAGGGGAATCAGGGATGGGTAAGATCGTGGTGGATTATCGACTGAGGTGATTACATGTCCGAAACCACTATTATCTTGGCTTTTTTGTTCATCGTCAGCGTCATTGGCGGTAACAACTTGGTCGCTACCGCCTGTGCCCTGCTCCTCTTCCTCCATATCTTCCAATTGGACCCCATCATTGCTTTCCTCGACAAACATAGTCTGTTCCTAGGCATTGCTTTTATGCTCCTAGGAGTCTTTTTGCCCATCGGCACGGGCCAAGTGACCGTAGCGACCATCATCAACTGTTTGCGCACTCGTGGCGGTCTCGTCGCCATCATCGTCGGCATTTGTTCAGCCATCTTAGCCGCCAGGGGGGTCGACTATTTAAAGGTAGAACCGGAGATCCTGGTCGGCCTCATCGTCGGTTCCGTCATCGGTGTATCCTTCCTGGGCGGGATCCCCAATGGGCCCCTGATGTCCGCAGGGATTGTCGCCGTCATCCTTGGTTTTTTCCGCTAACCGCAACGTGCACCATTTTTTGCCAGTCCTTCCACAATTTGCCCCTCCACCAGGAAGCCATGGAAAGCCAACCTTAAGCCTGCCCCCAAAGTACCGCCACCTATCGATTTTTTGGACGAGCCTTTCCATCATGTCACCTTTCGATATTTTCCCACGGGATCTGCCGCCGCTGGAGATATTTTTTCGCGATTTTGATTTGCCCAAGATACTTATTTCTCTCTTCTCCTCAGGGGGAACTCCGTTGAAAATTGGGCGTGGCCTGCACATGGGAGGTCCATCAAGATTGACCAGAATCTACACCGTATGAGCCTTCCCCTTTCGGACCAAACTAGGGTTGCACGACAATCAAGGAGGTGACAAGAATGGCTCTAGGTTCAAAATCGAATCGTACCTTAATTCCGCAAGCCGCTGCAGCCCTGGAACAGTTCAAATATGAAGTTGCTAATGAACTGGGAATCAATCAGTCCTGGAAAACTGGTTACTGGGGTGACGTTCCCGCCCGCGAATGTGGCGCGGTAGGGGGACATATGGTACGGCGCATGATTGCCGCCGCTGAACAATCCCTCATCCAACAGGCAACCAGCAACGTACAAGCCGGTTTTCGGCAAAGCATTGGTATCGGAGGTAGTGGTGCCTCTTTCCCGTTAGAGCCTGATGCCCAACAGGGTACTTCTTCCGCTCATAACCCCAACGAATTGAAAGGTGGCACCTATTAGAACTAAGAGGGGCTTTTAGGCCCCTCTTTTAATTAGGTGATAGACATCTTCCATGGTCCCCCAGTGGTCGGCCTGGGGGTCTTCACAATCTAAAAGGAAGGTCGCCATACCCGCCCCTTTGGCTCCCAGATCTAATCGGGGATCGTTGCCGATCATCAAACAATCCTGGGGCCGACAATCGATCAACTGGGCCGTCTGGTGAAAGTATTCCCGCCGGGGTTTACAGAAATGCATGATCTCTCCACTGGTGATTAAATCATAGGGATAATCTTCTAGCCCCGCCCAAGCTAAACGGGCTTCGATGGCGCTGATGGGAAAGATGGGGTTGGTGGCCACTACTACTTTATAACCTCGCGCAAAGGCAGCCTCCACCGCTTCCCGGGCGTATCGACGAGGAAGGGCCTGGGCACCTAAGCGGGGAAACTCCCGACGGTAAAAATCCTCAAAAATTTCCATCCCCTGGGGGGATAGGCCCACTTTGGGGAAAAAGTCTTGGCTGAAAATCTCTAAAACCGTCCGGGTGCCATCGGCTACTTCCATGGCCACTTGGGTGGAAGCCAACAGTTGATGGCGGAACTCTTCCCCGGTCACCCATGGGGCAAAATGGCGGGTTAACTCCTGCAGATATGCAGGCATGATTTCATCGAAATCGGTTTCCAAAAGGGTTCCATCCAAATCAAAGAGGACAGCTTTAATGGGGACACCTCCTAGGTAGCTAAGGAACGGAGCAATTCTTCGATATGTTCCCGACCTCGCCGGGCTCCCTGCTGGGGATCAGGCAAGGGCAGCGACTCTAGGGCCAAATGGTTCTTGTAGCCGATTTCCCTCAAGGCGGTCAACAGGGGGAGAAATTCGATATGCCCATAACCCGGCGGCCAGCGGTTGCTATCGGCCAAATGGAAATGGATGAGATGGTCACGACAATCCCTAATGGTCTGGGCCAAATGGATTTCTTCGATATTCATATGAAAGGTATCTAAATGCAAACCGACATTGGGCCGATTCAACCCTTCGATGAATTCCACCACTTCCAAACCTCGGTTCAAGAAATTAGTTTCATACCTGTTGATCGCTTCCACGGTCAACTGCACCCCTAAGGCCCCGGCATAATCGGCACACTCTCTTAGGCAGTCCTCCGCCCGAGTTTTGGCTAATAGATCTCCATGGGAATCGCCGGGCAGGGGGCCTTTGATGGTGCCGATGATTACAATCCCGCCCAGCTGGGCCGCGAAATCGCAATGATCTTTAATCCGCTGTATCGCCCGCCTCCTGATTTCCCCATCGGCCGAAGCAAAGGAAAGCCGCTCATCGACCCAAGCCTGGCCGGTGCCGATGGTCGATACAGCCAGCTTTGTTTTTTCCAAGGCCCCCAAGATCTTCCCTTGATCGACGGCCTTGGGATCCCGAATATGTAGCTCGACAGCGGAAAAGCCCAACTCTTTAGCTTCGTAAATCTTTTCAGCGTAATCCCCTTGGAGCATAATCGGTGCAAACTTGGATCCGGGAGCAGAAATAGACACACTAAGTTTCATAATTTTCCTTCCCTTCTACACAAGTTCACCAATATTTTCTCGCCGCTTACTTCTTTGTCCTTCCCCAAGGTCCGGTGAGCTTAGTTCATGTACTACGGTACAATCCCTTGGCCCTGCGGATTTCCTCAGCATACAGGGTATAATCATCAACAGGGGTTTCCACAAGGAAGGGCAGATGACGCAGCTGGGGGTGGTTGATGATCCCTTCGATTCCCTCCAAACCGACATAGCCTTCTCCTAACAATGCATGGCGATCCTTGTGGGAGCCGGGAGGAAATTTTGAATCATTAAGATGAAAAACGTAAACCCGTTCTAAACCGACGGTCTTTGCCAAATCCTCCACCAGTTTATCGACCCCGCCGGAGGCTTGGAAATCATAGCCGGCCGCAGTCAAATGGCAGCTATCTAAACATACTCCCAGATTTGGAGGCCAGGCCAGCCGCTCCCCAATCCAGGCCAAATGTTCTAGACTGCCCACTTCACTACCTTGACCGGCCATAGCTTCCAGCAACAGGCGGGTAGAGCCGGAAAATCCAGAAAAGATCTCCGCCAAGCCTTCGACGATCTGGACTAAGGCCTTTTCTTCCCCCTGACCGGCGTGGCTTCCGGGATGGACAACCAGGTATTCTGCGCCGAATTTACTACAGCGTTCTAGATCTTCACTGATCACCTGCCGGGCAAAGGCTGCGGTCGGTTTTTTGGGGCTGGCCAAATTCACCGTATAGGGCAAATGGCCGACGATGGGGAAAATGTCGGCTTCTTTGCGTTTGCTCTCCCAGAGTTCAATTTCTTGGGCGGGGATTTGCCGGGCGGCACCTCCCCGGGGATTTCTGGTGAAAAATTGAAAGGTATTGGCGCCGATGGAAACGGCCATCTCCGCGGCTTTATCTAAACCTTTTGCGATAGATAGGTGGGCTCCAATGCGCATTAATCCACTTCCTTTTTTCTGTTTCCCCCATTTTACCAGTTTGACCGGGGATGTAAAGACACCTAACCTTGGGCCCTCGCGGGGACAGTGGGAGATTTCTCCGCCGTGGAGAGGGGTAGCCAAATATTCACCTTGGTTCCCTGGGAAGAAGATTCAATACCTAGTTGGCCCCGATGGGTAATGGTGACAATCTGTCGGGCGATGATCAATCCTAAACCGGTGCCTTCCGGCTTGCTGGTATAGAAAGGTTCAAAAAAATGGTTTTGCAGCTCTGGGGGAAAACCGGGACCCGTATCGGTCACCGATAGATTCACTCCATCGCACAGGAGATCTAGTTCAATGATGAGCCGCCCTCTCCCCTCCATGGCATCAAGGGCGTTGGAACAAAGATTACCGATGGCCACCCCTAAAAGGTCTCCATTGCCTTCCAAAGAAACATCACCGGCCCGATTGGTCCAGATCAATTCCACATCTCCCAAGAAGGGCCGATATTCGGCGATAACTGCCTCCACTATTTCGGCAAGTATGATTTTTTCTGTTTTTACATAAGTCGGTTTGACCAACATCATGATGTTGCCGATCAGCTTGCTAAGGCGATCGACCTGGCAGATCCCCCCCTGGGCCAAGCGGGTGGTTTGAGGATCGTTATCAACCAGTTGCAAAATCTGAAAGATGACCCGCAGAGTTGATAGGGGGTTTTTGATTTCGTGGGCCGCTTGGGCAGCCACCTTGGCGGTGATGAGATGTTCCTGGCTTTTCTCATGCATGGACAGCAAAAGTTTTCGCAGTTTATATTCCCGCTCAATGATGTGGCTGATCTCCATTACGCGGACGAACTTGGCCGGTGTTCCGTACTCCCGGGGCACCATCATGACCAAGGCACCGATGATCCGTTCTTCATCATGGAGAGGAACCCCGAAACTAGACCAACCGTGGAAAGGAATCACACATTCTTCTTCGCCCATGATGACCACCGGTTGATCAAGGGCTAGGCATGTCCCGGCCCCGTTAGGACCCACCGCCGACTCCATCCAGTTCCCCCCAGGACAAAGGCCCCACCGACGACGTTCCTCCTCATCGAGGACGCCCTCGGTTTTGCCGAAGACTTCTAAGACGATGGCATCACAATCGTAAAGGAAAACTAAATGGGGGAAATTAGCTAGGCTTAGGGAAAGACTTTCTAAACATGGTTTGGCAATTTCAATGAGGGCCTGATTGTGTTTCCGCCTTTGTTCTAGTTTCTTTCCCCCTACCGGTCTAGGGACCAGGTGGGCTTCCTCCCTGGTCGGCCAGCATTGGAGAATAAAGGGCTGGGGCTGAAAAGTCAACCCTTCTAGATCGGCGATGAACCGCAGCCAACATCGGCCAAAACTCTCTCTAAAACTCCAGTCCTTGTCTTCTTCGATCATGCAACTCCTCCTTCTGTTCCAATCATCCAAATATGTAAGGGTGGCCCGCAGACGCGAGCCACCCTACCCTACTAGAGGGTTTTGAACACCCGGCCGAGGCGTTGACAACCGAGGCTGATCTTTTCTTCCGTGGCATTGGAGAAGTTCAATCGAAGGGTGTTTTCTCCCCCACCACTGGGATAGAAGGGTGCGCCGGGCACATAGGCTACCTTTTCCTCAACGGCCCGGGGCAGCAGCTCCGCGGTAGAGATCCCTTCTTCCAGCTCCACCCAGAGGAACAGACCCCCATGGGGCTGTCGCCATTTAGCCGTCGAAGGGAATTCTTCGGCCAGGCACTGGAGCATCAAATCCCTTTTCTGTCGGTAACGATCACAGATCTGTTCGATATGTCGGGGTAAATGGCCATCGGCTAAGAATTTCCATACGATCTGTTGGGACAGATTGCTGGTGTGAACATCGGTGCCCTGTTTGCCGATGAGCACCTTTTGGCGAAGCTGGGGATCGGTGATGACGCAGAAACCGACCCGCAGTCCCGGGGAAATAATTTTGGAGAAGGTGCCTAAGTAGACGATCTTATCTTCTTGATCATAGGCTTTTAAGGCCGATAGGGCCTCACCGCTGTAACGAAGATCCCCGTAGGGATCATCTTCAATGACATAGACACCGTACTTGGCAGCCAATTCTCCGATCCGCCGGCGTCTGGCTTCCCCATAGGTCAGTCCGGTGGGGTTTTGGAAGGTCGGTACCAAATAGATCAGCTTGATCTTGTTATCCCGTAGGGCCTCCTCTAAGGCCGCGGGATCCATCCCTTCCTCGTCACCGGCCACGGGGATGATTTGAGCTTCGTAACTGCGGAAGATGCTCAGGGCAGCCAAATAGGTAGGCTCTTCCACGATGACCCCATCGCCGGGATCCAGGAGGGCCTTAGCCGTTAAATCGATCCCTTGTTGGGATCCGCTGAGGATCAATACATCTTCCACCTGGGCAGCGATGCCCTTTTGGGCCACAAAATCGACTATCCCTTCCCTGAGGGGCAAATAGCCTTCACTTGTTCCATACTGGAGTATTTCCTCCCCCCGCCGGGTTAACAATTCCCCACAGGCTTCCCGGATGAATTCCAGGGGAAAACTGCCGGGATCGGGCATCCCCCCGGCAAAGGAGATGATCTCCGGTCTTTGGGTTACCTTGAGGATTTCTCGAATAACGTTACTGGTCGCACCTTGCATTCTGGTTGCGAAGGGTTGTTCTGACATAGTTCCTTGCCTCCTATCGTCCATTAAAAGATGTTCCCCTCCAGGAGTTGCAGATCCTCCCATGGAGTAGAGGTTACTCTCCGTACCCTAAAGCCTGGATCAGGGCCGCCAATTTGGTTTCGATCTCCAGGTATTCTTTTTCCGGTTGGGAAAGGGCTACAATCCCCGCTCCCGCCTGGATATAGGCCCGTCCCCCATGGCAGATGATGGTCCTAATGGTGATACAAGTATCCATATTACCGG